>CAXHMP010000007.1:0-30773 GCA_964017835.1 uncultured Alphaproteobacteria bacterium
GCCGCGGGGCGCGGACGTTGCTGATGACGCAATGCGAATCTGATTTGGGGGCGTTGTCCTGTAACCCCAGTATCGGGGGACCGGGCAAATCCCAAATGGTGGCGGAAATTGACGCCCTGGGGGGCGTCATGGGTCGCGCGGCCGACCGGTCGGGGATTCATTGGCGCACCCTGAACGCGACGCATGGCGCGGCGACGCAGGCGTTGCGGGCGCAAATTGACCGCGATTTATATCATCGCGCGATTGTGGATATTTTGGCGTCGTATCAAAACCTGACCGTTTTGTTTCAGGCGGTCGAATCCATGGATATTGACAATAAAATTGTGAACAACCGGTTCCGGGCGCGCGCCATTGTGTTGACGACCGGGACATTTTTAAATGGGGTCGTGACCCGCGGCGCGGAAAAAATTTCGTCGGGGCGGTTAATGGACGACGGCACGTACCAGGCCGCCGACACCCATTTGTCGGACGTCTTGCGCGCGGCGGGGATGCGATTGATGCGGCTAAAAACCGGGACACCCGCCCGCATCTGGCGCGATTCCATTGATTTTAGCGTGTGCGAGGTGCAATCCCCGGACGCCCCGCACGATTGGTTTGGATTGGGGGACCAATCCAATTGTTATGCCGAAAACTGCTATATCACGCATACGACCACGGCGACACATGATATTATCCGCGCCCGTATTGCGGACGCGCCGATGTACAACGGGGATATCCAGGGAACGGGGCCGCGTTACTGCCCATCGCTAGAGGACAAAGTCATGCGCTTTGCGTCGCATGCGTCACACCACGTGTTCCTGGAACCCGAAGGGTTGGACAGTCCGCTGGTTTATCCCAACGGGATATCGACCAGTTTCGGCGCCGATATCCAGGACATGTGGATTCGGACAATCCCCGGATTGGAAAACGCGCGCATTGCCCGCTATGGCTATGCGATTGAATACGACGCGATTGACGCGCGCGCGTTGGATGCGCATTTGATGGCGCGCGATATCCCGGGCCTGTTTTTTGCGGGACAAATTAACGGCACGTCCGGCTATGAAGAGGCTGCCGCCCAAGGCATCGTTGCGGGGGCCAATGCGGCGGCGTTTGCGCGGGGGCTGGCGACGCTGGACCTGGACCGCACGATGGCCATGATTGGCGTCTTGATTGATGACATCACGACACTGGGGGTTGATGAACCGTACCGGATGTTCACATCGCGCGCGGAATACCGGCTGCATCTGCGGGCGGATAATGCCATTGCCCGCCTGGGGGAAATGGGGGTGGATTTGGGATTGACGCCGCGGGATTATTTTGACACCGTGATGGCGCGGCGCGGGGATACAATCGCCGAAAACGACAAATTCTATGCCGGATACATCGCGCGCGCCATGCGTGAAATGGATGCGTATCGCCGCGACATGGATTTAAAAATTCCGCGTGATTTTGATTATACGTCAATGCCCGGGTTGACCAACGAATTGATTGAAAAGTTAAGTGCGACGCGGCCCCAAAACATTGCGGCGCTGTCCCGCATTCCGGGGATGACCCCGGCCGGGATTATGGTTGTATTGCGCCGGATTCGCGGGGCGTCAAATTGATACGCCCATAAAGTATTTGGCCGCGATGCCAATAAAAAACGACACCAGTGACACCCCGAAACATATGCCCAACATTTCCAAAAAGCGCCGCATAAACGGCCGCCCATTTTTGGACCCCACGGCGCAATTAAATCCAAAGATAATCAGCGTTGCGATAATCCCCATCATTAACAACGCCCCAAATCGGTTCGGCACCACCACAAACGGCAATATTAGCGCCGTGCATGTCCCGACATAGGCCAGGCCTGTGTATGCCGCCGCACGCAGGGCGTCACTGTTGCCGTCGGCGCGCTGGGCCTGGAAATTGGCGGCCGCCATCGACAGACTGGCCGCGATGCCGGCAATGGCCGCCGTTAAGATAATAACCCGCCGGTCGGCAATCGCGAATGTCAGGCCTGCAATAATCCCCGATAATTCGACCAGCGCGTCGTGCATCCCCAGCACCATGGCGCCGGTATATTTAAAATCACATTTTTGCTTCATAAGATTAAGTCTAGCACAGGACGTGTGCAATCGCCCCAGGAATGATGTCAGGCCGGTGTGCCTTAGAACGTGGCCCGCAATCCGGCTGCCAAAAACGATTTTTCACTGCTGATGCCAATTGACATCCAACCGTCGACATTCTGGCTGTATTTATACCGCAGGGACAAGATACCCGTGTGGTCGATATAACCACCCCGGTTGTCCCAGACGTCTGTATCGGAAAACAGGTACGTCAGCGATACGCTGTATTTTAATAAATCATAACTGACCCCGGCCCCGGCGGCGATACCGTCGGACGCGATGCCGATGGGGTTTTCATCATAAATAACCCGCCCCGTCAGGCCCACAACCCAGCTGTTATACTGCAGATTTAATCCCGCCGATACCTGGGCGCGCCAATCGGCCGTCACATTGGGCGCGAACATATCCCCGCGGTAATTATCGGGCGCGTCCATGTATGACGCCCCCAGGGACACGGCCGTCTTTAATTTTCCCGTTGGATACCGAAACTTGACCCCCATATCCGTGGCAAATTTGAAATCGTCGGTCAATCCCGCCACCGACAGGCCGTATTGCGCCCCATGGGTTGGCATGGATGCCAAATTTATCCGCATCGCGCGCCGTCCGGTCGACAGCGCGGTATCCCCGATAACCGGACCCCCCGGCGTGATTTTTTTGTAAAATATCGGTTGGTCATTGACGCGCAATCCCCCGACGTCCGGCAATCCCACGCCCAGTTTGCGCGCAATGGAATCCGTCACCCCCAATTCAATGCGGCCGTATTTGCGGTGTTCATAGAAACCAAATGCCTCTCGCACCGGGCGGCCGTCGTTGACCGCAATCGCATCAATGGCATAGACCGCCCCCAGTGTCTGGCCCGCGCGCGGGGCAAAGTTCGTCTGGCCGCGCACCCGCCAATCCCCCAGAAAGTCGCCATCGTGGAATTCGGGCTGGAAAACGCCAACGGTCCCGTATCCCGTCAATCGAAACGCATAGCGGCCGTGGTTGTATTCCCACGCCGCGGCATCGGTTGCCATCAGCCCCCCCAGCATCAGCGTGGCCAACGTACAAATGGTGTTTTGGATTTTCATGCGTCTGGTTCCCCCATGTCCGCGCGGATGGCGGCGCTTAGTTTTGCAAAGGCCCGTTCTTCGATTTGGCGGACGCGTTCACGGGATATGCCGTATTGCTTGGACAATATTTCCAATGTCTTGGCCGGCCGGTCCAGGCGCCGTGCTTGCAGGATTTCGCGGTCGCGGTCGGGTAATTCGGCCAGGTGCCGCGCGACGACATCCCGGGCGCGGGTGCGGTATTCCCGCTCTTCCAGAATTTCATGAATGGGCGGCCGTGATTGGTCCGTTAAATTTGACAGAATATCGGGCGCATCCGCATCGGTCCCCACCGGCGCGTTCAGCGATACGTCCCGCGCGCCGACACGCGTCGCCATGCGTTCAACGTCGGATTGGGGGACCTGTAAAAAGTTGGCGATTTTTTTCGTCTGATCATCGCTGAGGGTATTGTCCATAATCCCCAGCGCCCGTTTGGCGCGCGCCAGGCCAAAGAACACACGCTTTTGATTGGCGGATGTGCCGATTTTGACAATGGACCAATTGTTTAAAATGGTTTCGTACATTTCCGCCCGAATCCAGAACATGGCGTATGTCGAAAACCGAAAGCCCCGGTCGGGGTCAAATTTCTGTAACGCCTGCATCAAGCCCATATTTCCGCTGGCAATTAAGTCCGCCACCGGAATGCCATAGTTGCGAAAATCATACGCCACCGACACCACCAGGCGCAAATGACTGGCGACCAGTTTTTCCGCCGCGGCTTCGTCATGGTCGCGTGTCCATTGGGTGGCGTACTGGTATTCCTCTTGGGCGGTTAACACAGGGAATTTTTGAACCGTTTGAATATACTGGGCCAACGACGCGTCGTCACTGACGCCGCGGGTGGCCACCAACGACGGGTTTTGCACCGCGGGCAAAGCGTTCTTGATTTGCTTTTTCATAACTTTTATAGTATAGCAATAAAAAACAATTTATCAAGACAGGAGAATTTTCCATGGCCACCATTTTGGAACGTAATAAAAATGTTCGCGCCCCGCGCAAAACCCGCGAAGATTACGCCGAAGACGCCCTGTACCGCGAGGTGTGGGAAGAAGTAAACAACGAAAAGACCCAGCGTTTTCTGAAAAAATACGGGCGCGTGATGGTGGCGGGGGCGTTGGTGCTGATGATTATCGCGGTGGGGGTGCAAATCGGCGTCCAGACGGTGCGCAGCAACCGCATGGCCCGCGCCCAGAATTACGAAACCGCCATTGAATCAATGGATGCGCGTGCGTTGGCCGCGATGGCCAATGATTCAACGGGTGCGATGTCGGATTTGGCATTGTTCCAGTCCTATGTCATCAGTGGGGATATGGCCGTGCTGGAAAAATTGGCGGCGCGCGGCGCCACGCGCGATTTCCGTGATTTGGCGCGGATTCATTTGGCGGCGCGCCGCGGTGACGATATGACGGTGGCGGATATGGAAAAATACTTGGCCGATTTGGATACGAAAAAATCCCCGTTTTACTATACAAGCCGACTGATGCTGGCCCAGAAATATATGGCGACCGGCGACACGGCCGCGGCGACCAAGATTCTGGATAAAATTATCGCCGACAAAGATGCGCCGGCAATTGTTTCGGCCAACGCCGCGGCATTGCGTTAATCATTAAACGGGGGGATTGTTATGCGCAAAAATATCTTGATTTCATTGTTGTTGGTGTTGGCTGTGTCCGCGTGTGGATCGCACGACCCGATTTTGCCCGGGACGCGCGCGCCCATTTTTGATGCCGGCACCATACGCGTCCAGAATATTGAAATACCCAATGCCCCCCAGGACGCGCCGGCCAGGGACGCGGTTGATTGTCCCTATACCCAGGATACGTCCAACATCATTTGGCATGGCGATAAAAAGATTTTTACCGGATTCCCCACCAGCAATTGTGTCAAAAGCAGTCAACAGCCCGTCTGTACGGGCGGGCATCTGTATGTGGGGCTGACCACCGGCGAAGTGGTCAAAATCAATCGCAAAACGCGTGATGTTGAATGGGTGGCGGACATTTTCCGGGCCAGCAATATAACCGGTGGGTCGCCGGTGCTGGATATCGTTGCCCCGATTATCGTGGATGGGTCGTCGGTTTATGTCGGTGGATTGGGGGATGCGGTGTGTCGTTTGCGTGCAGCGACCGGTGCCAAGGTGTGGTGCGCCCCGATTGCCACGGCGCTGCCGATGGTGGTGGCGGGTCCGGTGGTCTATGTCATGGCGACCGATGGATACTTATATGCGCTGGATGTCAAAACGGGCGACGCATTTTGGCGCACGGCCATCAAGCGCCCCGGCGCCCCGGTCTTGGCCAATGGTGTTGTGACGGTGGGGACCCAATCTGTGGATGCGGCGCGCGGGGGGATGACGGCGGACTAAAATATTGCAAAGCGTAAAATCTGTGATATGATGCGACCCGCAATTTAAGGAATAGAAGATGAAAATTGAAAAGATTTTACCGGGCAAAATGCCGCCTAAAAAGATGAACGCCATTATCGAAGTGCCGGAAAACGGATTTGTTAAATATGAAATTGACAAGGCAACGGGGCTGTTGCGTGTGGACCGTATTTTGCACACCCCCGTGGCGTATCCGGCCAATTACGGGTATTTCCCGGGAACGCTGGGCGATGACGGTGACCCGTTGGATTGCGTGGTGGTGTGCAATGCCCCGCTGCAACCGGGGGTTATTATCGAAGTGCATCCCATCGGCGCCCTGTTGATGGAAGACCAGGCCGGCGGTGATGAAAAAATCATTTGTGTGCCGCGTGACCGCATTGACCCGTATTATGAAAACGTGTCGTATGTCGAAGAATTGCCGAAAATTTTGCGGGCGAAAATCGAATATTTTTTCCAGCATTACAAGGATTTGGAACCCAATTCATGGTCCAAAATTACCGGATGGGCCGACCGCGAAGCGGCGGATAAAATCATCATGGACAGCATTGCGCGTTATCAGAACGCGTACAAATAATTAAATAAACAAAAGGAATGACAAATGGCATCATATATTGCAAATGACATGCGGGTCGGATGGGTGATTTCCCACAACGGGCGGCGGTATTCTGTGACATCGATTACCAAGGTTAAACCCGGCAAAGGTGGCGCCTTTGTCCAGGCGGACCTGCGCGATATCGACACCGGGAACAAGGGTGGCGACCGTTGGCGTGCCGAAGACAAGGTTGAAAAACTGATGGTCGAAGACGTTGATTGCCAGTATCTGTATTCAGATGGGTCGGATGCATTCTTTATGAATCTGTCGGATTATGAACAGTTTACAATGCCGGTCGATTCCCTGGGGGACCAGATGAAATTCCTGGCGCCGGAAATGGGGGTCAAGGCCAACCTGGTCGAAGGTCAGCCGGTGTCCATTACACTGCCCAAGACCGTGATTGCGGTGGTCGAAGAAACCGAACCCGCGTTAAAGGGTCAAACCGCCACATCCAGCGGCGGCAAACCCGCCATTTTGGATAACGGCGTGCGTGTCCAGGTTCCGGTCTTTATTGAACAGGGTGAACGTATTGTCGTTAACACCGAAACGATGGAATACGTCGAACGCGCGAAATAAATAATTTCGACAAAAAAATCCCCCGGGCGCGTGTCCATAAAAAACAATGATTTTTTATGACGCCCAGGGGATTTTTTTTATTCCAGGTCCAGGTCTGTGTCATGATAACAGTTGCCCTGGTATTCCCCTCTGCCGGTGTTGTCGGAAAATGTCGAGATGTAACAACTGCCGATCGTGAGGCCAGCAAAACTACTTTCCCAGTTAGAATGCCCCCCATCAGGACAAGTCCGCATAACGCCATCGAAATTTATAAGCTTTCTGGTCTTGTCCAGGACCATTAGCAAATCAAAGTATTGGGTGTCTGTTCCGCGGTTGCAAAGTCCTCTTTCCTTACAGAACTTAAACATATAACTCCCCCCGGAAAACATAATGAAATCTTCTTTTAATATACCCTGATCCAAATCGAATTTAATTGACATGCCGACATTATAACCTGTTTTCGATAGAAAATTTGACAGGTCAACCTCCTGGCTGTCCAGTGTTTGGACAAAATAGTCCATGGCAGAATCACACGCTTTTTTTGCGGTGCTTTCATCAGATGCCGTTCCATTGTAATATACAGTAGCGTTGCATGACATATATTGCAGGCAATCATTACATAAATCCGCCATTGCGCCGCCAGACGTTAGGATAATGCCCACAACGCCCAATACAAACAGTTTTATTCGTTTCATCGATTTTCCCCCGTTAAAAATAAAACCACCATATCGGGTGGTCAGGAGGTTGGAAACAATCAAGAGAATTGTGCCGCGTATTTTATATTTCGCGCGCCCTCCTGACCAAATCGGTCCAGGAGATTGTCTTCATTGTCCACGTGCGGCCACGATGGGCCTGCGGTGGGGGCCAATGCTCTTGCCGGGTTTCCACACCCCATTTCGGCAACACGCCGAAACAGTTTGATTATATCGTAATTGAGGCTGGTTCACAATAAAAATTCTGGGGGCAATCACTTGCGGATAATATTCAGTCGGCCAGACGACCACTGGGCAATGAAAACATCGGCGGGGTCTTTGATTTTTCGTTTTTTTAACTGGCTCATCAGCCATTTTTCCGTTCGGTTTATTTTCTTTAATCCGTCGGGGACAATGATACCGTTGTCAATCACGATGACAGGATACTGATGTTGGCCGCGTTTGATGACGGTCAGGGTGCCATTGGGTTCAATCTGGGCGGTTTTGACGTCTTTGACGGCGGCAATATTCTGGGCGCGCATGGCGGACGCCACGTCGCGGGCGTTGATGCGCATTTTCTTCATCATTTTGGCGTCAAATTCCCCGTTTTTGATAATGACGCGCGGGGTGCCAACGAAAATGCGCCGCCCCAGATTTGTCCTGAACGTCAGCCAGTTTAACGTGTACAACAAAATGCCATAGATAACGACAATTACCGCAAAATCGGTCAGGGTGATTTTGTCGTTTAAAATAAAGTTGGATAAAATCGCCGACAACAGAAAGTTGACAATGACGTCCAGGGGCGTCATCTGCTTTAATTGTCCGGTCGCGTTAAAAAAGCGCAGGTAAATCACTGCAACCCCAATGGCCATAATTAATTTAAAGGTCACCAGTCCGTAATTAATCAAGAAATCCAACATTTTTCCCCGTTTTGGGATTCAGCATACCATCCCCCCGCCGATTCCAACAGGCGATAGAATTCCTAAAACGGATGAAATTAATACTGGAAATTTAAAAAAAATAGGTTAAAGTTATGGGCGATGCCGGTTTAGCTCAGTTGGTAGAGCATTTGATTTGTAATCAAAGGGTCGTTGGTTCAAGTCCGACAACCGGCACCATGAATTGATGTCCGATGAACAGCAACAAAGTAATTATTATTAAATAAGATTCCGCCGCGCTTTGCCACGTGGCCGGGCGCGTATGGCGCCCGTTTTTATTTGAAAAAAAAGGAAAATCGACAATGGCATATCCCAAAACAGATGCAAAACCCAACTTTCCCGCATTGGAACAGGAAATCTTGGCCTTTTGGCGGGCGGACGACACGTTTCATAAAAGTTTGAATCAGACCAAACAGGGCCATCCGTTTTCATTTTATGATGGTCCCCCCTTTGGCAATGGGTTGCCGCATTGGGGACATTTGGGCGTGTCGGTGGTCAAAGACATGGTCTGCCGGTTCCAGACGATGCAGGGCAAACATGTGCGTCGCGAACTGGGGTGGGATTGCCACGGGTTGCCGGCCGAAAATTCGGTTGAAAAAAAGCAGGGTCGCCCCGCCAAGGATATTGTGGCCGATGACGGTATTGCCGCGTTCTGCGATATGTGCCGCGCGGACGTTATGACATACACCAGCGAATGGGAACGCTTTATCGAACGGATGGGGCGCTGGGTCGATGTGGGTGATGGGTATGGATACAAAACCATGGATAAAAATTACATGGAATCCATGCTGTGGACGTTAAAAACACTCTATGACAAAGGATTATTGTACAAGGATTATTCGGTCAACTGGTTCGATTGGGTCAACGGCACCATTGTGTCAAATTCCGAGGCGTCCCAGGATTACCGCGACGTCACCGATGATGCTGTGACGGTATGGTTTGAATTGGAAAACGGGGACCGGGTGTTGGCCTGGACCACGACACCGTGGACATTGCCGGCCAATTCCGCCCTGGCGGTTAATCCCAAAATGACCTATGTCCGGATGCGCGATACTGATGGTGCGGTTTATGTCATTGCCGCAACGCGCCTGGGGGCATATGCCAAACAGTTTGACGGCATGGAAAAATTGGGCGAAATTACCGGCGCTGATTTGGTGGGGTTGCGTTATACGCCGCTGTTTGATTATTACAATGGCCTGTCCGATTTGCTGTACCAGGTTATTCCAGCCGATTACGTGTCGGATGCCGACGGGACCGGTATCGTGCATATCGCACCCGCGTATGGTGCCGAAGACTTTTGGGCGGCGAAAAATATCGACCCGAAGTTCCCGGTTTTATTGAATGTCGACAATTACGGGAACTTTGACGATACCGTGCGCGACTTTGCGGGGGAAAATATCTTTGCCGCCAATGGCAAGATTATGGATATGTTAAAATCCCGCGGGCATTTGGTCAAAAAAGAACAGTACAAGCATAATTACCCCTATGGCGACCGGTCCAAGGAAAAGTTAATTCAGCGCGCGACGGATTCGTGGTACATCAACGTGCCGAAAATCCGCGAGCGTTTGATTGAAAACAACAAACAGGTACACTGGACGTCGGCCGGCGAACGGTTCCGCATGTGGATTGAAAACGCGCGTCCATGGGCGATTTCGCGTAACCGGTTCTGGGGAACGCCGCTGCCGATTTGGACGCGTGATGGGGAATATAAAATCTTTGGGTCCATTGCCGAAATCCAGGAATTTTTTGGCGTGGAAATCAACGATTTGCACCGCCCGACATTGGACGCGTTGGAAAAAGACGGATGGACGCGAATTCCGGACGTGCTGGATTGCTGGGTGGAATCGGGGTCGATGCCGTGGGCGTCGCTGCATTACCCGTTTGAAAACACAGACCGGTTTGCGGCCGAATTCCCGGCGGATTATATTATCGAAGGCCAAGACCAAACCCGCGGGTGGTTTTATGCGCTGATGGTGTTGGCGACGGCGATGTTTGATAAACCGGCGTTTCGCACCGTGTCGGCCAACGGGTTGGTGATGGATGAAAACAAGAAAAAGTTTTCGAAATCGTTGAAGAACTTTGTCGACCCCTGGGACCAGATTGACCAGGTCGGCGCCGACGCCGTGCGGTTGTTTATCCTGGGGTCGAATTTTATGAAGGCCGAACCCGTCTTTGTGGACAAAGAAGGCAAGGTGTTCAATGAAACCGCCAAAACAATTTTGACGCCGCTGTGGAATGCGTACCACTTCTTTACGCTGTACGCGAACGCGGGAAATATCACCGCGGGTGGCACGCCGGCGTCGGAAAACGCGTTGGATAAATATATCTTGGCGGAATTGGATGAATTGACATCCGTTGTGGGCCGCGCGCTGGATGCCTATGCGCCCGATGGGGCCGTGGCGGCGTTTGTGCGGTTTTTGGACGTCCTGAACAACTGGTACATCCGGCGCAACCGGGCGCGTTTCTGGGACGAAGACCAGGCGGCGTTCGACACACTGCATTACGTGTTGGTGATGTTCGCGCGGCTGTTGGCCCCGTTTGCCCCGTTTATCAGTGATTATATTTACAAAAACCTGAGCGGCGCCGAATCGGTGCATTTGACGTCGTTCCCGGCCGTCACAGGACACGATGGAAAAATCGTGACGGATATGCGCCGCGTCCAATCGATTGTGTCGGTGGGCGGGCGCCTGCGTGAGCAATATAAACTGCGCAACCGGTTGCCGTTGAACAAATTAACGGTGGCGGGCGCGGATTTATCGGATTATGCGGATATCATTCGCGATGAATTAAACGTCAAGACGGTTGAATTTATCGACAATGTCGACGCGGTCGCGGATACGTTCGTGTATCTGATTACGCCGAAAATCGGGGCCAGACTGGGCGGGGCGTTAAAAGAAATCATTCCGGCGGTTAAATCTGGCGATTATGAAATCCGTGGCGATAAATTAATCGCGGCCGGACACGAATTAAACGCGGATGAATTTGAATCCCGCCTGACGGTCAAAGATTCCGTGACGGGCGCGGCCCTGCCGGATAATACGGCGGTGGTGGTCTTGGACACCGATGTGAACGCCGAACTGGTGGTCGAAGGATTGGCCAACGACGTCCTGCGTCATATCCAGGACACGCGCAAGGCGTTGAATTTCGACGTGTCGGACCGTGTGACGATGACGTACCGGGCGGACCCCGCGTTGGCGGCGGCGATTGACACGCACCGCGACCGCATCATGCGCGACGCGTTAATCCGCGACATGACGCCGGGCGACGGCGACAACGCCACCCAAATCGAAGGATACGATTTTGCCATCACGCTAGGTAAGTGAGAATAAAATGATAACACCGGACGATTACTTTACCCTGGTGCCGCCCACGGTGGATATGAATATCCGCAGTGAACTCTATTTCACGAACGAATTTAATTTCACCGTGGCGGTCGTTTTGTCGGCCCAGGCGACGGATAAAAAGGTGAACGAGGTTACGCCCGAACTCTTTCGCATTGCGCCGACGCCGGCCAAAATGATGCAACTTGGGATTGATGGATTAAAGGAACATATCCGTGTGATATCGTTTTTTAATAACAAGGCTAAATCGATTATGGGCCTGGCGGCGGCATTGTGTCAGACGCCCGGCGCCGACGATGTCGATTATAAATTCCCGGACGAATTTCATGACCGGAATCGGCTGATGAAACTGCCGGGTGTCGGGCAGAAAACAGCCAATGTCGTGATGAACGTTCTGTGGGGAATGCCAAATGTAGGCGTCGACACGCACGTATTTCGCAATGCGCACCGGTACGGATGGGTCGGCGCGCATGACAATACGCCGGAAAAGGTCGAAGAAAAACTGTTACAAAAAATCCCCCAAAAATATCATTCGATTGTCAATCATGTGATGGTGCTGCACGGGCGCTATACGTGTACGGCGCTGCGGCCAAAATGCGACAAATGTCCGTTGGCACATCTGTGTAACGCCCCCGATTGCACGGTGTGAAAAAATCTGTTGTGTTTGTGATACGCACACGCTATAGTCCGTGGGCGTTATGGGAAAGATTTCCGTTCGCGCATTTCCCGGTCCCCCAATTTATACCACAAAGATATCATGCGTCATCTGAAAGGAAACGGTTGGGGGGTCGGGAAATGTTCTGTAAAAAAACGCCCCATGTGGGGCGTTTGATTTTTGCCAAATTATTTTTGACCGGTTAAATCGGTAATCAATCCCTGCAGGCGTGTGACACTGTCGTCATCGTTCAGGGCGACCGCAATCGTGTATGCCGATTCCAAATCACCCTGGGCCGATGCGGTGTTCCCCAGTTTCAGGTTCAACGCCGCCGATTTTTCAAAATAGCTCATCGCGCGCGATGACAAGTCTTCGCGTTCGGCCGCGGTGGTGGCGCCTTGGATTTGTTCGGAAATGATACGCACCGCCGACGCGTAATCATTAATTGCGTCTGCATACTGCCCCAGGGCGGTGTACGCTTCGGCACGTTCGGCATAGACTGTCGGCGTCACAATCCCGGTTGTCCGCGCCAGCGAGTTTGTGAAATCTGCCACCGCCCCGTCCCAGTTTTTCAGCCACAAATTCAACTGGCCGCGTTTGGCGTACAAATCGCGCAACTGTAACACATCGGTCGGACGCACCGCGCGCGCGGCCAGGGCGTTGTTAATGTCGTTTAATGCCGCAGAATAATTTTCCAAACGCATGTTCAACAGCGCCCGGTCGTAATACGCAACGGCGTTGACGGCGTCTGCCTCGATGGCGGTATCAAAGTCGGCCAAGGCGTCGCTGTATGCGCCGCGCTGCATATACGCTTCGCCCCGCAGGATGTACGCATCAATGGATTTGGCGTCTGCATTGATGGCGGCGGTCAAATCCGCAATCGCGTCATCAATGTCCCCCGCCAGCAATTTTGCCTTGCCCTGGTTATAAAAATCCGCGGCCCCCATCAGGGATTCTTCGGTAATTTCAACATTGGATACCGTCGTCGGGTGCAATAAACTGTGGCTGCGCCCCAGGATATAAAACGTTGCTGCAATAAAGAACAGAATGATAAACCAATACAGGTAAATCGACAATGACCACGGATTAAAACGCGGCGCGCAATCGCATGTCGTGGTCTTGGTCGCGGCGGGCGCGGCACGACGGGGCGCGGTTTGACGCGTGGTATTCGATTTTTTCTTTGGTGTTTTTTTCTGTTGCATAAAACTCTCCCTTCCTTAATTGGAATTTTAGAGAGTTTTGATGAATGCGTCAATTGTTTTCTGCGCCGCGGGACGAATTTCCCCCACGGCCAAATTTCCCAATTCAAAGGGACCGTATGACACGCGGTGCAATTTGATAACCGGGGCGCCCGCCGCGCGCAGCGCGATGCGGATTTCGTTCTTTTTCCCCTCGGTCACGGTGACGCGCAGCGTGTTTGGGTCAATCACGTCGATTTGCATCGGGCGGTAATGAATGCCATCGACCGTGATGCCGCGGCGCACCGCGTCCAGTCCGCTGAGGTCATGGCCGTCCACCGTCGCGATATAGGTGCGGCGAACGCCGGTTGACGGCTGCATCATTTTCTGGGCCAGGGCGCCGTCGTTCGTCATCAGCAGCAATCCAGACGTCATATAATCCAGTCGCCCGATGTATTTCAGATTTCGGTATTGCATGGGGATGACATCATAAATGGTGCGGCGTGCCATGGGGTCGGACCGCGTTGTCATGGTACGCACGGGTTTGTGAAACAAAAAAATCTGGGTGTCGGTACGCGGTCGGACGGGTACGCCCCGCACCGCAACCGTCGTGGTATCGTCCACAAAGCAAACCGGTGTTGTCACAACCACGCCGTCAACGGTGACGGCGCCATTGGCAATCAAATCTTCGGCCCCGCGGCGTGACGCGATTCCGCAATCGGCAATAAATTTGGCCAGGCGCACACGTGTTGTCATAAGATAACCTTGCTTACTGCGGCAATGGCGGCCACTTCGGCGCGTAAAATCGTCGCCCCCAATGAAATGCCGCGCGCCCCGCCGGCCGCCAAGGCATCAAATTCCGCGTCGGAAAATCCCCCTTCGGGTCCGACCAGGACGCCGCGCACAGGGGCCGATGTTGTGGTCGGCACGCCCGCGCCATGCGCCGCACGTTCGTCGGCAAAGACGACGCCCTGCATATCCATGTCTGCCAATTTTATCGGCGCGCGGATGACGGGGATGGAATTACGGTTTGATTGCTCGGCCGCCTCGGTCGCGATTTTGCGCATACGGTCCCAATTGATATGATGGGCAACGCTGTGCTGGGTCATAACCGGTACAATTTCGCGCACCCCCAATTGCGTCACGGCGCCGATGACGTCATCGGTCCGCTTGATGGGGGCAAAGTAAAAGATTAAATCGTTCGACGGGTCGGCGTGGTCTGTTTCGTCGCCAATGATAAATGCGTCGCCTGCGGGATTCAAGGTTGCTGAAAATTCATGTCCTGCGTGAAAGACCAGGCATGTGTCCCGCCGCATCACGCGCCGCAGGTAATGCGCCGCGTCCCGCGGGGCGGGAACGGTTGCGCCAGGTGTCAAATCGGCGTCGATAAACAAACGCGGAATATTTTTCATGATTTTATTTTTAATTCCTGATTTATTCGGTGTCAAATTTCTGATATAATCATAACACAATGGCAGCAAAGTTCAAGATTTTATCCGCCGGCGGCGATTCCAAGGGTTTGAACATATTCAAATCCAGTGCGTACAAGGACCATGAAAAGGCCCCCATGGCCCAGGCGTTCTGGCGCATCCGGTGGGCGTGCGGCATATGGATTGCGTGCGCGGTGGCGTTCGGGTTGTCCTTTGCCGTCGAATACATTTGGCGCATGGGATGGTCACCGGCGACGCTGCAATGGTGCAAGATTTATTTGACCCACATGCTGACCAGCGGGGGACTGTCGGTGATGGCGGAAATTCCGGCGTGGGCGATGCGGACAATGCTGCATACCGATATGCCGTGTTTGACGCCGTTGCTGCCGATATTGGCGTACTATTTCCTGGCGGATACGACACTGACCAAGGAATTTAACCCCCATGGCAAGGACAAGTTTGACGAAAAATCATCCAACAAGGCGACCGAAGAAGAAATCAAAAAAATGGGCCTGCTGTCCGGGTTTATGATGGTGTTGGGCTATTTCAAGAAAAAGCCGTTGATGTTCAACGAATGTTTGTCGGCCCTGTGCGTGGCGCCCCCCGGGACCGGTAAAACCCAGGGCGTTGTTATCCCGACCATTTTGGATTGCAACACGGTGTCGATGATTATCAACGACCCCAAACCCGAATTGAAACAAAAGACATCCGCATACCGTGCGACGGTGGGACCGGTGTTTATCATGAACTGGGCGGGCCAGGATGACCCCGCGCGCGGCATTTATTACCCGTCGTGGAATCCGTTGTCGCCCGAACACGTTCCCTTTGACACGGAACAGCGTGATTTGTACGTCGATGCGATTTGCAACGTGCTGGTCCCCGACGTCGCATCGTCGTCCGCCGACCCGCACTGGACATTAACCGGGCGCGCCGGGCTGTCGGGATTGGTGCAGTTTATTATTTCCAAGGTGGAACGCGCCAAGGCGGACGATTATTTCTATTCCCGCATTACGTCGGGGATGTTTGATGCCGAAGATGCGGCCGTTTTGTCGGATTATTATTTATCGATGATTAATGACCCGAACGCTTATGCCGCACACGCATTGATGCAGCGCGGGGAATTAAACGCCACCAATTATGTTCACATCGGCACCTGGAACGGTATTCCGGATGCCTGGCGCGGACACGAGGCATCATTGTCGATGATTCTGGACTGGTTGAACGCATCCCAAATCCGCATCGCCCAGGAATTGGAAAACCGCCGCCGCCAAGGCGACCAGATGGTCATGATGGCCGACCCCATGCGCGATTTGTTCCAAAGCGCCGTTGACGAGGCACGCCAATACGCCTACGCCCACCGCGCAATTTTGGAATTGACCCAGTTGGCCAACACCCCGGACAAGGAACGCGGATCCATCATTTCAACCATGATGTCGGGCCTGGCGATTTTCCGTAATGCCGCCGTAAAAAATCGGACCAGCCATTCGGACTTTCACTTTTCGGATTTGCGCGGGATGCGCGACCCCCGCGACGGCAAGGTCAAGCCGGTTACGGTCTATCTGTCCATCAATATGGTCGATGCCCAGGCATTAAACCCGATTACCGGTATCTTTATTGAACTGATGACGAATTTCCTGTTGTCGAACAAGCCTGGTGACATGCACCATGGTGAAAAACTGGGGCCGTGTCCGGTGCTGTTCCTGATGGACGAAATGCCCAAAATGCAAAAGTTACAGGCGGTGATTCAGGGACCGGACCTGGGGCGCGGACAATCGATATCATACCTGATTATCGGCCAGGACATTCACCAGATTGCCGAAAAATACGGTGCGGATGCCGCCGCCACGATTATTTCGACGACGGCTGCGAAAATCGTTCTGCGGCAAAATGACCCCGACACGGCCAAGCGTTTTTCGGACATGATGGGCGAAAAAATGCAAAAGAAAATGGTCAAAGGGGCGGATGGCAAGGAAACCGAAACAACCGAAACCAAATTACTCTATACACCGATGGACATTATGAAATTGTCGCCCAAAAAACAGTTGGTGATTTTCCAGGGTTATTACAACCGCCCGATTGAGGCCGACCATCAACAGGCATGGCAGGACCCGCGTTTATCCAAATTAATGGATATGGGCGAGGCGCCGCCCCTGCCGGAATTCTTGGTGCCGGCCCATCACCGGGCGCTGGGGTACAATGGCGCGCCCCGAATTTACGACCCCATGACCAAAGAAATAAAAGAATTGGCCTAATAAAAATCCCCCCGTTCGGGGGATTTTTACATTTCTGAATTCTGAATGCTGATTTAGTTGGCGCTGTTCTTAATATTCTAGACTCTTAAGAACAGTGTCATTCCGGGGCTTGACCCCGGAATCCAGGTCATGAAGTATTTATCCTTATTATTTAAAAAGGCTGAAAACTTATTTACCTGGACCCCGTGGTCAAGCCACGGGGTGACAAAAGTGTTTAAGAGCCTGGAGAAATAAGAACAGCACACCAAAACAAATCAGAAACCAGCATTCAGAAATAAAAAAAATCCCGGCATTTGCCGGGTCGCGCGGAAACTTTTAGTTTCCGTGGGTGGGGTTTGCCGGGGATTTTTTAGAACCCTTTTGGGGTGGCCATTTTGATGTTTTTTACCTTTTTATTCAGGGCCGAAATCACTTCGTCCGTGATGTCCAGGTTCTGGGCATTTTCGCCAATGCGCGCAAAGCGGCCGTCAATCACCAGCGACAGATTCTTTTTCGCAATGATACCCTGGATAATCGGGTCCAAGTGTTTGGATTGGATATCGTTCAGGGCGTTCTGGAACGCGATTTCAATGCTCTGGGCGCGTTCGGTCAGGTCGCGTTGCAACCCTGTCACGCGGTTTTGATAATCCACAACGCGGCGCTGTAACGCATCACGCGACAGAATGTCCTGGGACTTTTCAATTTCCGCCTTTTCCTTTTCCAATGTTTTTTGTTCACGGGTCAGTTCGTCGCGCAGGCGGGATTCATACGATTCCTTTTGCTTGCGCAATTCCTGGATAACCGCGGCGTCCGATTGAATCGCGTCCATCCGGATAACCGCCAGGCGCAAATCCGCCGCCAATGCCGCGTCCGTCGACACCGCCGCCAGGGACTGTTCCACCGATGCGCCCGAATTTGTACGCGATACCGCCCACACCCCCAGGGCCGCCACCGCAATCACGGCCGCCGCGATAATGCCGTATTTCGCATAACTTTTGGCCGCGTTCGTCGCCGCCGCAGATGTATTCTTGTTTGCCATTGTGTCCTTCCTTTGGTTATTGGTTGATGGCAGTATAACAACAAAAAATTTAAATGCAAAGGTGAAAGTTATCGGCCCGTTGTCGCGCGCCTTAGCGGGCGGGGGCAATCCGGATTTCAACCCGCCGGTTGGTCAGGCGGCCGATATCATCCTGGGCCGCGATGGGGCGCGCGGCGCCGCGTCCCACGATAAACATCCGCGCCGTGTTGACCCGGTGCCGCGCCATGTGTACCGCCGTACGCTGGGCCATGTCCAGCGACAGGGCGTGCGCCGCGTCCGCGTTACGCATGGCGTCGGTGTAGCCCGCGATTTCAACAAATGTTGCGTCATATTGCCCCAGGATTTTTGCAATCGTGCGCAATGTATCATCGCCCGTTGCCGAAATGTCAGGTGCGTTCAATTCCATTAACGCGTCGCGCACCAATATCACGACAACGTCGGTGCCGGCCCGCTGGACCGAAATGCCGGGCTTGCGCAATGCATCATACAGCGCGTATTCCAATTGCGCCATGTACGCCACCGCGGCCGCGTTGTCATTGGCCGCCTTGTCCCCGTATTGGGCCGCCCCGGACGTGGTGTCAACCAGGCGCCCGCCCGCCCCCAGGTACACGGGCCGCTTGGCCACGCGGGCGGCGTCGGTCATATCCGTCATGGATGCGCCCGCCAGATGTGACGCCCACGTGTTGCGCGGGGGACTGGTGTACGGGGCGCATCCCGCCAGCGCCGCACCCGTCATCAAAGATAAAACAAATCGACGCATTTTTCCCCGTTACTGTGCGATAAACGACACCCGGTTGTCGCCGCCCGGCATGCAATAGTTTTGGATATCATCGCTGTTGCCATTGACGCGGATGATGGTCGCCCATGCGGGCGGCGCCGCGACAAAGAAATCACATTCGCCCGATGTCAAGCCCGTCAGATTAATTGAAAAACTTTGCGCATTGTCGCCGGTCGTGATTGTCCAATCATCCCCGCCGATGGGGGCGTACGCGTTGGCCAGGGCGCCGGCCTTGACCAAATAATCCACCGACACGCCCGAATAATCACCACGCGGCGCCATCAACAGGCGGATGTTTTTCGCGGTCTGTTCCAATTCGGCCGCGGCGATGGTGCGGATTTGACGATTGCGGATAACACTGTACATGCGGACTGCGCCGGCCGTCATCACGGCCGCCACCGCCAACACGCCGATAATTTCAATCAGTGAACGTCCCGATTCTGATGTCATCGTTTTCCCCTGTTTTTATTTCGTTACCCCGACAATCGTTGCATCCGCAAACAAAGACATGGCATTGGCAATCATCGGGTCGGATTCCAGTTC
Organism: uncultured Alphaproteobacteria bacterium; assembly: GCA_964017835.1. Taxonomy (GTDB): domain Bacteria; phylum Pseudomonadota; class Alphaproteobacteria; order Rs-D84; family Rs-D84; genus Enterousia. Next base: position 19,525 of record CAXHMP010000007.1, read on the forward strand.
TTGTTTTTTCTGTTCGGTCATGGTTTGGTGATTTTCCGATTGGGCAATGCGTTCCAGTGTCCATGCGGTTCCTGTTTTTTCCAGCAACCATGCTGACAGTTTCGGCGCAAAGTCCGCATCCCCCTTGCGGTCAAAATATTTCAATTTACCGTTTTGAATTTCGGATACTTCGATATTCGCGCTGTAGTATGAATACAGCAGGATTTCACGCGCGTCCTGCAGGGCGGTGGCCAATGCGTCGGCGGTTTCGATGCAGACCGATGTTGCCGCCGGCGCCGCCGCGGGGGCGGTGTCTGTGGCCGCAGCAATTGGGGCCGCAGTTGGGGCGTCGCGGACGGGCGTGGGCGTCGCGGCCGGTGTCGGTTCGGCGTTGCGCGGGGTGACGCGCGGCGCCGGGGTCGGGCATTGTTGTTTTAACAATTCCGGGATTGACGGCATGTCCGCAATATGCATCAATCGCACAATTAACATGTCAAAGCATTGTTTTTGATTGCCGGCCGCCTGCATTTCCGGGGCGGATGCAACCATCACCTGCCAAATACGGGACAGGGTGTTTAATTTGACGTCCTGGATAATGTCGCGGATTTGCGCGCGGCCGTCGGCGGTGTACGGTGACGTCAATGCGTCCCCCGCCCGCAGTGCCGGGTGCATGCGCGTTGCCCAGTGCGTCCATTCCATCATGTCGGTCAACAGCATCGCCAAATCCGCGCCGTTGGTGTAAATCTGGTCCGCCATATCCAAGGCCGCCGCCGTATCCCCCGACAGGACCGTGCGCATGAAATCCATCACAACGCCGCGGTCGGCGCGTTTAAGCATGTCCAACACGGCGGCTTCGTCCACGTGGCCACCCGTTTGGGCAATCGCCTGGTCCAGCAGGGACAATCCATCGCGCACCGACCCGTCCGCCGCATGCGCCAGCAAATCGGCCGCGCCGTCGGATAATTCCACCTGTTCCTGGGATGCAATCCAGGCAAAGTGTTTTTTCAATGTATCAACCGGCACACGCACCAGGTCAAACCGCTGGCACCGGGACAGGATGGTCACGGGTACCTTGCGAATTTCGGTCGTTGCCAAGATAAAGATAACGTGGGCGGGCGGTTCTTCGAGTGTTTTAAGCAATGCGTTAAAAGCCGACGTCGATAACATATGAACTTCGTCGATAATATAAACCTTGTACCGGCCGTTGGTGGGGCGGTATTGCGCCGCGTCCAAAATGTCGCGCATGTTGTCGACGCCCGTGTGGGACGCCGCGTCGATTTCCATGACGTCAATATGCTGGCCGGCGGCAATCGCACGACAGTTTTCGCACACACCGCACGGTGTTGCCGTGGCGTGGTCGGCCGACAGGCAATTTAACGCCTTGGCCAGGATGCGGGCCGTACTGGTCTTGCCCGTGCCACGAATGCCGGTAAAGATATAGGCATGCGCGATGCGCGACGTATTGATGGCCGTCGTCAAGGTTTTGACCAAAACATCTTGGCCGATTAAAGTTTGAAAATCTTGGCTGCGGTATTTGCGCGCCAGAACCGTGTAATTGTTATCCATTGCTGCATCTTTCCTTGATAAATATCAGGATAGCAAATCAATGTCGGATTTCAACAATTAAAACACGCGGCGCGTTATTTCAAATTCGGCACAAAGTCGGCAAAGGCCGCATCATCATCCGACGCATCGTCGTCCGTGGTGTCAACCGGGGTCGGGGTTTTGTCATTGGGACCGCGGGTGGAATCAATCTTGCCCTGTTCGGCGGCAACAATACGGCCATAGTGTTCGGCCGCCTGCATCAGGCGTTCGCGTTCAATGGCGTCGGCGGTCTGGCGTGCCTGGTCCATGTATTGTTTTCTTTTCTGGCGCCATTTGTGACAGCGTTGAATCATCATACCGACCGAGGTTTGATTTTTTTTGTTTTGCATATTTTTTCTTTTATCTATGGGGTAATTATGTTCAACAGCAATTTGATTGCCGTCATCTTTCCTATGCGCTGGGGATGATAAATCATCCGAAAACCGATTGCAATATATTTTTTTGAATGTTATGCTGGATACGTATTTGGAATCATCGCGGGAGAGGGAGTCTGAATTTGCACCGCCAGGGCGGAAATTTTTTATTACAGGCGCTGTTGGCGGTGACGCTGATGTTCGCTTTTATGCCCTTTATGGCAAATCGCCTGGCCCAGTATGACCGTAATTCCCAAATGTTTGCCGTGACCCAGCAATTAGAAACAGCCCAACGCGCCGCCCGTATTTATATCCAGGAAAATGCCGGCAAGTTGGCCTATGGCACAACAGTCATGGCCGCCAATGCGTTTGCCGATACGTTGGAACCGTATGGATTGCCGCTGGGGTTTGTGCCGCGAACGGCCCTGGGCCAGGACATATCCCTGGTGATTAATCGTGATTACACGTTGGTGTCGGCGTATCTGGATGTGGTGGGGGGCGACTTGACCGTTTTACAGCGGGCGACGTTGGCGCGGCGATTGGGGTTCTATGCGGCGGTGACGCCCCGTGGGGTGACGTTGGCCATTCCGTTGGCGCCCGAATATGCCGATGTCGTTCGCCGGGACGAAGTGGATTTGGATGCCGGCGCGTTTTTGGTTGATTTGGACATGGGGGGATTTTCCATGGCGGATGTGGGCGCGGCCTTTGCCCGCAATGGCGTGTTTGACACGGCCCAAATCGATGCCATGACGGTCACAGGAATTGAAAACGGACGCAAGGTTCGCAGTACGATAAACAACCTGGGGGCATCGCGCGCGACATTTCAAACCGCAGATGCGTCGGCCGCATTGTCGGTGACGCGCGGTGTGCTGCGTGCGGATACGGCATCGGTTAAAACCATTTCCCAATTTGGCGACACCGGCAGTTTGATTGCCACATCGGCGGCGGTGTATGATTTTTCGCTGACGGCGGGGCGAACCGGATTTACCGGCCCAGCCAAATGGTCAATTGGCGGCAGTGTGGTGACCGATAAAATCAATTTTTCGGTCGACAGTTTGGAAATCGCTGCGGCCATCAATGCGTCCCGCGGCCAAGATGTCTATATCAATCCCGACAGTTTGGAATACAGCACCCGCAGCGGGATTGAGGCGGGAATTCTGCGGACGTCTAATGTGACCCTGCGCGACCAGACATCAGATGCGCTGGCCAATGGGGACAGCGGTCGGGTTATATTGGATATTCGCCCCGCCGGCACGTCGGTGTTTCCCGATGTGTTGGTCGATGGCATTAACAACGGCGATTTGAAAATCATCGCCCGCGCCGGGGACGATGATGGCAACCTGGTCGATTGTCGGTCGGTGATTTCGGGGCTGGGGGGGAAGTATAACCAGCGTTCATTGGCCCAGAATTTGATTTGCCAATATGTGTTCTGGCACCGTCTGGAACAGCGTATTAATATTAAACAATGCTTATTGGATGGCCGCAGTGATTGTAAATAAAACGCATTTTTTACGCGACCAACGTGGCGCCGGCCTGGGCGAAGTATTATTGGCATTGGCCATTGTGACGGCGGCCGCGCCCTTGGTGTGGCGCACGGTGTCGGATACGTCGGCCGATATCGCCGATATGACGGCCGCCAAACAAATTGTGGGAATGCGCGACCGGGTGCTGAATTTCGTGCGATTAAACCAGGACAGCTGGCCCGACTTTGCCCAGATAAAAATGGATGATGCGGATTTGGCGGCCCTGTCCAAAGATGTGGTGGCGGGCTTTGTTGACAAGTATGATGTCCGCGGCGCGGCGCGCACGGATGTTTATTTGGCCTTTGACCTGGGGCGGGACAATGTTCGCACCGCACGGGTGGCGCGTCACATTGGTGACGATGGCGCCATTGTGGACAGTGACGGCATTGCCTATGGCACATCGTGGGCGGTGACCGCCCCGGATTTCAAGCCGGGTGATTTGATTTACCGGGTCACGCGCGATTTTTCTGGCACGGATAAAAGCAAATATCTGCATCGCACGGCGTCGGGGGATGACAACTTAAATGTGATGGGGCGTGATTTGAATATAGGACGCTTTAACCTGTACGATATTGGGGGCGTGCATGGGACGTCTGCGAAAATTCGCGAGGGGTCGGCGTTGTTTGTCACGGCCGAAGATGTGACCGCAAAAAATGTCTTTTTCATGGCGGGGGCGAACATGGATGGAAATGCGGCCGTGCTGGGGGCGTTGCGGGTGTCTGGCGACGTGACGGGGTTTCGAACGATTACGGCCGGGGCGTTAAACGGAAACAAATTTACAACCCAAGGACGCGTCATTACCGACCGCGCATCGGTCGCGAACGCGGTGAATGTCGCGCGTGATTTGACCATAAAATCGGATTCGATGCGCACCGTCAGCGGGTTTGATGGTATCAGTGTCAATGCCGTCCAGACGTCATTTTTATCGGCCAATGAAATGGTTTTTTATGAAAATTTCGGATTGACGGTGTCAGGTGAATTGTTGGTGTCGACAACGGCCCCGCTGAAAATCGGCAGTTGGTCTTTTCCGTCGTCGACGCCGCCGGTTTTCAACGAATTAATCCTGGGACGGGGGGCGATGCCCGTCGCGCCCGGGGGGGATGAATTCGGACCCTTGATGGGGTCGGGGTGGCGCGAAGTGGCGCCGGCATCAATCGTGGGGGGACAATGAAAAATCCATGGCGTGTTTTTCATCATTGCAACGCCCAGCAGGGGGGGATGCTGGTGGAACTGATGCTGTCGGTGGCATTGGCGGCGATTATTATTCCCTTTGTCTTTGGGTATCAACAATCGATGGTCCGGCGCGCCCAGAATGTCGCGCTGACCCGTCAGATTGACACGGTCCAGGTCGCCTTGGAACGCTATATCATGGCCAACCGGGAACAGTTGTTGGCCCCGGTGGGACGCAATATTTTTCGGGTGTCTTTGGGCGATTTGGTGGAATTTGGCATGCCGGTCGATATCGTCGATACGCATGCCGATGATTATCAATTGCGTGTGTTAAAGTCCGCCGACCGCGGGGGGCGCGCAACATTACAGGGTGTCGTTGTTTTTGTGGGACGTGACATTTCGCCGGTCCGGACGCGCGAAATCATCAACCTGGGGGGCGACACCATGGGGTTTGTTGAAAACAACCGTGCCTATGGTGCGTTTGGAACATGGCGCGCCGATGCGGTTGATTTTGGCATCAGCGGTGCGGACGCAATCGTCGATACAACCGGACCCATTGGGGCGGGGGAAAAATATTTGTGGCGCGTGGCGTCTGATAATGTGTCGGATGCAACCATGATGTCGTCGTTAAACCTGGGGGGGCATGATGTGCGCAATGCGGCGTTTGTCGATGCCGATGCCGCCGGATTCCAGGAAATTTTACAGGTCCAGGCGGCGGCAATTGGAAATTTGATGTTTCAAAATCGCACGACCATTGATCACCAGTTTTCGGCCGATAACGCCGTTGTGCTGGGGACCATGTCGTCCGACGGTCGTATGATGGAGGTTAATGGCATCTTAGGCCTGAATGACATGGGAAAATTTTCCAGTATGGCCGTCGACGATTTGTGGGTGACAAATTTGACGTTGCCCGGATTAAGTGTCCGGACAGACGGGGAACCGGCGGTCTTGAAAATTAATCAAAACCTGGATATGACGGACGGGCGCATTGATACCCTGTTTGCCAGTGTGTCTTTTACCGGGTCGATTACGCCGCGACTGGTTATCAAAACGCGCGTCGAAGATTCAATCAATCCCGAATTCTATTGGGATGTGGTGGCGCGGGCCGCGCGATTGATGGACATGTCGTTGATGGATTTAAACCAAATGGCGGCCAAATGTGTTTCCCGTGAAGGCGGCGGGACCATCGCCGCCCAGATTTTTGGCGCCGCGGCCACCAACCGAAATGCGACGGCGGCCGATTTTATGAATGCGGTGGGGGAAATTGCCACGCGGGTGCGTGCGAAATATCGCCTGTTGAATTTGGAATAAATTGTGGTATAAACCGAATATGAAATTGCAATGCGATTTTTGTAAGACTCAATACAATATTGACCGGATGCCGACTGGGGCCGTGCGGTGCGCGGTTTGCGGACATGTGTGGACGGTGCGTCGGACATCGCCGGGGGGTGCCTTTTTGGTGGTGGCGTCGGCGGTTTGTGCGCTGATTGCGGCGGGGGTATTTGCAACGGCGGTGATTACGCGTCATCGGGCGGCCGAATTGGCGGCGCGTCCCTTGGTTGCGACGGTGACGGATGTCGCGACGATGACGGATGCGGCGGGCGTGTCGCGTTTGGTGGTGCGTGGCACCATTGCCAACCAGTCGGCCCAGATTTATGGTGTTCCCGATTTGATTGTTGTGGCGCGCGACGCGTCGGACCGCGTGGTCGCCCGTCAAAAGTTTATGCCGTCGGCCACATTGTTGGATGCGGGCGGACGTGCGGAATTCTCGTACACTTTGACGGCGGCGCCGGCAACGGTTCGCCGGATAAGTGTTGAGTTGGCCGGGGGGGATTTGTGATGAGGCGTGTCCTGATAATGGCGGGGTTTATGTTGATGGCGGGCGTCGCGAATGCCGCCGATGCGCCCAAACCGGCGCCGCGCGTCAGCCTGTTTTCCACCAGTACGGATTGGTCGGCGGTGACGAATTTGCCACTGGGCCAGTATACGGGTAAATTTATCACTGACAAAAAATTGGTCGGGCGCCAGGGACTGGTCCTGTATTATCTGGACGGGTTTCCCTGTTATGGCGAAGCCGACAGCGTTCGCGTCTGGATTTCGCCCCAGGGTAAACAGGACGGCAAACTGCGCCTGGTGTGTGTGCATGCGCCGACCAGTGTCAAGTTTGCATGGCGCAACGCGACCGCCGACGCCCCGCAACAGGCGACAATGGGCCTGATTGACTGTCCGGTTTCCGGCGCACCGGAATTTACGGTTGATTTGAACAAGTGTGTGCGCGGAAAAAATTGGGATGAATATCGATAATGTCTGAAACCGGTTTTCGTGATTTTGTGGCCGCGGCGGCGGGGGACCGCGTTGACAAGTTTTTGGCCGCGCAAATGCCGGAATTTTCCCGTGCGGAAATCCAGCGTATGATTGTCACCCTGAACGGGACGCCGGCCAAAATGGCAACGCGGTTGCGCGCGGGGGATGTGTTGCAGGTTCAAATGCCCGACGCCCGGACGGCGGCCGTGGCCGATGTTCCGGCCGCGCCCGATTTCGATTTGGATATTTTATACGAAGACGATGATATCATCGTCATCAACAAGCCGCGCGGCGTTGTGATGTATCCGTCGGCGGGTAATGCGACGGGGACGCTGGTTCAAAATATTTTGGCGCATTGCGCGTTGTCCACCCTGGGGGGGACGGTGCGGCCGGGCGTGGTGCATCGCCTGGACAAGGATACCAGTGGCGTCATGGTTTTCGCCAAGTCAGATGCGGCCTATCGCGGGTTGGTCAAAACATTTATGGCGCATGATTTGACGCGCAAATATCTGGCCTTTGTCTGGGGTGTCCCCAATTGGGAAGAGGCGGATATTACCGGTAACATTGCCCGTTCCACCCGAAATCGCCAGAAAATGAGTCTGGTTAAATCCGGGGGCAAACCGGCGCACACATCCGTCACGGTGGCGGACGTTTGGACGCGGCCGGGGGTGTCTTTGATGCGCTGTACATTGATGACGGGTCGCACGCACCAGATACGTGTTCATTTGTCGGCGCATGGGTTCCCGGTTTTATGCGACCCGGTCTATGGCCGGGGGGCGGCGCGTCTGGGGTCGGTGCGGGATGCGGATTTGTTGGATTTTATCCGTAGTCACACGGGACAAATGTTACATGCCGAAGTTTTGGATTTCATCCATCCCGTGACCGGCGCGCCCATGCATTTCAAGGTGCGCATGCCCGACGACATGGCAGAGCTAAAGGCCATATTGGATGACGTTGGGTAAAAATCCCGCCGCATGGCCTGCGACAGCCAATCCTGATTGCGCGGCGCCCGGGTGGGGGGATTTTTAATTCCTGATTTCTGAATTTCCCAATGCTTTTTCCCTTTATTCAATTCATCGATTATGTTATAATAAAGCAATAAATAACGGAGTGAGTCGATGTTTTTCATACAAAAAACACTTGGATTTATGGCGGTTTTGGCGGCCAGTGGTGCGGCATCTGCGGTGACGGCACGCCCCAGTATGGTGACGACGCCGGGCGCGCGCATGCCGACAATGGCGGCCTATTTAAACGGCAATACATCGACAAATATCAGCGGCGGCACCAATGTGTCGGGCGGTAACACATCCCAGACAAACGTTGAATGTATTGAAAATTATACGTCCTGTTTAAAGGGTGGCGATGTCTGTGGTCCCAATTTCGAAGAATGTACGAATAATTCGCTGTTCTATGCGAAACGCCCATTGTGCGCGTCGACACTGATGCAGTGTCCGACCAGCGGGGTCCAGTCCCTGTTTGGTACCGCGAACCAGACCGCGTTTGCCAATAAAAACACAAACGGTGAATTTATCTATCCGACCGCGGGCAGTGTTCTGGGGCAGTTAATCGAGGCTGCGGCCATTTCCAACCGCTATGACACGGCGACATGCGTTAAACGCTATACCAGTTGCTTGCAGAAATCGGACGTGTGCGGTGCGGACTTTGAATTATGCACCAGCCACACCGAATTTAAAAAACAAAAATTGTTCTGTGAATCAACCCTGGCGCGGTGCCAGGCGGCCGGTATTACCGAATTGTTCGGGTCGACCAACACGTCGAATAACCCCAGCGATACCAGCCGGCTGGGCGTCATGATTCGCGAAGGGGCCGATTTGGCGGCGGTCAATGCGGTTGCCACCTGTTACCGCGTGACGGACCAATGTATCTTGAACGCCTGTGCGGCCAACCCGTACAAGTGTAAAGAAGGCGCGTCTCTGGACGTGTCGGCGATTGTGGATGCGTTGAACGCGACCGATAACGGCCAGGGCTTGGCGGATAAATTTACCGATGCACTGGGGACGCTGACGCGTAACAACGTCACGTCCTTTGTGAAAAATGCCTGTTTGGATACCATTGGCGGCAATAAGTTCTGTTATGCGACGACAATCGGAAACGGGTCGATGCCGACCAATGCCCAGTTGCGTGACGAAGACAATCGCGACACGATTTTCAGCGATGCCTATGGTCGCCGTATGAATAACGCCATGGCCGCCAAAATCGACGAATTGATTGAAAAGTTTGATAAAAAGACCAAACAGCGTTGCCAGGATACCATTGTCCAATGCGCAATGGCGAACTGTGGCGGCGGGTCGGGCCTTGCATGCTATAACATTGCGGCAACGGCGACGGGGGGTAATGCCGACAACGCATCCATTGATATCACCAAGGCCAAAAACAGCATCAAATCCGGGTGCGAGGCGATTATTAACGACGACAACAGTTGTAAATACGCCATGGCGACGTTCAATAACGTGACTGGATTTTTAAGTTATGCCGATGGCAATTTATTTGAAAAACTGTTTACGGCGCCGGGTACCACGACGGCGGACGACCCGCTGGGGGTGGTTGCGACGCTGAACCGCAAATTGGCCCAGTCGTTTAGTCCGACCGCCATGGTCAACATGACGACCCAGTGCCAGAACGCGGCCAAGGCATGCATCCGCCAGGAATGCGGGGACGATTATGTCAATTGCTATCGCAACCGCACGGATATTTATTCGTCCCTGACCAATACGGGGGCGGCGGGATTGGATAAATCCATGAACAAGGTTGGCGGGATTTTGGACCGCACCATTATCACGGGTCTGTGCATGGAATCGGTGAAATCCAACGCGATTTGTAATGAATTAATCAAGGCCAATGCCTATGCCGACAATGCGGCCGTGACTGACGGTGGCGCCGTTTGGGGAACAAACGCGAACACCGTGCGCGACAGTTGGTTGAATGTCGGGTCCCAAGAATATAGTACGATTGGGCTGTGTTCCGCTGATGGAAAAATCAAAGATAAAAGTTTGCCGGCGAACGCCGCGTGCGGGACAACATTGACCTATACCGACGACAATGGGACGGAACAAACCGTGACGTATAATTCCGGCAAAATTGAATCGGGCGCTTATGCGCTGGACCTGGCGGCCACGGAAGTGTTCCAGGCGGCGGTGTCGGATTTGGAAATGGAGGCCCAGGCCGCATACAACGCGAAACTGACCAAACAAATGAACATGTGCAGATCGTCCAATGACGGCGGTATCATGGGTAACAATGAATTAGGCAGCACGTTTATGTGGGCAAAACTGCGCAATAACAAAGTGCCATCCGGCTATTCCATGAGTGGTCTGAAAGCCAAAGACTTTACCGCCAGTAACGAATTGTATGGCTCGTTCTGTCGCGTGCGGGTTCAATTGTCGTCCGATAACAAAGATATCCAAGACGCCATCAGCAATGGCAAGGATTGGTCGACGGTTTATTTTGCGGCGGGTGATGCGTTCACCTGTGGCAGTTGGATTCCGGCCAAGGAATTGGAAAGAATTGCCAACACGGTTGCCAAACGTGAAACCGCAGACCAGGCAGCACGTCAAAAGAACACGCGTACATGGATGACTGTGCTGGGGGCGCTGGGGGGTGGTGCCGGTGGCGCCGTCCTGGGCAGTGGTATCCAACAGGGCAATATCATGGGCGGCCTGACCGGTATTTCCGATAAAAAGGACGACCTGGATACCTATAAACGCGGATGCAAGGATTATATCATAGAAGCCCAGAATGCCGCGCGTCAAACTGCACCTGATTATGACACGTTCAGCGTCAACTATGAATTGGCCAAATCATATGCGACCAAATTGGGGGTAACCATCAGTGACACCATCCAGGCAAAAGTTGATGACTTTGCCAGCAATATGACTGACAAGACAAAAGCTGCCGCCGCCGCATCTGCTGTGTCGACAATTTCGACGCAATGCGATTTGGTTCGTGAATTGCCCAAGGAATCCGGTGTGACGAACAAAAATTGGTTCGGCACCACCATTGGGGCGACGGTTGGAACAATTGGGGGCGCCCTGTTGGTGAACAAGGCAACCAAGTCCATCCAGTCGGTCAGCCTGGACAAAAATAAGAAAGAGGCATATGATGCCTTTATGGCCGAGGTTGGTGACCATATCCAATGTATCATCGGCGGTGAAGAAGTCGGAACATTTGGCGATATCATCAGCACCAGCATGCAGTAAAAAAATCCCCGCCCGATGGGCGGGATTTTTTTATTTATGATTTCTGACTGGTTTGGGTTATATAAGGCATGTGTCGCTCGACACCAAGGTGTCTACGC
>CAXHMP010000008.1:0-30086 GCA_964017835.1 uncultured Alphaproteobacteria bacterium
AAAGATGATGTAATTGTTTTCAGCGGCACGGTCGAAGACAAATTACCCAACACAATGTTCCGTGTAAAATTGGAAAACGGCCACGAAATTTTGGCGACCGTCTGCGGCAAAATGCGCAAGGCACGCATCTGGGTCAACGTCGGGGAAAAGGTTCGCGTTGAAATGACGCCCTATGACTTGGACAAGGGACGCATCACGTTCGTGGAACGCAATCGCCCTGCCCCGGACGCGCCCCAGGCACAATAAAAAATCCGCCCCGGCGGATTTTTTTGTTGGCCGGCCATAAAAATGTATTTTATCCCTTGCCCCGTGGCGGCAATTTTTGATATTATATTTATATTACAGGGATGAAAAAGATTTCGCTGATTCTTTTGGGATGTCTGGTGGGTGTGTTGCACGCCCATGCCGCGTCACGCACGTCTGAAAACACAACGGCGCGCGTGGCGTCACTGACCACGGCCCGCGGCGGCACATCAAACGCAACCGTAACGCGGTCAACCGGCGCCACATCGGGGCGCAGCACCACGGCCCGCAACGCCACCACGCCGACAACCACGGCACGCAGTGCGGCATCAACCGTCACATCAACCAACCGCGGAACATCCGCGCGCAGTGCATCCACCCCCACCACGACGGCGGGCCGCACAAACGCGGCGGCGGTGACGTCGCGGGCGGCCACATCACGCGCGGCGGCAACCATTGCACGTTCGGCGTCATCCACCGCCCGCGCCCGCAGTGCGACCGGTGCCACCACAAATACGTTTGACGCGGGATATAATGCCTGTCGCGATGCCTATTTCACGTGCATGGACCAATTTTGTGCCATGCAAAATGATTCTTATCGGCGGTGCGTCTGTTCGTCCCGACTGGACGATATTAAATCCCAGGAACGCATCCTGGGACAAACCGCGGACCAGTTACAGGATTTCAAAGATTTAAACATCGCGGTTATTACCAAATCCGCGGCCGAGGTCCAGGCCATGCTGTCCGCATCCGAAGGGGAAGCCGCCGCAGAACTGGCCAATGACAAATCTGAATCGGCAGGCGCCCTGGCCGGCATCAGCGACGTGTTGAACAAAACAAAAAAACAATCTTTGTCCACCCAGGGAACATTGGACATCGCCGGCGACATTAACGCCATTTGGTCAAACACCGACCTGGCGGCGAGTGCCAATCTGGCCACCCTTACGGGCGAGGCGTTATACAACGCCGTCCACAGCCAATGTGCGGAACTTATCCGTCCGACATGCGGGTCAACGGCAACATTCAACATGGTTGTATCGGCGTATGGAATGACCATTGAAAACGATTGCACGACACTGGCAAATGCCCTGTCGAAACAGACCAGCCAGGCCTCTGGCACCGTGCGTCAGACCGAACGGGAAATGAATCTGGCCCGACTGGAAAACTATAACACGCATAACTCTTCATCCATCAACGACTGTATCGCCAGTGTCCGCACAGACATCACAAACAACATGGCCTGTGGTCCGGATTATGTTCACTGTTTGGACATATCGGGCCAGTATTTAAACCGTGATACCGGCGAACCGATTTATACGACTGATTTTTACATGTTGGAATCCCAGATATCGTTGTCGGGGGATGTACTGACCAACGAAACAAACGTTTTGTTAGTGGCGGAATTAAACCGCAAAAAGAACTTTGCCCAGAAAAGTTTGGATTCATGCCGCGACCTGTCGGATGACGTATGGGAAGAATTCCTGCGCCAGGCCATTGCCGAAATTTATCAGGGTCAACAGGACCGCATCCGCCAGGTTAAAAACGAATGTATGGATGTTGTCAATAAATGCTATGATGAACAGAACAAGCAATTAAAAGACTTTTCCAACATCAAGGAACAATTGCTGTTGGGGTCGCGCCTGGAATTATCCGAAGAAATGTGCAAGGAAAAATTAGACGCATGCAGCAATCTGTACGGCGGCGGTCCGGGCGGGCTGGATTTATTGTTGAACACCATGCGCGGCATCACAGACCAAAAGATTGCCAAGGAATGCAAATCGATATTGATGGATTTTGCCAAGGAAATGTGTTCGCCACCCGCGAATGACACCCAACATGCCTATCCCTATGCGTGCCGCACATACATGCCCGGCAATGGAAAACATGCGAACAATGCAAAATGTAATTCCGATTTGGGTTCTGGGTCCAATGAAAAAAGCACGAACCCACAGACCAAGATGGCGCCCGCGGCCGCAACTGCCGCAACGGTCAGCGCGCTGTTTGCCGCGGCGCCGCGATCGGATTCACCATATGTCTGTCCGACGGTATCAAAAATTTATACCTCTTGTAATCGGGGCTTTTACCTGTGGTATCCGGGTCATGTGCATCCTGATAAACCTGACAACGGCTCAAAAACCGTATGCTTAGAATGTCCAAACAATATGTTTTGTAAGGGTGGAACCGCGGAACCTTCCGATAATGGTGAAAACGATGAACAGTATACCCCCGATTGCAAGGACAATGGTGAATATGTCGGCAGTTTGTATCAAAAATTGGTACGCTATTCGCTGCAAACGTGCATTCGTCCGTCGGCGGCGGAATCCGACAACTATGTTCCGCCAAACGTCATCCTGCAGGATGTTAACAGTGTCATGGACACCATTCGTGCCGACATGGCCAAGCAATTATCCGCCGAATGCGACCGTCGTGGCGGCATCTGGGTCAGCACACCGCACGATGGCGCGGCACCATTGGCTGATTATTTCTATAAACAAACAGGGGCGAACACCAAATGGGGATACTGTGCCGAAAAAGGTGACACCGAAACAACTACGACAACAACAACACCGTAAAAATATATTTCTGGCGGCCCCAAGACTGCTTGCGAGGCAACAAAAAATTTGATAAAATAACATCAATAACCAAAGACTGATGATATGAAAAAAATATTTACACTTTCATTTCTTTGCGGCCTATGCGCCATGATTGATGCGGCAGCAAACGCGGCTGTCCTGGAATGGTGGCAACAAACAGACATCTGTCGCCCGAACCCCACCAAATGTTATGTGAACATGGGCGCTGGGTTTGATGACGGCCTGTGGGACGCGACCAGCAATTGCTGGGGAATGAAGCTGATTTGTCCCGAGGCAAACGCCTCGACATCGGCCCGCCTGCCCCAACCGATGGGCCGTGCCGAAATTGCCAGCGGGGTTGGCATTAAACCCGACTTTGATACCGCAACATTGAACGGTGATTGTTTCGGTGTCCGCAAAACAACCGCCAACGGGTCCATGGCATCCGTGGGGGGAACATTCGTCAACGTATGGTGCAGTGGTATTTTAAATTCAGTGGATGAAATATTGCCGTCTGGTGAAATCACCCTGGGGACCCAGCCGGTCTGTCGCGACTTGGCGCCCAATGGTTGGGTTGGGGTCTTGAATAAACGCTGTTATGGTAAATATTACGACCCGGCCGATTACTATATTGAATGCGAGGGGAATAATTTGTTACCGTCGCGCCTGATTATCCTGAACGGGGCCGATTACACCACCGGGACTGGCGCATTTGTTGGCAATGAACCCATTGATGAAAAGACAGCCCAGGGCATCTTTGACAAGATGTACACTGTGTCCAAACGTCAACATGCCATTTATTACGATGACAAATAATAAAAAAACCGGGCAATGCCCGGTTTTTTTTACGTATTTGCCCAATAACATTTCCCGCCCGTGATGGTAAAGGTTCCCGCCGTATCAGTCGCGGTGGATGTTTCAGAATCCAGATAACATTGGGTGATGGCGGTGGTATATCCATCCGTCTTGCCCCCATCGGGACACGGAACGCAGTTACCGCCCGATTTATAGTAATTTTTTTTGCAATAGGCACATGTCGTGTTTTTATGCCCGGAATAATCTGTTGACGATGCGACGGTATTGTCAGGGCATTGGGTACATTTGTCCCAACTAACGGATGTATCATAATAAGACGAATAGGCACATGCAGATGCACTTTCATCCGGAACGCAATCAGTGGCATACCATGTTATCCCTTCGTATGTGCCACTGGTGGTGGTCACGCACACATAATTAAGTGTGGCTATGGCCTCGTATAACCAACTGTTAATATTCGGACACCTAAGAAAAATCGGTGAATTCGCAGGAAAAGTTTGGTTATCCACACTATAAATATTTATTAGGGGTATATCTCCCCGCACGACCTGGCCACAAACACGTTTCCCCATGGCGGGAACGGAAATCAACGCCGCACCCAAACCGACGTTTAGATTAGGCATAAATCTAAGGGGAAAAAGATGCAGAAATCTGGGATTTTTAAATTGGGAATATTGTCGCAAACAATCGTCCCTTTGGATTAGGCATAGTGTCATAACGCCCAACCCCAGGAATTATACCGCATACACGCGTATTATGCAACATGAAAAAGGATGAAAGTTCTATGCCCCAGATTCCGGGGTCGCGGGCCACGCGCGAATGACATTCGCGTGGGTGCGTTCAAGCCACGCAATGACAACTATTTTTTAATTTCCAGGCACTTAAACACCTTTGTCATTCCGCGGCTTGACCGCGGAATCTAGGTAAATATGCACATATCCTTATTATTAACTGGATTGCCACGGGTGCTGGCCCCGCGTTGCTCTGCCGGCACCCTCGCAATGAATCCGAGTATGCGAGAATTTATTCAAGCAGGATCCAAGGATACGCGCAGACGCCAAAGCGGCGAGCGACACTAGTTCTTAAGTGCCGAGAAGTTAAGAACCACACCAAACCAATAAGCATTCAGAAATAAAAAAAATCCCCGCACACGGGTCCCGCGCAAACAGGGTTTGCAGGGGGGGTGCAGGGGGGGCTTAACCGGGGTGCCTAGCGCTGATTTTGCAGTTTATTTATTTTTTGTTCCAAGTGTTGAATTCTTCTTTGTTGATTCAAGATGGTACGTTTTTTATTTGCGAAATTCTGACCAATAATTTCAAACTGATAACTTACCGCCACCAGCATCCACAACATCATTGCCCCAGATGCCGCCATCTTCCATTCATCTTCATTGTTAAACGCATCGACGGCCAATGCCCCGGCCGCCATTTCGGCCATACCAAACAAAAAGACCAAGGCAACCCGCAACGATGGATTTCTTTCTTTTTTCTGATTTGTCATTTTTAACATCCCTTTATTAATTATGATGTGAACACCATAAACAAAATAATTATTTTGTCAATTGATAATAACAAATGACCTATTTTCCATAAACATGCCCGGCATTCGGGACACTTTTTCAACCGACCAGCGGTGAATTATTCAGCATACACTTTTTTTATGCCCCATAAAAAACCGCCCGGTTCCCCATAAAAACCGAATGATTTCTGTGGGGACCGGGCGATGGGGAATTTTAATGTTGTTTTTGTTGCATGTCCAATTGTTTGCGCAATTTAATGATTTCTTTTCTCATTCCATCAATAGAACGATTTTTTTTCTTGATTAAATCAACGTACTCTTTACCCTGATTTATACCATCCCAGGCAAAAAGCACCATCGCGGCCATGCCACTGCCAACCAGCCACCCATTGTCACTAACCGTACCCAATAGCACAGTGCCAACCGAAGCCATTTCAGCCATGCCTGCTAAATAAAGAAACGCCGCACGTGATTTAGAATTATCTTGTTTTTGCATATTTTTCTTGTTTGTCATATTCACTTCCTTTTATTGTTATTTTATATATAAAATATAACACAAATTTCAAATATGTCAATACATTTTTTAAATTAAAATATTATGCCCGGCCCGGCATCATATCACCAATAATCAGATTATTTTTCCAGTGATATTTTAAAATTTGATTCTTTATTACATCGGCGCACATGGGGGGGACCGCAACTTATTTTTTTATTTCTTCCCCCCCACCCCGCCACGAGATACAAAAAAATCCCGCCATGCGACAGGACTTAAAAAATAAAAAGAACGGTGCAGATGTCAGATGTTGGGCGACGATATGCCTTATTCTTTCCCCACTGGCCCGGCGTTGGTTTTAACCATTCATGGCCGAAAGGTGACGATATGCCCTATTCTATCCCCCCTGCCCCCCGTCACAGCACACACCAGCACGACACACCAAAAAAAAATCCCGCCATGCGGCGGGGATTTTTTTAGACGCGACGAACCTTTTTCGGGCGGCATCCATTGTGCGGGATGCGCGTCGTGTCTGTGATGGATTGCACGATCAAGCCGGCGTTCGACAAACCACGCACCGCGGATTCACGACCCTGGCCGATGCCGCGCATCAAAACATCAACAGTCTTCATACCCATTTCAGCAACTTTCTTGCCGATGGCATCTGCAACGATGGTTGCCGCATAGGGGGTGGATTTTTTTGCACCCTTGAAGTTATTGGCACCGGCCGTGGCCCATGTCAAAACCGCACCGGATTGATCCGTGATGGTGATACGTGTATTGTTATTTGTCGCAACCACATGGGCGATGCCATGGGAAACTTTTTTAACGACTTTCTTTTTAGTTTTCGAAACTGCCATTTTTTTACCTTTTTCGATGTCTTCAATTAACTATGGTGTTAATCTCTACCTTTTACCTAAAATTTAAGAGAACGTTGCAGATGTGGGATGACGGACGGCGGGAGTGTACAGAACGTACATGACCAAAGTCCGACGCCCACAGATGCGGCGTTATATTAAATTTTATTTCCCTTTGGTGGCGGAACCGGCCACAACAATACGTTTGCCCTTGCGGGTACGCGCATTGGTCTGGGTACGCTGGCCACGGACGGGCAAACGATTACGGTGACGAATACCGCGATATGTTTTCAAGTCCTGCAGACGTTTAATGTTCATCGCCACTTCGCGACGGACGTCCCCTTCGACTTTGAAATTTTCTTCGATATAGTTCGAAATTTTGACAATGTCCGCATCGGTCAAATCCTTTGCGCGCATGTCTTCTTTGATTTTCAAATCCCGACAAATCTGGGCGGCCTTGGCCGGTCCAATTCCGTGAATGTACCGCAACGCAAATTCCACGCGTTTTTCTGTCGGAATGTTCACACCTGCTATACGTGCCATCTTTTGTTTTCCTTTTATTTACTTGTGACAAAACATCTGTTGGGATGCCCTGCCCGATGAAACCGAAATTTTTCCACGAATTTACGCCGAAATCTTTCGATTTATTTTATTTCGCTGCATTATTTTATACAAAATACAGCGAAAGTCAAATCTTGTTTTGCCATACAACGGGATAAATTTCCCTTGCACGCCCCCTCTTAGCCCCGGAACCGCCCCTTTTTCTGGGTTGTTTTAATAACACTGCGGTATTGCTTGGCCACCAGATAGGATTGCACCTGGTTCATTGTGTCCAAGACCACCCCGGCCACAATCAAAACACTGGTCCCCCCAATGGCCAACGGCATGCCCATATGAGTATTCAGAATAATGGGCAGAACGCAAACCACAATCAGATACACAACCCCAATTGCCGTGGTGCGCGACACCACCGTATCCAAATATTGGACCGTTTGTTCACCGGGACGCACGCCGGGAATATAGCCGCCGGCATTCTTTAAATTCGTACTGGTTTCTTCGGAATTAAAGATAACCGCGGTCTGGAAATACGCAAAGAACGCAATCAACAGCGTATACAGTGTCAAATACGTCCAGGTCCCGTACGTAAAGAATCCCATAATATTCTGGACCATCAGACTGTCGCTTTGGACAAAGCGCTGAACAAACGCCGGCAACATCATGATACTGGCGGCAAAAACCGGTCCCATAACGCCGGACATGTTCACCTTGATTGGTAAATATGACGCATTGGTGTTCATCACGCCATTGGCCATCACCTGGCGCGGGTACAAAATTTGAATCCGACGCTGGGCCTGTTCAAAGAACGCAATCAACGCCACAATCCCGACCACAAACGCCGCAATCAGCGCAATCATTGCCGGCGACATTTGCCCCACCGACCCCAGGGATACGACCTTGGCCACGCCCCCGGGAATTTCGGCGACGATACCGGCAAAAATCAACAGCGACGCGCCCTGGCCGATACCGCGCGCGGTAATCTGTTCGGCCAACCACATCACAAACACCGTTCCGCCAACCAATGCCACAATGGCCGACAATTCAAACGCAAAGCCGGGATTGACCACCGCCGGAATTCCGTTCACCGGTGCCATCATTTCCAATCCATGCACCACGGCCCATCCCTGGACCACGGCCAGGAACACCGCCAAATAGCGCGTGTATTGATTGATTTTAATACGGCCCGATTCCCCTTCTTTGCGCAGTTCGCCCAGCGACTTGCTGGTCGCGGTCAACAACTGCAACACGATAGAGGCTGAGATGTACGGGAAAATATTTAACGCCAAAACCGACATACGGGATAACGACCCGCCCGAGAACATATTGAACATGTCCATCATGCCGCTGCCTTCGCCGGTGAACAGATGCAACACCGCCGACGCGTTAACCCCCGGCAACGGGATAAACGACCCGATGCGATAGACAATCAACGCCCCCAGCGTGAACATAATCCGCCGTTGCAAATCACTCATCCCCGTAAAGAATTTTTTGACGAAATTCATCCTACTATCTCTTTTTGGATTTAACAACATCCCATGCTTTTTCTAAAAACGCCTGTCTGCGTTCCAACTCTAAAGGACAATCTGCTTTCTGATTCAGGGTATTTAAAAGTGCCAACAGTAACACTTTTAAAACCCGACTGCGATATTTTGCTGGAATATAACTTGGTACATCTTGTATCAACTTTTCAATCGGATTGGACCAATTGGACGAAAAAACAACCTTGGCCATACTGGGGCGCGTTGTTTCTTTGTACTGTCTTATCTGTTGTTGAACATAGCCAAGTACCAAGCCCATTCTTTCAGCTCATTATTTCGCTTTGATTGAACCACCTGCTTTGACGATAGCTTCTTCTGCCGCTTTGGACCATTTATCAGCCACAATTTCGACTTTGGATTTGATTTCACCCTTGGCCAAAACTTTCAAACCTGACATGCGGCGGTTGATGATTTTCGCATCCATCAGCGTGTCAATTGTAATCGGCGATTTGGCATCAATTTTGCCGGCGGCAATGAATTTTTCAATATCGCCCAGATTGATGGTGACGTATTCCTTGGCAAACGGATTGTTAAAGCCAAATTTCGGGAAACGACGCAAAATCGGCATCTGGCCCCCTTGGAAAGTCGCCTGTTTGCGGGAACCGCTGCGCGCCTTCTGCCCTTTGTGACCACGACCAGCGGTTTTACCACTGCCCGAACCGATACCCCGACCAACGCGTTTTGCATTGTCGCGGGCGCCAAAATTATCCATTAATGCATTCAGTTTCATTTCTATATCCTTTTTTCCTGTGACCGCACAATGCGGCCTGTTTCGCAGGACGACATGAATATGTCCCCCTACTCGGTTTTCAATAAAAGCCCCTTAGGCCGCCACTTCGACCAAGTGTGCAACCTTGGCAATCATACCGCGAACGGCGGGTGTATCTTCGACTTCTTTGCTTTTGCCGATACGCCCCAGCCCCAGCGCTTTGACAATTTTGCACTGCGCTTCGGGGCGACCGATGATGCTTTTAACTTGCTTTACAACAATCTTTGCCATAATTCAAATACTCCGTTTTGTGCCACCCCATGCCATCGGGCCGGGGCGGCATATATCCTATTTATCTTCGGTGCTGTCCGCCGCATCCGCCGATTTCCCGTCACGACCGGCAATAATTTCAGCCACAGATTTACCACGACGCGCCGCCACGGTTTTGGGCGAATTCATTTTCGCAAACGCCAGAAACGCCGCACGAATCATGTTGTTCGGGTTATTGGACCCCTGGGATTTCACAACAACGTCCTGGACGCCCAAGCATTCAAACACCGCGCGCAAGGCACCACCTGCAATAATCCCGGTACCGGGAACCGCGCTGCGGACAACCAATTTAGATGCGCCGTATTTGGCTGCGATGTCATGATGCAGCGTGCGACCTTCTTTCAGCGGAACGCGAATCATCTTGGCTTTGGCGGCCTTGGTCGCCTTTTGCACCGCAGACTGCACTTCCAACGCCTTACCTTTGCCAAAACCGACTTTGCCGGCTTTGTCGCCAACGACCACCAAGGCCGAGAACGACATATTGCGACCGCCCTTCACAGTCTTGGAAACGCGGTTGATGGAAACCAATTTGTCTACCAGGTTATCCGTCTGTAATTTTTTGTCATCAAAACGTGCCATAATATAACTCCGTATATTCTATTAAATTCTTACGCCGCCGGCGCGGATTGCTTCGCACAGGGCCTTGACCCGACCGTGATAGCGGTATCCACCGCGATCGAAATAGCAGTTATCCGCGATATTCGCCTTGACAGCGCGTTCGGCAAACACCTTGCCCACCATTTCGGCACCGGCCACGTTCCAGCCTTTGCCCTTGAAATCTTTTTCTTTGGACGACGCTGCACAGACAGTGTGACCACGTGTATCATCAATCGCCTGGATTTCAATGTGACGGTCCGAACGGAAAACCGACAAACGGATTTTGCCCGGATTCTTTCTTTTCAACGCACTGCGATTTGCCAAGGTGCGTCTTTCTTCTGTAGACAAATGTTTTAACATTTCGTTTCCTTTTTTCGTATCCCCGTAACAGCGGAGATTGGCTTGTTAAATCTTATTTCTGATGGCCTTGGTTGTTTTTGTTACGGAATTTATCCATGTCCTTCAAATTCTTTTTGAACTTGGAGTTCCACATGGATGCAACCCCCAATCCCACCGTCATGCCCAGCATTACACTGGTCAAAACCCCAGGCAGAACTTTAACAAAAACGTTGCTTTCCAAGACCATCAGATTCACCTAATTATTTCTTTTTACCTTCTTTTCGACGGATTTTTTCGTTCTTATAGAAGATACCTTTGCCCTTGTACGGGTCGGCCTTGCGAACCTTGTGGATTTTGTCCGCAAATTGGCCCACCAGGCATTTATCTGTACCACGAACGGTAAATTCGGTCGGCGTCGCCCCCATTTCAACCGTCAATCCGGCCGGAATCGGCAAAACCACATCATGAGAATAACCGGCAACCAAGACCAATTCATTCCCTTTGACCGAGGCTTTGTACCCAACGCCCTTCATATACATTTCTTTGGCAAAGCCTTCTGTTACACCAATGACCGCCGATTTGATATTACGGGTCATGGTTCCCCACATGGCGCGGGACGCTTTGTCTTCGGCATCTTTGGGTGTGATAACCACTTCGTTGCCTTCGATTTTAATATCAACCAAGCCGGCGTTCTTTGAATCCAACGCCACCTTTAATTCACCCTTGGGGCCTTTGACCGCCAAGACATTGTCAACAACCGCGACGGTGACGCCGTCTTTCAGTTGAACTGGATATTTTCCTGCACGAGACATCTTAAATTCCTTATTTTTTATAACCGCGTCGCAATTAAATTACCTTGCACAAAATTTCGCCACCAACGTTCATCAGGCGCGCTTTGTGGTCTGTCATAACACCGGCCGGTGTCGACACAATGGCAATCCCCAAGCCGTTCAACACTTTCGGCATTTTGGCACTGCCCGAATAAACACGACGTCCCGGCTTGGAAACAACAGAAATTTCCTGGATGGCGCCGTTGCCACCAACATATTTCAAGTCAACGACCAAGTTGGCGCGTTTTTCATCAATTTGTTCTTTGCGGAAATCGGTGATAAAACCTTCTTCTTTTAAAACAGCCAAGACCGCTGCACGCAGTTTGCTGTTGGGCATGGTAACAAATTCCTTGCCCGCGTTCTGACCATTACGAATACGGGTCAGCATATCTCCGATAGGATGTGATAATGACATATTTTACTCCTTGCAGTTACAAGGCACGACGCCCTGCACTTTTGTGAATCAGCTGCATTGTCCACAGCTTGGGTTTAAAAAATTACCAGCTCGACTTGCGAACGCCCGGCAGTTTACCTTCGGACGCCATGGTACGAACCTGCTGGCGGCACAGTCCAAACATGCGCGAGAACCCACGTGCGCGCCCCGTGACAGAGCAACGGTTGTGCAAACGTGTCGGATTTGCGTTACGCGGCAATTTGGCCAATTTTTTCATGGCGTCCATCCGTTCATCCGGCGTGGCGTTGACGGACATTTTCGCCTTGATTGTTTCGCGTCTTTTCGCGTACTGCGCGACCATTTTTTCGCGCTTTTTCTGTTTATTAATCAATGCTAATTTAGCCATTTTTTTTCCTTACTCTTAAACTTATTTCAACACCAGCGGCAGGCCAATTTTCGTCAGCAGTGCGCGCGCTTCGTCATCTGTCTTTGCGGTCGTCGCGATAACAATATCCATTCCGCGAATCGCATCAATTTTGTCAACAGAAATTTCCGGGAAAATCAAATGTTCTTTGATACCAAAGGCATAATTGCCCCGGCCGTCGAATTTGGACTTGGACAATCCGTGAAAGTCCTTGACACGCGGTAACGCCACCGTAATCAGTTTATCCAAGAAATCATACATTCTTTTGCCACGCAGCGTCACTTTGGTCCCAATGGGCTGACCTTCGCGCAGACGATATGTCGCGATAGATTTTTTTGCACGGGTAATCACCGATTTCTGGGCGGCAATCGCAGTCAAATCCGCCGCGGCCGAATCCAGTTTCTTTTTATCCGATACCGCTTCGCCCACACCCATGTTCAAGACGATTTTCGTCAATTTCGGCACGGCGAACGCATTGGTGTACCCGAATTCTTTGATCAATTCCGGCACAATTTCTTTTTCATAAATTTCACGCAATCTGCTTTGCATTTCTTAATCCTTAACGTTTCGGCCCCGTAACAGCGGGCGCCCTGTGATTTTTATATTTCTGCCCCAGATTTTTTGGACACGCGAACCTTTTTGCCCTGGTCCATTTTAAACCCGGCACGCGTCGCTTTTTGAGTCTTGGGATCAATCAAAGCCACATTGGACACATGCACCGGCGCTTCGCGGTCAATGATATGACCGGGTTGTTCCTGGGTGGGTTTGATGTGCCATTTGCGACGGTTGACGCCTTCGACAACAACGCGGGATTCGGTCGGGCGCGCTTCCAGCACTTTGCCTTTGACGCCTTTGTATTTTCCCGAAATAACTACGACTTCATCGCCTTTCTTAATTTTCATTTCTTAGCCTTTTCTTTAACTCGGCATGACGCCATATTATTAGATAACTTCCGGTGCCAAAGACACGATTTTCTGAACATCATATTTGCGGCGCACTTCGCGGGCAATCGGCCCAAAGATACGGGTTCCAATCGGTTCAAAGTTGTTTTTGTTAATCAACACGACCGCATTGTCATCAAAACGGATAATGGAACCATCCGCACGCTTA
Organism: uncultured Alphaproteobacteria bacterium; assembly: GCA_964017835.1. Taxonomy (GTDB): domain Bacteria; phylum Pseudomonadota; class Alphaproteobacteria; order Rs-D84; family Rs-D84; genus Enterousia. The sequence continues at coordinate 13,330 of CAXHMP010000008.1, forward strand.
ACCGGGAATTTTGTACGAACGATAATCGCACGTTGAACGGTACCCTTGGCCACCTTGCCACGCGGAATCGCTTCTTTGATGGCGACGACGATTTTATCGCCGACCGTGGCATAACGACGATGAGACCCACCCAAAACCTTGATGCACATGGCTTTGCGCGCACCGGAATTGTCGGCGACCGTCATAACTGTTTCATTCTGAATCATTTCTTTTTCCTTGCTCTAAATTCCTGCAAGCGGGGCAATCCCCCGCTGCTTTGTTACAGGTTCCGACTGCCCTGCCCCAAATATATTATGCGGACACGGCCTCAAAGAACCCCTTTATCGCATCATTCCACTTCGATGGAATTATCTTTGGAAACGCCAACGCGTCCCTTGACAACCCAGGATTTCGTTTTGGAAATCGGACGATGTTCTTCAATCGCAACAATATCACCAACTTTGTATTCATTGGCTTCATCGTGCGCCTTGTATTTTTTGTTCTGCTTTACGAACTTGCCGTACAGCGGATGACGGAAACGACGTTCCACTTCGACAACAACGGTCTTGTCGTTGGCTGTACTGGTAACTGTTCCTTGCAGTATACGTCTTGGCATAACTCTGTGTCCTTACTTACTTTTTTCTGCTGCCGCGGGATATTTTACACCCCGCCGACCGCATTTTTTGTTTTTACCTGTCTGATTTTTTACTTTGCAGCCAGGCTAAAATTTACCAGGCATTTTGAAAAAATCAAGCATTTTCTTAGTTTGCAGCGTTCAACTTGGTTTTGATACGCGCAATTTCACGACGGGTTTGACGAATGACGTGGGTCTTCGGCAATTGCCCGGCCGCATGCTGGAAACGCTGGTTCATTTGTTCTTTTTTCAAATCAACCAACTTGCTTTGCAACGCTTCGGTTGTCAAGGCTTCTTTTTCCGCTGTAACTTTCGCTTTTTTATCTGCCATCTTGTTCTTACCTTTTTTTCGCCGGGGCATGACGCCCCGGTTGAATTAATTCATCTTGCGTTCAACAATTTTAGTCTTGACCGGCAATTTGGCCGCCGCCAAGGCAAACGCTTCGTATGCAACTTCGGGTTTGACACCGTCCAGTTCAAACATGATGCGGCCCGGTTTCACGCGGCAAATCCAGTATTCGACCGCCCCTTTACCTTTACCCATACGAACTTCGGCGGGTTTTTTGGTAACCGGCACATCCGGGAAGACGCGAATCCACAGTTTACCCATACGTTTCATATGACGGGTGATGGCGCGGCGCGCGGCTTCGATTTGACGCGCAGTCACGCGTTCGGGCGACATGGCCTTTAAGCCGAATGATCCGAACGCCAATTCACTGCCACCTTTGGCGACACCGTGAATACGGCCTTTTTGCTGTTTGCGAAATTTTGTTTTCTTTGGCATTAACATGATACAAATCCTTGATTTCTAATCTTTACGTTTCAGATTTATTTGTTTCTTCTTTCGCTGCTGCCGGCGTATTCCGCAGGACGCGCCATTTCCGACGCCAGCTTTTCCTTGTTCACGACATCGCCGGTGTAAATCCAGACTTTCACGCCGATAACACCGTATGTCGTCTTTGCCTGAATCGCGGCATAGTCAATATCCGCACGCAGTGTGTGCAACGGAATACGACCTTCGCGGATTTGTTCGCTGCGGGCGATTTCCGCACCGTTCAGACGGCCCGAACACATCACTTTAATTCCCTGGGCGCCTGCCTTTTGGGCGTTCTGGACGGCTTTTTTCATCGCGCGCTTAAAGGAAACACGACCTTCAATCTGCTGGGCGATGTTTTGCGCAACCAATTGCGCATTCAGGTCCGGACGACGCACTTCGTAGATATTCACCACGACCTGATCGTTCTTGACCAATTTTTTAATATCATTGCGCAGGCTTTCGATATCCGCGCCATTTTTACCGATAATCATCCCCGGCCGAGAGGTGTGAATAGTCACCACGACTTTCTTGGCAAAGCGTTCAATAACAACCTTGGCCAAACCGGCTTTTTTCAGTTTCTTTTCCACAAACTTGCGGATTTTGACGTCTTCGGCCAACAACGCGGCATAATCTTTTTTGCCGGCAATCCAGCGCGAGTCTGTGATTTTGTTAATAAATTCGCGTAATGAAATCGGCGATACTTTCTGTCCCATTTTATTTTTTCCTTAAATTTAAAGGCGAATGTTCTTGAAGCACTCCCGCTTTATTCAAGGGCCGCGGCCCTATACCATTCGCCGTTTTGCCTTACTTGCTTTTGGTTTCCTTGGCGGCGGATTTTTTCGCAGCCTTTTTAGTCGGCGCCACCCCCGATTCCAAGACGATTGTCAAATTGGAAAACGGTTTCAGGATGGGGCGCGCACTGCCGCGGGGTCCCGCCATAATGCGTTTCATCGTCAGCGCTTTGCCACACCAAATTTCTTTGATGAACAGGCTGTCGGCCGGCAGGTTTTTGTTGTGTTCGGCGTTTGCCACCGCAGACAACAAAGTCTTTAACACTTCGCCGGCAACGCGTTTCTTTGAAAATTTCAAGACATCAACCGCCCGGTCAACCGGCATGCCGCACACCATATCGCACACCAGGTTTAATTTCTGGTGGCTGACGCGAATCATTTTGTTAAACGCGCGAACCTGATTATCTTTGATTCCATATCTTGTCGTTGTCATAACTTTTACCTTCTATCCTATTTATGATTGGGGAATGTTGCCACCCCGCCCTCATAAATCAGCATTATTTCTTGGCGGCTGCCGCTTTTTTGTTCGCCGCATGGCCTTTGAACGTGCGGGTCGGCGCAAATTCACCCAATTTGTGACCAATCATATCTTCGACGATGGACACCGGGATAAATTTGTTACCGTTATGCACTTCAAACACCAGACCCACCATGGGCGGCACAATCGTGCTGCCGCGGGACCAGGTCTTAATCGGCTTGTGGTCATTTTTTTCAATCGCCGCGGCTGTCTTTTTCAAGACCGAGGGATGAACATAGGGACCTTTCCAAACTGAACGTGACATTCAAAACTCCGTTTTTCTCGTGCCCCGGCGCCGGTGTGGGCGTCGGGTGCTTTTATTATTTCTTTTTGGCCAAGTGGCGGCTGCGAATAATCATCTTGGCCGTCCGCTTGTTGGTGCGGGTGCGGTATCCCTTGGCCGGGATGCCGGTACGGGACACAGGCGTGTGACCCTTCGAGTGGCCGTTACCACCACCCATCGGGTGATCGTTCGGGTTCATGGCCATACCACGGACGGACGGACGAATACCCAACCAACGCGCACGTCCAGCCTTACCCAGGTTGACATTGCGCTGATCCGGATTGGACACGCTGCCCACCGTCGCCAAGCAATCAGAATGAACCTTGCGCAATTCGCCGCTGTTCATTTTAATCTGGGCATAAACACCGTCTTTACCCATCAACTGGGCATAGCAACCCGCGCTGCGCGCCAACTGGCCGCCGGCACCCGGCTTTAATTCGACGTTATGCACGATTGTCCCAATCGGCATGTTTTTCAACGGCATTGTGTTACCCGGTTTGATGTCTTCACGTGTACCGGAAATAACCACGTCGCCCGCCTTTAAGTCGCGCGGCGCCAGGATATAGGAACGAACACCGTCCTTGTATTCAATCAATGCAATAAACGCGGTGCGGTTCGGATCATATTCCAAACGCAGAACCGTCGCCGGCATGTCTGTCTTTTTACGCGCAAAGTCAATCAAACGATATTTACGTTTGTGACCGCCACCCTGGTGCATAACGGTGACATGACCAAAATTATTGCGTCCACCTTTGGACTTTAAACCAACCGTCAAAGACTTTTCCGGCGCGCCGCGATGCAATTCGCTGCGGTCGACCTGGGTCAAACCACGGGTCCCCGGTGTTGTTGGCTTGTAATGCTTCAATGCCATTTTTTTCTTACCTTTGTTTCTGCCTTGACACTAACGTCCCTTGGATTTGGATTCTCTGTCAAGACACGTTCACTTATACGTTCGCGGACAAATCCAATTTAGCATCTGCCGGCAACGAAACGTATGCCTTTTTCACAGTGCGCTGCGTTCCTTCGCTGCGCCCACGGAAAGATTTCACTTTACCTTTGGCAACAACAATGTTGACCTTGGTGGGTTTCACATTGTAAATCGCCTGAACCGCCGCGGCCACGTCTTCTTTGGTTGCATTCATCGCAACTTCGAACGCGATACCGTTGGATTCGGACAGTCTTGCCGCCTTTTCCGAGATAATCGGACGACGCAGTATATCATAAGTACCGGCGGTCGCCACGACTTTTTTCTCTGTATTCACTTTTTTTTCTGCCATTTCTTTGACCTTTTAAGTTTACGCCAATCTTGCTTCGACCGCCTTGACCGCGTCCGCCGTCAAGACCAATTTTTCATGTTTCAGGATATCCAAAACATTCAAACCAATCGTCGGCAAGGCATCAACGTTCGCAATATTCGCCGCAGATTTTTTGAAGTTGTCATCCAATTCGGCCGCACCCACAAACAACGCAGATGTCATGCCCAATTTTTTCAACTGTTTCGCAAAGACGTTCGTTTTCGCCGCCGTCAATTTTTCGGAATCGATAATCACCAGATTACCATCCGCGGCCTTGGACGACAGGGCCATTTTCAACCCCAGGGCGCGAATCTTTTTCGGCAAATCAATTGCATGGCTGCGAACCACCGGTCCATGAACCACACCACCGCCGCGCATATGCACGTTGGTCTTTTCACCTTGACGGGCATTACCCGTTTTCTTCTGCTTAAAGGCCTTGCGGCTGCTGCCCGCGACATCGGACACGGTTTTCACCGCATGCGTGCCGGCGCGGGAATTCGCCCGTTGCCACGTCACGACGCGATGCAGAATGTCTGCGCGCGGTTCAATTCCAAAGATGCTGTCCTGCAAATCCGCCTTGCCGACCGCTTTACCATCAAAATTTATAATGTCTAACTGCATTTTAATCACCTTACTTTTGGCTGTCCGATAAATTATTCCGCAACAGCTGCTGTTTCGGTTTCGGTTTCATTTTTTGCATCCGCATCCGCGCCGCCGGCCACAGCCGTCATCGTCGGAATCGGCAAATCTTTCTGTTCTTTTTTAATCGCGTCAGTCACCAAGACAAACGTGCCGTTTGCGCCAGGAACCGCCCCTTCGACAAAAATCAGGTTTTCCGCTGTGTCAACGCCGAACACTTTCAAGTTCTGGACCGAGACAGTTTCATTTCCCATCTGGCCGGCCATCTTTTTACCTTTCAGAACGCGACCCGGCCATTCACGCATCCCGGTACCACCAATCGAACGGTGTGCTTTCAGAACGCCGTGGGTGGCTTCTTTACCGCCAAAGTTATGGCGTTTCATCGCCCCTTGGAATCCCTTACCTTTGCTGGTCGCTTGGACATCAACAAATTGTCCGGCGACAAAATGGCTGGAAGACAGCGTTGTCCCGGCCGGGATAACGCAATCTTCGGAAACGCGGAATTCTACAACCTTGCGATAGGGTTTAACACCCGCCTTTTGCGCCGCAACCACCTGGGGTTTGGCCACATGTTTCGCCTTGGCTTCGCGCATCCCCAAGATGTTCGCAATATAACCGTTCTTTTCGACAGTGCGATTCCCGATAACAGCGCAGTCACCAACCGACAAAACCGTTACGCCATGCGCAACACCGTTATCGTCATACAGACGCGTCATACCAATTTTTGTTGTAATTAATCCGCTACGTTTCATTTTTTTAATGCCTTTGTCGTTATCTAATCCCGCCATGAGTGACGGGGTTTAACCTTACAATTTAATCTTCACATCAACACCACTGGCCAAGTCCAACTTCATCAAGGCATCAACTGTCTGAGGGGTTGGATTAACAATGTCGACAACCGCTTTGTGATTGCGGATTTCGAATTGTTCGCGGGACTTTTTGTCCACGTGAGGCGAACGATTGACTGTAAACTTTTGAATCAATGTCGGCAAGCGAACGGGTCCAACGACATCCGCGCCGGTGCGCTTTGCAGTTTTAACTATTTCTTCGACAGATTCCATCAAAACACGGTGATCAAATGCCGTTAATTTAATGCGAATCTTAGATGCAGGTACCATTGTTCGTTTTCCTTATGTATGTCCGGGTCGGTAATCACTAGCGCTTTTAATCTAGTTACACCGACCCGATACGTTTTACTTATTTAATGATTTTGGACACAACACCGGCGCCGACCGTGCGACCGCCTTCGCGGATAGCAAAGCGACGTCCTTCGTCCATAGCAATCGGGGCAATCAATTGCACCGTGATGCGGACGTTGTCGCCCGGCAGAACCATTTCTTTGTCCGCCGGCAAGGTGATTGTTCCGGTAACGTCCGTCGTGCTAAAGAAGAACTGAGGACGATAGTTCGAGAAGAACGCCGTGTGACGACCGCCTTCTTCCTTGGTCAGAATATAGACTTCGGCTTCGAATTCGGTGTGCGGTGTGATAGAACCCGGTTTGCAGATAATCTGGCCGCGTTCCACATCTTCTTTCTTGGTCCCGCGCAGCAACAGACCAACGTTGTCCCCGGCTTCACCCTGATCCAGCAATTTGCGGAACATTTCAACACCGGTAACGGTTGTTTTCTGTGTCGGACGCAGACCAACGATTTCGCATTCGTCACCAACTTTGATAACGCCGGATTCGATACGACCCGTCACCACGGTACCGCGGCCGGTGATCGAGAAGACGTCTTCAATCGGCATCAAGAACGGTTTGTCAACCGGACGTTCCGGCATCGGGATGAATTCATCGCACGCCTTTAACAGGGCATCAACAGATTCTTTGCCCAGACCGTCGTTTTTGTCTTCCAAGGCGGAAATCGCGGAACCACGAATAATCGGGGTGTTGTCGCCGTCAAAGTCGTTCGCCGACAGCAATTCACGGATTTCCATTTCAACCAATTCCAACAATTCCGGATCGTTCGCCAAATCACATTTGTTCAAGTAAACAACGATTTTCGGAATACCCACCTGGCGCGCCAACAGAATGTGTTCGCGGGTCTGGGGCATCGGACCGTCGGTGGCGGCGACGACCAAAATCGCACCGTCCATCTGCGCGGCACCGGTAATCATGTTTTTAACATAGTCCGCGTGTCCCGGGCAGTCAACGTGGGCATAGTGACGACTTTCGGTTTCATATTCCACGTGGGCAGTGTTAATGGTAATACCACGCTGTTTTTCTTCGGGCGCGTTATCAATTTCGCTAACGCCTTTGGCTTTGTCCGCACCAATACCGTGATGATGCACAATCGCGGCCGTCAGCGTCGTTTTACCGTGGTCAACGTGACCAATCGTACCGATATTGACATGCGGCTTGGTTCTTACATACTTTTCTTTTGCCATGGTCTTCTCCTTAGGCTTTTGTTTTGTTGTTTTTATTTCTGACCCATATTTTCAGATGTATCCGGTCTAAGATAACCGAAAAATCTGAAAACACAAGTCATAAATTCTTACTTTGTTAACTTTTTAATCACTTCGTCGGCAACATTCTGCGGGACTTCGGCATAGTGCGACAATTCCATGTACGGATTGGCGCGGCCCTGTGACAAAGAACGCAGTGTTTTGACGTAACCGAACAAATTCGCCAGCGGCACGAATGCAGAAACAACCTGGTTTCCGAATTGCGTTTCGATACCGTTGATTTGTCCGCGGCGACTGTTCAGGTCCCCGATGATGTCCCCGACGTATTCTTCCGGCGTGTTGACCGAAAGTTTCATAATCGGTTCCAGCAATTTCGGCGATGCCTTTTTCATTGCTTCGCGGAAGCAGGCACGCGCCGCAATTTCAAAGCACAACACGTTCGAGTCGACTTCGTGATATTTTCCATCGACCAACGTAGCCTTGAAATCCACCGTGGGATAGCCAATCAGAACACCTGTCTGTTGGGCTATCTTCAAACCCTTTTCGACACCGGGGATGAATTCCTTGGGAATCGCCCCACCGACAATCTTGTTTTCGAATTCATAACCTTCGCCCGGTTCCAGCGGCTGGAATTCAATTTTAACCTGGGCGTACTGACCCGAACCACCCGACTGTTTTTTATGGGTGTATTCTTCGGTAATCGGTTTGCGGAACGTTTCGCGGTATGCAATACGCGGTTCGCCAACGGCAACGTCCACTTTGAATTCACGCAACAGACGGTCCACCAGAATTTCCAGATGTAATTCACCGACACCCGCCAGAATCGTTTGACCGGATTCTTCGTCAACCGATACGCGGAACGACGGATCTTCACGGGCCAACGCCTGCAGCCCCAGCGACATCTTTTCAATATCAGCCTTGGTTTTCGGTTCAACAGCGATGCTGATAACAGGTTCCGGGACGTGAATGTTTTCCAGCAAAATCGGCTTGGATTCATCACATAGGGTATCACCCGTCACAGTTTCCTTCATTCCGACCAAGGTCACAATGTCCCCGGCGGACGCTTCTTTGATTTCTTCGCGGTTGTTCGAATGCATCAGCAACATACGGCCCACGCGTTCACGCTTGTCGCGGTTCGCGTTATAGATGTATGAACCGGACTGCAACTTACCCGAATAAATACGGATGAACATCAGGTTTCCAACGAACGGGTCATTGGCAACCTTGAACGCCAGCGCGCTGAACGGTTCATCGACCGAGGCATGACGTTCATCAGCCGTTTCGCGGTCCATCTTGGTCCCTTTAATCGCCGGGATATCCAGCGGCGACGGCAGATAATCAACAATCGCATCCAACAGCGGTTGAACACCTTTGTTCTTGAACGCAGAACCGCACAAAATTGGATTAAAGTTCTGGGCAATTGTTCCCTTGCGGATTAATTTTTTGATGGTTTCGACATCCGGGATTTTGCCTTCCATATAGGCTTCCATAATGCCGTCATCCAAGGTCACAACTTCTTCAATCAGTTTGTTGTGCAATTCTTCGGCTTTGGCGCGCAAATCTTCGGGAATATCCATGATTTTCGGTTCTTTGCCCATATCGTCTTCCCAGACAATGGCACGCATTTCAACGACGTCGACAACGCCCTTGAATTCGCTTTCGGCACCAATCGGGAAATTCACGACCAAGGGATTGGCCCCCAGACGTTCACGAATCATATCCACACAGCGGAAGAAATTCCCCCCGATACGGTCCATTTTGTTAATAAAGCAAATACGCGGCACGTTGTAACGGTCGGCCTGGCGCCAGACGGTTTCAGTCTGGGGTTGGACCCCGGACACGGATTCGAACACCGCAACCGCACCGTCCAAGACGCGCAGCGAACGTTCCACTTCCATCGTAAAGTCCACGTGTCCCGGCGTATCAATCAGATTGATACGATGATCGCGCCAGAAGCAAGTCGTCGCCGCGGACGTAATGGTGATACCGCGTTCCTGTTCCTGTTCCATCCAGTCCATGGTCGCGCCGCCATCATGCACTTCACCGATTTTATACGTTTTACCGGTATAGAACAAAATGCGTTCCGAGGTTGTGGTTTTACCCGCGTCAATATGGGCCATAATGCCGATATTGCGGTACATATGCAAAGGGGCGGTTTTTCCAACAGACATCTGTCTTTCCTTACTTTATAATTAACTTGTCTTTTTCGATTACCAACGGAAATGTGCAAACGCTTTGTTCGCATCAGCCATTTTGTGGGTGTCAATTTTCTTTTTGAACGCCCCACCCTGACCGGCCAAGGCATCACGCAATTCGCCAAACAAACGATCGGCCATGGCACGTTCACCACGCTTGCGGGCAAACATAATCAGCCAGCGCAGTGCCAATGTCTGTTGACGCACAGGACGCACTTCGACCGGAACCTGGTACGTGGCACCGCCGACACGACGACCCTTGACTTCGACAGACGGTTTCAAGGCATCGACCGCTTCCAAAAAGGCCGCCAGTTCATCGCCGTCTTTCGCAATCTTTTTCAATTTATCCAGCGCATCGTAAACGATTGTTTCGGCAACTTCTTTTTTGCCGTCCCACATCACCATATTAATACATTTTGCAACAACCAGATTGTTATACTTGGAATCTGGTAAAATTACACGTTTTTGTGCGCTTTTGCGTCTTGACATTTTCTTTTCCTTTTTTGTTCTTCACCTGCGGATAAATCCCCGCAAATTACTCACCCAGGGACACGCCCCGGCATGCAATTATTATTTTTTAACCTTGGCCCCGTACAAAGAACGTCCCTGCTTGCGGCTATCGACGCCCTTGGTATCCAAGACACCGCGGATGATATGATATTTCACACCGGGCAAGTCCTTGACGCGCCCACCACGAATCATAACAACGCTGTGTTCCTGCAAATTGTGACCTTCGCCCGGAATATAAGCCGTTACTTCATGACCATTGGCCAATTTCACACGGGCCACTTTACGTTGCGCCGAGTTAGGCTTTTTCGGGGTGGTTGTATAAACACGTGTGCAAACACCGCGTTTCTGCGGACTTTCCATCATATCAGGCGCCGTGGATTTCACAGCGACCTTTTTACGCGGTTTCCGAATCAGTTGGTTTACTGTTGGCATTCAAAAATCTCTTTGTTTTTCCTTAATATTTTTGCCTATACGAAACCCACCACCCAGACTTATCTCAACAGCATGCTGTTGATTATAAATCTGTCAAATGTCGCAGATTTCTGTGTTTTTCTTTACCTTGTTTACACGGCAAAGCGAACATACTATAACCGCCGGCCCCATTAATGTCAAGAAAAATCTAGGAATAAAGAATAAACAAATGCCCGTCAAAGCCCCGTGATTTGGGGATTTTTCCCTATATTAAAAATAGACAAATCACAAAACGGTACGCGTACAAAAAAGTCCCGCCGTAAAAACGACGGGACCATTACGAGATATATACAGGATTTTTTGTTTTTGTTCTGGATTAGAAATCAATTCCGAATTTCAGGCCAAAGCCAAATCCGTCTTCGAATTCCCAATCCCCGGTGGCATGCGCCAATTCGCCCGAGATGTAAGCCCCGACAAATTTTGTCGCATCAATATTGTAATTGACGCCCAATTGACCGGTCCAGCGACCTGCGTCATCAAAGTCGTCATCCAGATATCCGGTGTATTCCACACCCGCCACCAGATTCCAATCCATATTCAACAGCAATTGGCCGTCGATACCGGCGCGCAGGCGATGGATGCCATCGTCGCCCCAGTTAAAGGATTCAGAATTCAAATAATCGAACGCCACATGACCGGCCAATGTCCAATCACCCGCGACATAACCTGCGCGCACGCCGGCCGTCCATTTATAAGAGGTCATGTCTTCGTCCAAAAACGGCTTGTGGTCGCCCCAAATCGGCGTTAACGCGTATGTCCCAAAGACATCGGCACGCCAATTGCCCATATTCAATGCGCGATAATTTACGCCCACCGCCAAATCATTCCACGCCATTCCCGAAAAACCGTCCCGTTCGGCCGCGGACGTTTCCAGTGTCATCATCAGGCGGTCTGTCACGCTGTAACCCAATTCTTCGCGCAGCCCCCACGAATCCAGGTCTTCGGAATGCGACGCCAATGATGTCACGCTGTAAAAGCGGCCCGCATCCGGACGATACAGCGGATTGCCATCAATCACGTTCGCCGCATGGGCGCCCGATACGGCAAAAACAGCAGCCAAAGACGTTAATAATAATTTTTTCATAATCCATCCTTTCGGTTTATTACTTTCCCCAAAATTAAATCTGGGTTCAGGAATATTTTGCCATGGGAAATCAGTCACAAACAAGACCAAAGATTTTTGCAAAATAATCAATTGTGTGATATATTCACGCGCGCCCACGATTCGATTATATTCCTAAAAAATAGCCAAAATACCCGGAAATCCGGGACTTTTATTTATTTTAAAACAAAATTATTAAAACAATAAATTATTAAATAATTTAACAATTGACGGTTTTCTATTTTTTATTTTTAAATTTTTTTATCGCGCGCCAGTCAGCATGGTTTCGGCGATGCTCTTCATACGTCCGGGCGAACTTGTGTCCACCCTGGCCGTCGGCAACAAAAAACAGGTAATTTGTATCAGCGGGATTCAACACGGCCGCAATGGCGCGCCGACCAACATTGGCAATTGGACCGGGCGGCAACCCATTGTTGACATAGGTATTATAGGGATTGCGCGTCCGCACGTGTCCCTGTAACAGGGGCCGCCCCCGCATATCCCCCAGGCCGTCTGTTATCGCATAAACGACGGTTGGGTCGGCCTGCAGCCGCATGTTTTTACGCAACCGATTTAAATAAACACTGGCGACCACGGGCATTTCCGACGCGCGCGGCGTTTCCTTTTGCACAATCGACGCCAACGTCACCACATCATTCCATGACCCCAGCGGCGCCGGCGCACGCCCGCCGGCCGCGGTCCAATTATCCGCGATAGCAGCCATTTTTTTGCGCGCCAATTCCAATACCGCCAACCGCGATTGCCCGCGGGCCACGCGATAGGTATCGGGAAACAAATCACCGTCGGCTAAATTGCAAACCGGCCGGTCCGGGGTTTCACATTCCACCGCCCCCGTCAGTGCCGTACTCTGCAACAATAACAACTTAATCTGACGCACGGTCAGCCCTTCGGGAATAATGATGGTGGTTGTGGCGACCCGGCCGCGGGCCATCATGCGCGCGATGCGAAACGCACTGGCGTGCGCGGGGATATCATACAGACCGCTTTGCACACGGCCGCCGTTTAACCGCACCGCCATTTTAAACACATCGACGGATTTAATCAGATTTTCCGATCGCAATTGCGACGCGACCAGCGCAATTGACGCCCCGTTATCCACACGCACGGTTGTCAGTTGACGAATCGGCGACGCCACGCCAAAGACATACAACACACCCAAAAATGCCAGAATCCCAAATGCCGACACCAACCAAATCAGGCCACGGCGACTATGTAACTTTAATTTTCTTTTCATCGTAGTGTCATTATGGCAAATAATTTGCCCGGCGCAAACAAGAATATCTGGCAAAAGTCAAAATTACATAAATCCGCTGTACTGCATCTGCCACAGTCTGTGATACAGCCCGCGTCGGCGCAATAATTCGTCGTGGTTGCCCTGCTCTATAATCTGACCATGGTCCATAACGATAATCCGGTCCATTTGCATCAGTGTCGACAGACGGTGCGCAATGGCGATTGTGGTGCGGCCCTGCATCAATCCGCCCAGCGATTGCTGAATCCGGTTTTCCGTTTCAGAATCCAGGGCCGACGTTGCTTCGTCCAACAACAGAATCGGCGAATTTTTCAATATGGCATGGGCGATTGTAATACGCTGGCGCTGGCCACCGGACAACTTAACCCCCCGGTCGCCGACAACCGTGTCATATCCGTTTTCGGTGCCCATGATAAAATCGTGGGCCTGGGCCTGGCGCGCGGCGGCGATGATATGCGCCCGCGTGGCATTGGGAACACCATAAGATATATTGTCCGCCAATGTTCGGTTGAATAAAATCGATTCCTGGGGGACGAACGAAATCACGCGCTTTAATGAATGTTGCGAAAACTGGCGTATGTCCGTGCCATCAATTTCAATCGCCCCGCACGTCACGTCATACAGGTGCATCAGCAAATTCACCAACGTTGTCTTGCCCGACCCGGACGGTCCCACGATACCGATTTTTTCGCCTTTGCGAATACACAAATTAACATCGCGCAGCACCCATTCATCATCATATTTAAACGACACGTTGTTAAATGAAATCATACTGTTGTACCGACAGACACGTTTTCCCGTCTGGACATTGCACAGGGCCGGCGACGCATGGGTCAGATTTTTAAAGGCCTGGTCGGCGGAATAATATATCTCCATAAACTCGGGCAATTCCCAAACCAAATTGACAATGCACGACCGGACCGAGAAAAACGCACTAATCCCGAACGCCACATCCGCCAGCGTCATATGCCCGCCGGTATAATAATGCGCCATCAAGAAAATAATTAATATCAGCGCCAGGTATTCCACCGTCATGGGCAACATGAAAAACTTTAATTCATGAAACAGCGACCGTGTCTTGGACCGAACCCACGGGTCGAAATAATCGCCAATATATTTTTCATCATGGGTTTTATTGCCAAAAATTTTCATATTTAAAAAGTTCGACAAAATATCGATATTTTTGGCGCCGACGCGGGATGCTTCTTGGGAAACATCGACATACGATTCGGCCAGCCCCCGGAATCGCCGCAATCCGTGCAGAATACGCAGCGTTAACGCCGCCGCGATAATTGTCCCGAATACCCAATCCAACTGAAACAGCATCCCAAAATTCATCAGCACCCCCATCAGGATTGCCAACATTTGGATGGGATACCGAAATATTAGTTTCCATGTCCCGTTGATTATATACTTTGCCTGGGCCACCAGAAAGCCGGCCGAATGGTTTTTATAAAACGCCATCGATTTATCAATCAGATACTGATAAATTTTAACATGGGCGGTTTTCTTGGCATGCGGATAGACAATTGATTCGATCAAATGATTGACAATATCACTGATGATATATAAAACAATCCACCCCGCCATCAGCGTCAGCGGCAGCATCACATCTGGTAACGTCAATTCCCCCAGGGGTCGCGATTCCAATGCCCCCACCACATATTTCGCCAGAAACGCCGGCAGGATATACGTCGTTGTTTCATACAGCGCCCGGGTAATGTAATAGGCGATGATTCCCCAACGGTGCGATGCGAAAACCGATGCGTAAAATCCAACCAGAGTCTGTGGAAATGCCATGAATTCTCTCCTGTGATGGGAATATTACCATATTCCACCTGGGAAAGAAAACGTTTTATGATTTCGCCACAAAAATACCCCCGCAAAACCGTGGGTTGCGGGGGCCGGGTGCCGGGTGATTTTTTTATTTGTCTTCGCCGCGGACACGATTTATCGCACTTTTTGTCGTGTCGATAATCGTGGACTTGGCGCTGTCGATTGTGGTTTTGGCACTGTCGATTTTTCGAATTAATGCCCGGCGAATTTTGCCACTGATGGTCATGGGCAAACTGTCGACGAATTCGATGATGCGCGGATTTTTATACGCCGCCGTGCGCTTTTTAACATGGTCTTGCAATTGACGCTTCAGGGCATCGGTCGGCTGAAAGTATTTATTTAACACGACCGTGGCCTTGATTGCCATGCCGCGCGTTGAATCCGGCACACCTGTCACCGCCACTTCGCGGACAGCGGGGTGTTCCATCAAAACACTTTCCACTTCAAAGGGGCTGACGCGGTAACCGGCGGTTTTAATCAAATCGTCGTTGCGTCCCACAAACCAATAATACCCATCGGCATCACGGTACGCCACATCGCCCGTGTGGTAATACCCGTCGCGAAAGGCCTGGGCGGTTTTCTTGTCGTTGCGGAAATATTCACGGAACATCCCAACGGGACGACCCGCGCTGATATCGACACAGATTTCGCCCACTTCGCCATCATCAACGGGACGCCCCCGTTCATCCAGCAATTTGACATGCCACCCCGCCGCCGGGCGACCCATACTGCCGGGTTTGGGTTCCATCCATTGATTGGTGAACAACATCACACATGTTTCGGTCTGGCCAAATCCTTCGTGTAATTTGACACCCGTCATGCCGTGGAATCTTTCATAGACTTCGGGATTTAATGCCTCGCCGGCGACATCCGCCTTTTTAATCGACGATAAATTATGCGTGGACGCATCTTCGCGTATCAGCATTTTATACGCCGTCGGCGGCGCACAGAACGACGTCACCCCGTTATCATTAATCACGCGCAGCAATTCAAACGACGGGCATGACCCACTGAAATCATACACGAAAACCGTTGCCCCGGCCAACCATTGACCATACATCTTGCCCCATGAACATTTGGCCCATCCCGATTCGGACAACGTGAAATGAACGTCGCCATCGGTCAAACGCTGCCAAAAGACGGCGGTATTAATATGCCCCAAGGGATAGGTGAAATCATGCGCCACCATTTTGGGCATGTCGGTTGTCCCGCTGGTAAAGTACAAAACCATAATGTCGTCGTTTTTATTGGCAACGCGCGTCATTGTTTTGGGCATTTCATCAATTCCGGCATCCAATTCATCGCACAAAATCAATTGAACATCCCGGTCACCAATGGCCGCCCGAATTTCATCGGCCACAACGCCATCATCAAACGCGATAACCGTCTTGACATCGGCCGTTTCAATACGGTACCGAATATCATGATTTTTTAATTGATTGGTCGATGGGATGGGAATCACGCCCAATTTGTGCATCGCCATCATCAAGACCCAGTATTCCCACCGGCGCCGCATAAACAACAACACCCGGTCCCCGCGCGCCACCCCGCGCGATGTTAAAAAATTTGCCGCCGCATTGGATAATTCGGACAAATCGCCAAAGGTGAACGTGCGCCGTTCCCCCAAATCGTTTGTCCATAAAATCGCAGGCTTGTCGGGACTTTCATCGGCCAAAACGTCAATTACATCATACGCAAAGTTAAAATTTTCAGGCACCACCGGCACCGCGTTTTCGACATAATCCTGGTAATTATCAAACACATGCTTTTTCAAAAAGCGCCTCGCAAACATTCCTTGATCCTTTCATTTCGATTTGCAGAATATAATATGGTGCGTCCCCCAGTTAATTACAAGTAAAAATAAGAAATAAAAACGGTTGCTTTTTTCCTAAAAAAGTTTAATAATATGCGCCGACGACATAAAAGTCAGAGTTTTCGGAGTATAGCTCAGTCTGGTAGAGCGCTGCGTTCGGGTCGCAGAGGTCGTAGGTTCGAATCCTGTTACTCCGACC
>CAXHMP010000009.1:0-29174 GCA_964017835.1 uncultured Alphaproteobacteria bacterium
GACGAGGCCGCATGCGCCGCCGAAATTGCCGCGCGCGCCGTCCAACAAAACCACAGCGTGTTAATTATCACCCCCGATGCCGCCGGGAACCAGCGTCTGGCCACGGCCCTGGGCGCGCGGGGAATCACCGCGGATTTTTCGGGCGGCGTGTCCGCCGCGGTCACGCCCCCGGGGCGCGCGATTTTAAACCTGATGGATGATTGGATTGATGCGGACAGTGATGCCTTTGCACGCCGCTATGCCGCGGCGGGAAACGATTTGTTTCATATGTTGGTAAATTTAATTGATACCGCACCCGATTTGTTTGCACCCGCGTTCAACGTCGATGACGCGGCATACGCCCCGATTTGGGACGCGTTGGACCACCTGGGGCGGACATTGCGGGACAACAATATCACCGTGACGCTGCATGACGCGCGCGCATTGGTGGCGGACGCATTGGGCGGTGTATCCATCCGCCCGCCCATGAACGACGCGGCCCCGGTCACAGTGCTGGGGACAATTGAATCCCGCATGCAGACGGCCGATGTGGTGATTTTAACCGGCCTGAACGAGGGGATGTTCCCCACCCGCGGATATGAAAACGCGTGGCTGCCGGCGTCAGTGGCGGAAAAAATCGGCCTGGTACCCGCGGACCGCAAGGTGGCGCTGATGGCGCTGGACTTTATGAATTTATCATGCGGACGTGACGTGTACTGGCTGCGGTCGACAACGGCCGGCGGCGCCGCAACGACCGAGTCGCGATTTTTATCCCGCGTGGCGGTGGCGGCCCGGCAACCGATTGAATGTGACGATGCGATATCGGATGCGGCGGGCCGGCGCGACGATGCGCCCCATACGCCCATGCAGCATCGGACGCCCACACCACCCGCCGACCGGTCGGATGTTTATGTGACGGAATTGGAATTATTGATTCACAATCCCTATGCGTTTTATGCGCGCCATATTTTGCGATTGGCGCCGCGCGATGATTACTGGACGGGACCGGACGCGCGCACGTTTGGCAATCTGGTGCATGGCGTTATTGAACAGGCCACCGATTTTTCCCCCGCGTCATTGGTTGCCGAAATGGACCGCCGCGCGGCCCAGATTGTTGGCGAAAACAGCGTATTGTTTCATTTCTGGCATCGGCGCTTTGTTGAAATCGCGCCGGTTGTCGGGGCGGCGTTTGACGGAAATCCGGGACACGCCGAAATCGCGGGCGCGGTGCGCATCGCGGGCCGCACCGTCCGGGCGCGGGCCGACCGGGTCTGGGACGGATGCGTCATGGATATTAAAACGGGCGCCGCGCCATCGGAAAAACAGTTGCTGGATGCGGCGATGCCGCAATTACCGCTCGAGGCGTATATGCTGCAATCCGGGGGTTTTTCAATACCCACCACCATCAAAAGCCAAACGCCCATCATGCGTTTTTTACAACTGCGCAACCGGGCCGCGCGATTAATCGATTATGATGCCGACACGACGGCCATCATGATGCGCAACGCCGTGGACCGCATCAGCCAATTGTTCGGCCAATATGGGCGCGACGGGGCGCCATATGAATACTATGAAACGTCGGATGCCAAATACCGCGCGTGGGACGATTTGGCGCGGCGCGATGACTAGCCTATTTCTTTGCCTCCAACCGGCACGGTCCCCATTTGCCGCCAGAGCATGTTTTTTTACCGATAACCTTGCCGTCGGTGATACATCCGACCGTATGGCCCGTTTCGCACGTATTCATCATGCACGCCGTATAATCAGATGCATTTTCATTGGGATAACACAGACGCAATTGTGTTTCGGACACGGCCAAACGCGGCGCACACGCCCCGTCCAGGATATATTCGGTATCCTTGCATTTCAGGCAGATTTTTTGGTCAACCGCCGTTTCGCCCGCACCGCACGGCGTGCATTTGCCGTCATCCCCCCGGATATGATTTTCAATACAATCGCTGCATGAACCAGTAGTGGAATTAAACTTGGTCAACGGGTCGTCGCAATTTTGGCAATGGGTGGACGCACATCCGTCCCCGTCAAATCCCGGCATACACAGCGTTTTTGTTTTGTATCCGCCCGTGACGTCCGTCAAACTTAAATTTGATTTTCCCGCCTTGCAATCCAGCCATTCGGAATAAAACGTGTCATCCCACTGGCCGCCGTGGGCGGTGAACGTGGCGGGCGACGCCACAATCCCGTGACCATTTTCCAGAAAACTTTTCGCGACCAAGATAACGTCGGATTCATTGCCCTTTTTTTTGTTTCCGTGTCCAAAGACAAAGAATCCCTGGTTATCGTTTTGCCGCATTAATGTTTCAACTTCGTTACGGTCCCAATCGCCGGTCTGGTTGTATTCGATATTGGCATCCTTGGTCAGGCTGTCCTTGGATAATTTGGTGTAATTACAACTGTCGGCGGATGCGGCTTTGCCGGACTTGCACCCTTCGCCGGAATATCCGGGTTCACACAACCAAAAACATGTCCGGTCCACGTCGCCATCGGGGTTTTGATACGACGTCCAAATCTTGGGGCATTTGCTGGTGCCTTTGTTTCGTGACCGCAATTGCGTCGTGCAGAAATATCCCCCGTGGTCAACAATCTTGCGCGCGACATAGGCCATAACGACTGCTTCGTCCGTCGCATTTTCAGGCTTTATCTTGTCCATCAGCCAAAATTTCATATCGGGTAACTTGGTTGAATTATCATGTCCTTTGCCAAATTCCCATGCGTTTGTAATCACCCCGGGATTGGACCAGGCACTTAACTTGTCCGCCGCCGCCGATATCGGCATAAACGCCCACACCAGCGCACATAAAAAACCACCGTTTTAATACGGCAACTAAGGGGGTTAAAATGCGGCGGAAATCCGGGATTTTTAAATCAGGAAAAAGTGCTTGGGAAAACGGTCCTTTGGATTAGGCATAGTAAAATACGCCCCAACCCCATGGATTATAAGGCTTTTAGCGTATTTTGACAAGCATAAAAAACGCCTATCCGGAATTTATTCCATCTTTAACGCCAACCCGCAGTGATCCGTCGGTTTTTCCGCCAAACGGGGGGCCATATCAATCTCGCACCATTTGACCATTTTTGCCGCCGCCCGATTAGCCATGAAATAATCCAGGCGCAATCCCTGCTTTTTCCCAATGGTGTCGCCGCCACGGTACCCGTACCAGGTATAGCCGATTTCATCAGGGTGCAGTGTCCGCCACACATCCGTCCATCCGCTGTCAATCCATGACTGCATGATGGCGCGCGCCGCGGGCGCGGCAATGGCGATACCGACATAATTGGCGGGCTTCCACACATCCGCGTCCCGCAGCGCGACATTAAAATCACCGGCGATAACGACGGCCTCGGGCGAATCAAGGTACGGGGCGATGTAATCGGTAAAGGCCCGCATCCAGTCCAATTTGTATGGAAACTTTGGGGAATCGACGGTATCGCCGTTGGGCATGTATGTATTAATCAGGCGCACGCGTCCGTCCACCACGCATTCAATCATACGGGCGTTCGCATCCGGGAAATTCGGCATCCCGCGCGTCACGTCTTCGATGGAATATTTGGAAAAAACGGCAACACCGTTCCAACTTTTCTGGCCAAAGACCTTGATATTATATCCATATTCATCAAACAGGTTGTGCGGAAACTGGGCGTCTTCGACTTTTAGTTCCTGGATTAAAATCGTGTCATAATCCCCGGCGCGCAAAATGTCGATAACACTTTGTGCATGGGCGCGGATGGAATTAATATTCAGGGTCAGTATTTTCATGTTTGCAATCCTTAATCTTGTGGCTATAATAATTCCTGTCCAATATAAAAACAACAAGGATTTTTTATCATGAATATGTATCAATTGCTGGAAAAGACCGTCGCCCAGTACCCGGACACATTGTTCTTGGTACGCGAAGGCGTTACCTATTCCGCATTTGTTGACCTGGTGCGGCGTCGCGCGGCGGCACTGCATGCGGCGGGCGTTGAACGTGGACATATTGTCGGCGTGCTGTCCCATAACATTCCGCAATTTCCCATCACGCTGTTTGCCATCTGGTATTTGGGGGCGACGGCATTACTGCTGGATACGAATTTAACACCGTTTGAATACGACAACATGATGACGTCAACGGACTGTCACATGGTGTGCGCGGAAAAATCGTTCTTTTACAAAACCGACAAATTTAAATTCTTTGACATCACGCACAAGGATGGCAAACCGAACCCAGACCTAACCCCGGCACCGACCGAATCCTTGGACGTGGCGACAATGTCGTTCACATCTGGGTCCACTGGTGTGCCAAAGATTGTGCCGTTGACGCACTTTAACCTGATTGAATGCGCCAATTCGTTGGATGATATGCGCGACTGGTTCGGGCCGGGCGACATCATGTACGGATTTTTGCCGATGTACCATATCTTTGGGTTTGCGGTGGAAATTCTGGCGACACTGCATTACGGGGCGGGCGTGTTGTTACAGCCAAACGTCAACCCAAAGGAAATTATGGCCGATTTCAAGCAGTACCGTCCGCACATCATTCCGGCGGTGCCGCGTTTGTTCGAGGTCATCCGTAACCGCATCATCGACACGATTAAATCCCAAAAGAAATGGTGGTTGGCGTCGATTGTGCTGAAATACGGCAAGACGCTGGAAAAAATTGGTCTTGGGTTCCTGGTGCGTCGGGTCCAGACACCGATTTTGGACATCTTTGGGGGGCGCGCGCGCGTGCTGATTGCGGGCGGCGCCGCCACCAAGCCCGAGGTGGAAACATTCTATGAACGCTTGGGGCTAACCTTTATCCAGGGATACGGCCTGACCGAAACCGTTGGCCCGATTTGCATTTCCAAACCGGTGAAAAAGCGGGTGCCGTTCGCATTCGGCGCGCCGACCACAAACAACGACTGTGAAATTCGCGATATGAACGAAGACGGCGTCGGCGTGTTGTGGCTGCGCGGTCACCAGGTGTTTGGCGGATACTTGAACAATCCCGACACCAATGCGGTTGTGTTTGACGAACGCGGGTTCTTTAACACGGGTGACATGGTGACCATGGATAAAAACGGCGAATTGCACTTTGCCGGCCGCAAGAAACAGGTCATCGTTCTGGATTCGGGTAAAAATGTTTATCCCGATGAACTCGAGGCATTGTTTATGGAAATCCCGGGTGTAAAAAACGTTGCCGTGTTTGAACACCGGGTCAAGGACAAGACCGTTGCATACGGCGTGTTCAGCGTCGACGACGACATGACAATGGAACGATTGAACGCGGCGATTGCCAACGCGAATAAAAAGGTCGCCAGTTATAAATGGGTGACGCACTTTGCGATGACGACTGACGAACTGCCGCTGACCAGCACCCAGAAAATCCGTCACCATGTGGTACGGCAAAATCTGATTGATGGCAAATACCCATTGCGCCATGAATAACAATCCCCGCCCGATGGGCGGGATTTTTTATAAGGTATAAGGGATTGCCCGGGGAGTGTTTTGATTTATGATTTCTGGGTGCTGATTTGTTTGGGGCAGTGCTTTATTTTCTAGGCTCTTAAACACTCCCCCGTCACCCCGTCGAAGGACGGGGTCCATTGTGTTCCTGAGATTTCAAATTCTGGGTGTCTAAGAATTCCCAAGAATTTGTTCTCTGTCGAACACAATGGACCCCGGCCTCCGCCGGGGTGACGGATTCAGAAGATAACCGCGGGTGCTGGGTGATGTTCCTATCCATCCTTTCTGCACTTATTGCGCAGGCCGCGGCAAATCAAACTGTTCAACACGCGGCGCGGGATGACCATCCGGCCGCCCTCGATAAGGCCGAGTTCCTCTAACGTTACATTCAGCGCCCGCGCGGCGTCCATGCGACTGATGCGGTTTAATCGCCGGCCATGGCGCATCGCGCCACCGATTAATCTGGTTTCATTCGAAATTACTGGCATCGTTTTACCCCCAAATTAAAAAATCCGCCGTGATGAAGGGCGGTTGGAGATTCATTACTACTGAAACGGTAGTGTCGTTTATTTTGA
Organism: uncultured Alphaproteobacteria bacterium; assembly: GCA_964017835.1. Classification (GTDB taxonomy): domain Bacteria; phylum Pseudomonadota; class Alphaproteobacteria; order Rs-D84; family Rs-D84; genus Enterousia. The sequence continues at coordinate 5,998 of CAXHMP010000009.1, forward strand.
TATATCACGACCCTCCAACCCTGTGTTGGAGTTTTTTGTTTCAAGAGGTAATGACACCCCACACCGGGAATCGCCCGGTGCAGGGTCATTATATTCTAATGCTGGGGGGATTGGCAAGGGATTTTAAAACACCGCCCCGGTGGGGCGGCGGCTGTTATTTCTTTTTTACCTTAAGCGGGCTGTAACATTCCCCTTCGCCTGATTTCGGACAACAGGCAAACATCAAATTACCCATATTGGTAAAGCGTTCCCCGGCGCAGCATCCAAATGAATTGGGCGCGGCCCCATCGGGACACGGGCCGTTACCAACCGGGGCCGTTGGCACATCCACCGCCGCATCGGCGGCCACATCCAATTGGGCGTCATCCGTCAAATCGGGTTGGGCCACCGGCATCGCCGCGCGGCGACCCGATGTCCGGCGCGGGGCGACCGAACGCGCCATACACTGGGACCGGTATGTGGCGGACAAATCTTTTAACCGGGAATCGTCGGGGTCGGCGGCGGTTAATTGTTCAATCTGGGTATTCAGGGCGGCGCAATCAACCCGGTCGACAACCACCGGTGCATCGGCCACCGCTGTATCCACCGCCGCCGCATCGGCCGCGATTGGCGCGTCCGCCGCCCCCGTGGGTGCCGCAAAAGACGCCGTCGCCAAAACAATTCCCACGATTGATGTCAATAATGCGCGCATGGTATTCCCCGTTACTGTTCGTTGATGATTTGCTGCATCTGCAGGATAAAGTCAATTGCCGGGTTGGTTAATTTCTGCACTTTGTCCAGGAACTGTTGCGCTTCGCGTTGCATATCCATTTTTTTGTATGTGTCGATAACAATTTCGGTTTGGAATCCGTCGCTCAGGTCCGTTTCGTTTTGCAAGGCGGTCGCGATTTCAATTTCGCGCAGGGCCATGTTTTTGTAATGTTCCGCGTTTTCCGGACAGCCGCGTTCCACCAAAATGGAATAAGTGTCCGCATTGTACAAATGTTCGACGGCGTTGGGGCTGGATTCGGGGAAAATTCTGTTTAAAATCAATTCTTGGATAACGGTGCATGTCGGTTTTAAATCCGTGGTCGCGGGCGTGGCGACGTTGGCGATTGGTCGCCGCACGGCGTACCCCACCATAAATCCGCATGTGAACAATCCCGCCAATGCGATGATGCCCCACACCTTTTGCCGGGTGCTGCCCCAGGCGACCCGCACCGATTTGGTTTGTGTTTGTTTTTTCATGTTCCCCCCCTTTTTTCCTGTTTTTGTATTTTATTTCACAATGCCGTTTTCAATGGTAATCGTGCGGTCCGCGCGCGCCGCCAACGCCATGTCATGCGTCACCAGCAACAGCGCCATCTTGTTTTTCCGCACCATGTCCAATAACAAATCAAAGACGGCCGTCGCATGCGCCGGGTCCAAACTGCCCGTCGGTTCGTCAGCCAGCAAAATTTCCGGATTATTGGCCAACGACCGCGCGACCGCCGTTCGCTGTTGTTCACCGCCGGACATTTCACCGGGTAAATGCGACGCCCGGTGGGCCGCGCCAACGGCCCGCAGTAATTTCATCGCGCGCGCCGCGGCCGTCGCCGCATCTACGCCGTCCGCCATCATCGGCAACATCACATTTTCCAGCGCTGTAAAATCCGACAACAGGTTGTGCCGCTGGTACACGAATCCGATTTTTTTCCGGCGGATGATGGTGCGCGCGGCGTCGTCCATTTTCTGGGCCGCGCGGGATGCCACCATAATGCTGCCCGATGTTGGCCGGTCCAGCAATCCCACGCATTGCAGCAATGTTGATTTGCCCGACCCCGACGGCCCCACCAACGCCACGATTTCCCCGCGGTGCAAATCAAACCCGCCCCCGCGCAGGATATGCAGCGGTTGGCCGCCCTCGATAAAGGTCTTTTTAATATCCCGCACCGACAGCGCCACGTCATCGCGGTTTGCCTTGGACAAAGAATTTAAAATTGTTGGCATCGCGTATTCCCCCCCTATTGTTTATTCATTGCGCAAGACATCCACCGGGTCGGTGTTTGCCGCCTTCCACGCGGGGTACAGCGTTGCCAAAAACGCCAGCAATACCGCAATTAACGCAATGCCAATCACCTGGGATGCGACCAGTTTCGACGGCAATTCAGATAAATAATACAATTCCGACGGAAATAAATCGCGCCCAGTGACATGTTGGAAAAATTGGCGAATGGGTTCGACATATATCGCAATAACAACCCCCAGCACCGTTCCCAATCCAGCGCCAATGACACCAATGGCCGTCCCCGACAGGACAAAGATTTTCATCATCGACCGGCGCGACACACCAAACGTGCGCAGAACGGCGATGTCGCGGGACTTGTCACTGACCAACATAACCAGGGATGAGACAATATTAAACGCGGCCACAATGACAATCAGCATCAAGATTAAAAACATCACATTTGATTCCACCTGCAACGCGCCAACAAACCCGCGGTTTAAATCCCGCCAATCACGCACCACAAACCCGTCCGGCAACAGGCGCGCCAATGCATCGGACACGGCGGCGGTGTCTTCGGGGTCGGCCAAGAACACGTCAATATGCGTCACCGCATCCCCCAGGTTTAAATACTTTTGCGCAGTGGCCAGCGGCATAAAGATATATCCCGCGTCGTATTCATGCATACCCATAAAGAACGATGCCATCACGGGATAAGCCATAATCCGCGGCATCGTGCCGAACGGCGTCGGCGTCGCCCCACGGGCCGACACCAGCGACACCTTGTCCCCCATGGTGACCCCCAAGGCGCGCGTCAATGAATTTCCCGCCACCAATTCCCCGTCACGAATTTCATCCAGACTTTTGCCATAGATGCGGGTGCCATTTGCCGTCTTGGTCGCCAAATCGGACATCCGGATGCCACGCACCATCGCGCCCGAATTGTTCCCGCGCGCGGACACCATCACCTGGCCTTCGGCAATGGGGACAATGGACGTGGCGCGCGCGGCAACCACTTTGTTACCCCGCATTTTATCAATCAAGTAATCATAATCGGCGATGGCGCCGTCCTGGTGATAAACAACGACGTGGCCGTTCATGCCGATGATGCGCCCCAGCAATGTGTCATGAAACCCGCCCATGACCGACATCACCACAATCAGCGTCGCCACCCCCAGCATAATTCCCACCAACGACACCCACGAAATGACGGACCCAAAGCCCCGCTTTTTCGCACGCAGGTATCGAAAGGCAACCTTTCTTTCCAGTTTTGAAAACATATTTTTTTATTCCTTATTCGCTTAAGTAACGCCGCAGCGCATCCCCCGACAACGGCGCGTCCCCGGCATCGGCCGGCTCATCCACAATCGAAATCACGCGCGGCGACATAAAGACCACCAATTCTGCAAACGGCGACACCAGCGTTTCGGGTGTTGTCACAAACGAATGCGTCGGAATCCCAATGATGACATAATTGTCACCGACGTTTGACGGTATGTTAAAGGACGAAAGTTCACCCGCACTGGTCCGCAGGACAATTTTCGCATCAATTTTTTTGCGACCGCCGTAATCGCCGTATTTTGCCGTCGCCCCGATAATCAGGTCGGTTTCCAGACGGTCTTCTTTGCCGCATTGGCCGATGTCAAACCGCGACTGCCACCCGTTGGGGATGACAAAGGTTCCCTGGGAAATCAAAACGACGTTTGATTGCTGGGCCAAAAATTCCTGTAACGTTTTGGTGTTGATTTCGGGACTGACCACCAATGCGCGGCCCACAACGCCGGGGATGGACATCTTGATGTTTTTTTCACCAAACGCCGGCAACAGGTTCATCCACACAATGGGGTTGTCGGTGCGCGGATAAACGCGGTACACGTCGATATCCCACGCCAGCATGTATTTTTTTGACGCCACGTCCGCGATGATGCGCGCGACTTCGCGTTCGGTCTGATAATTGCCTTCGAATGTCACCGTCTTGTCCGACCAATCGACCAACAGATTCCTCATGTCCGCCCCGTGCATCGCGTCCAGCAACGCCATGATAATGTTTTCATCACGCGGCATCTTGACCATCCATTTCGCCCGATGCCCCAGATGCAGTTCCTTGGCATCCGCGTCATAGGTGTAATACACGCGTCCCATCTTGGTCATCAAATCCACCGCATCGGACAAATTGCCCGACGATATTTCCCCGGTGATTTTTTCCAACAGGGTTTCGTCTTCGACAACGTCGATTTCGGTTCCCACCAATAATCTATCCAGCGCATTTTTCACCGTTAAATCGGTAAAGTCATAATCCGATACCGTCAATTCGGGCAACGCGTCGCCGGTGGTCAGGCGCACGATTTCAATTTTTTCTTCGGGTACGACGGAAATGATATTCTGGTTATTCCAATCGACATGGCACCGCTTGGGCAAATCGATGGAAAACCGGCGCGCGGTGTCGGTCGTCAGCGCCGCCTTTTTCGGGAAAATCGGCACCGAATTTTCATCAATCACCAAACTGTCGACCACCGTGACGGTGTCCATCTGGGCATCGCGGCGGGCCTGCATCTGGGCGCATCCAGCCGTCAGCGCCAACATCGGCAACACCAAAGCGACAATTTTACAAAGATATCGTGTCATTATTTTTCCCTTGGGCTTGTTTATTTATTTCCCGCCATACTCAGATGTTCATCACCCGTTCGAATTCGGCCAGTGTCATTTCATGTATTGGCTTTTGCGTGGGGGTCACCAACGACCGCACCCGTTCAAATTCGGCCGTAAAGCGGTCAATTAATTCGGTAATCTGGGGGGTCGCCAAATCCGGTTCGGCCGCCGCCGCCCGCCGGCCGTATTCGGCAACGAATTCCAAAACGTCCGCCGCATAAAACCGACCTGTATAATTTTCCAGAGCAATGCCGCCCTTTTGCACACAGATGGCGGACATGACGGCCATCGTCTGGTTGTAAAAATTGGCCAGATTGATAAAATTCTGGATGGTGATTGCCATGGGACCCTTTCCTCTGTTTTTGCCATTATAAAAACTATTGCCCCCAAAAGGCAATTAAATTATAATGGCAATGATGAGAATAAAATACATCGGACTTTTTCTGCTGATGGCCGCTTGCGCGTCCCCCAACCGGGGCAGTATTGATAACGCCACCGTCTTGAACTGGGAAAACGAAGCAGTCACGACCGAACAATTCGTCCGCGACCACAAGGCATGTTTGGGCATTACGCGGCCCTCTTACATGCCGCGGTCGCGGATTGCAAAGCTGTTGGCACCGAACCAAAGCGGCCTGATGCCGGATTGGGACGGGCTGTGGGTGACGTTCCAATCGAACGAATACCGCGATGTCAGCCAGCGCAGTTTGATGAGTGTCCCACGCAACACCACGTCCAAGTCCGTCGGGTCGTACCGCAAGTGCATGTTCCGGCGCGGCTATCTATTGCGGGCAAATTAATTTTTGACGCGCCTTTGTATCACAAACAAATCTGTGATATAATCCAGGGTATGAGAAAATCTATCAAATTTTGGATATGCTTTGCCGTGGCGGTCACGGGGGCAATATATTTCACAACACGCATCGTGATGATTGCGGGCGGGCGCGGGGATTTGGCGCGCGTGCGGACGATTTCGATATCCGCCGACCATACCCCGCATGATTTGTCGCCCATTGCGGCGGCCACCGGGGTGGCGCCGGGGACATCGGGCTTTCGGACGGATTTGGACGCCATCAATGCCCGCATTGGGGCCGTGCCGGGCGTCAAGCATTCGGCCGTGCGGCGGCGGGCGGACGGTAACCTGACGGTGCGGGTCGCCCTGCACCGCGCGATTGCCCAGTGGACCGACGGCGACAGATACTTTCCCCTGTCGGCGGACGGCACAATTATCCGCAGTCCTGCGACCACCCGCACACCCGGCGCGGTTTTAATGCGGGGGGACGTTCCTGACAATTTGACCGAAATTGTCCGCGTGGCTGCGGCGATGGGGGACGCGTTGGATTGGATGGAATGGATTGAAAACCGGCGTTGGAATCTGCATACGACGGGGGGAATAACGGTCATGCTGCCGCAGACTGACCCCGCCGCCGCCATCAGCACACTGATGATTTTGGATAAAAACAACGCCATTTTATCGCGCGATTTGCGGGTGATTGACATGCGCGACACCGCGCGCATTCTGGTCCGGTAAATCAACGCATCGGGCAAGCAAAGAAATGAACGTTTTGGATTCGTCTTTTTTGTGTCTGGATATCGGAACAACCGCCGTGCGGGGCATCGCCCACCGGGTGCGGGCCGCGCGCATTGTCCGGTCGGCCATCCACAGCGTCGACAGTACCGATACCGTCTTTGCACTCAAGGCGGTGATTGACGAATTGGAACGGCAAATCGGCGGCCATTTTGACAGCGCCTTTGTCACCGGGAATTTTGGGCCGGTGGTGTTTGATATGTCTGTCCAGAATACCCGCTGGGGCGGTGAACATAAAATCACCCCCGGCGACGTGCGCACACAAATCGGGAAAATTACCCCACCCGACGGATTTTACCCCATGCATATTGTGCCGTTGCGCTATGACGGGAACACGGAAAAAAACATGTCGACGCCTGTTTCCCGCACAGACAGCCAACTGATATCCGTCTTTGGCGTCATTTTTTACGCAAACGCACGCCTGGCCCAGATTTATGGATACCTGCGGCGCGCCCATATCCAGGCGGCCGGATTTTTTGACCCCCAGTTTTTGTTGAATTTCACATTGCGCACGCGCCATGAAAACACGCTGTTTATTGACCTGGGGGCGGCGCACGCGACGGGCGCCCTGTGGACAGACCGGGGCGTGGTGTGGATGTATAAAACGCGCACCGGCGGCGATGAAATCACCCGACGCATTGCAGACGGCCTGGGGATTGATTGCGATGACGCCGAACGCATCAAGCGGGCGTCCATGACCGCATTTCCGCGCGACATGGACCGATTTACCCCGGCGGACCCGGCGTATGATTTTTCACGCGCGGATATCGGCGACATCGCCATGCCCGCGATGACCGAAATTTTGGATGAAATTCGCGCGGCGGCCGGCGCGGCGATAACCAAATATCACCCGACCAAAATTATCCTGTCGGGCGGCGGTGCCGACACCGACAGCATCGCAGATTATATCGCAGACATCTTTGGCATCGGTGTTCAAACGGTCGGGGCGGACGCGGCCGTGCGCGCATTGGGCGATTACGTCTGGGGGACCCAGGCGGCGCGCGTGCGCGCGTACCAGGCGCGGCGGGACACCATCGCGCAAATTGGTACGCGTCTGTCGCAGATGTGGCGGATACGGCGCCCACGCACCCAATCGATTCCAATATTGCCCAGCACACTGGCGTTCAACATGCGCGCACCACAAACATACGCCTTGTTTCGCGCGGGCGGGATTTCAATGATTCATGTCGATATTATGGACGGTTTCTTTGTTGACCGCGTGGCCGGCGGCATTGACGAATTAAAATATATCCGGGCGCACACACGGGCGCATCTGTATGTGCATCTGATGACCGAAAGTCCCGCTGTCTGGGCGGCGGACGCGGCCGATGCCGGGGCCGACACCATTGTCGTGTCGGGGGGAACGGCCGGTGTGCGGGCGGCGGTGGCCGAAATTCATCGGCGCGGCCGTCGGGCGGGAATTGCCCTGGCGCCTGACATGGGGGTTGCAACGTTAAAACCCATTTTGCGTGAAATCGACGATGTTTTGGTGATGTCGGTGCGCCCCGGCGCCGGGGGCCAGGAATTTATCCCGGACGCCCTGCGCAAAATCCGGACACTGGCCGCCACGCGGCGCAAATATAATTTGGGCTTTCGGATTACGGTTGACGGCGGCATTAACGACAAAACAGCCCAACTGTGCTGGGCCGCAGGGGCGGATGCCCTGGTCGCCGGGTCGTATTTGGCGCACAGCACTGATTTCCCCCTGGCGGTGCAGAGCCTGTTGAAAAACCATCAATAAAAATCCCCCGCGAACGGGGGAAATCGGGGACCTAGCGCATTCCCCGTGGGATTTATATCCATCAATTGGTGCGCCATGGGACCAATTGCGGATAACGCGGCGACCCGGGTATGTTGGGTATCATCTCTGCTTGAGTTTCCATTAATGATTATGGCGTAATAAAACCCGCCACGCCACAGGCGTCATTTCCCAGCATCCACCACACGTATGCGGCGGCCGTCGCCCGCCACGTCGATATAAACATGCACCGTATCGGCCGGCAGGATGTCGGATGCAATTTCGGGCCATTCAATCAACGTGATGTCGTTGTCAATCGCGTGACGCAGCCCGATTTCCGTTAATTCCGACGCATCGGTCACCCGGTACAGGTCAAAGTGTGATATCCCATCGTAATTTTGAACAATGGTGAACGTCGGACTGGGGACCACTGTATCGCCCCCCCGCAGGGTTTGAATAATAACGCGGGCGATTTCGGATTTACCCATCCCCAGATCCCCGTGCAGCGCCACACAAACAGGCGACCGCAGGCGCAACGCAAAATCCCGCGCCCATTGCCGGGTTTGGGTTAAATTTTCAGTAACTGTTTCCATACCGTCATGATACCCGCCCAATTCCCCATGCGCAAGATTTTATTGCATCGGCGCAAAAAATTGCTATAAACGAAAAACCATTAAAAAAAGTCACGCAAACCCAAGGAATATTTACATGACAAATTTATACAAAACATTGAAAAAAGGTGCATTGGTCACCATGCTGGGGGCGATGTCGTTTTCAGCGGCACACGCACAATCTAAATCTGATGCCGCGGCCCCGCACGAAAAAACCGTCCCGGCCGATACCGCCACCGCCCAGGCATTAAAAAACCAACTGCACAATCAATACGAATCCATCGCCAATGTGTTAAAAACATTAATCCAGACCATGAATTCCCAGGAAATCAACCGCAAATCAAACGCGTACAAAAACATGTTAAAAATGTCGGACACATTGATGGTTATTATTCGTAATAAATCCCAACTGATGGGTGCGGCAAATAAATTGGCGGGCAAAGACAACCCGGCCAATTCGAAAAAAGACGCGATTACATTTGATAAATATCTGACGGGGCCAAACGCTAAACGCGCCACACCCCAAAAAACCCGTTAAAAGGGAAAAACAAAAGATATTGACAATTAAAATTTTTGTATTATGTTTATGGTGTTAAAAATATTTAACCCCAGGGGGAATTAACATGAAAAAAACAAATAAAAGCGGAATTTTACCATTTACAGCGGGCATGGCGTTGTTGATTGCCATCGCTTGGGCATTATCGGTGAACAAATACGAAACAAATCAAGATAACCGGAAAAACACCCCGGCACCCCAGAGTCCGACGAACACCCAAGACAGTCTGCCATCCCCGTCCGACCCCCAGATGGACAGCATGCTGATGCATTTGCGCGCCTATGAAGCGGCCAAGGCAGATGAAAATGAAAAACTGTTAAAGGTGTTAAAGGAATACAAAGCCGTGTTAGAGGCCCGTCAGAAAAAACCGCAAAACACCAAATAACAGATTGCATTATTGTGTCCAGCGGCCATTTTTCCCCACACACAGGAGATTAAACCATGACAAAACCTTTTAAAAATTTAGATCTTACCCCCTGGCTGGGTGGAACCTTTTTTGTGGCAATGTCGATGTTTTTGACATATATGCTGATGTCGTATCCGAATTTTTCCAATGAACCCAGCGACGATTTTGTTTTATTGGATTCTGAAACGCCGGATATGACCGATATTAAACCGTTGCCCCAAACCTCCAAAAAGATGACGGCGGGCGATTCACTGGTCTATTACTGGCGCGAATATGACGCGGCCAATAAACTGGCGCATAAAAAATTTATCCAGTACAAGGCCTATCAATTACGCTTGAAAGACAGACGCATGCAAAAAACAAAATAATAAAAAGCACCGCCGAACGCGGTGTTTTTTTGGTGTGAAACGGCGCCCTATTCCACCAACAGCAAATCATCCTCTAACTTTCGGATGGCGTCGCGGTATTCGCTGGCCGCCTCGAACTCCAGATTTTCGGCCGCCACACGCATTTTACGGGTCAGGTCTTTTATCTCTTTGCGAATGGACGCCGCATCCATCACACCGCCCGATTTGGTATAAACAAACTTGCGCGACTTGTCGGTTTTTTCATCCCTTTCCCCGACTTCGGCAAAGACCGCCTTGGACACGGTTTTGGGTGTGATGTTGTGTTCGCGGTTGTACGCCATTTGCTTTTCACGACGCCGCGCCGTTTCGCTAAGCGCGGCCTGCATCGAATCCGTGATTTTATCCGCGTACAAAATCACGCGTCCATTGGCATTACGGGCCGCACGGCCAATTGTCTGAATCAGTGACCGGGTCGACCGCAGGAATCCCTCTTTATCCGCGTCCATAATCGCGACCAGTTCGCATTCAGGGACATCCAGCCCTTCGCGCAGCAAATTAATCCCGACCAAAACATCGTATTTGCCCAAACGCAAATCACGCAACAGTTCGATGCGTTCCAATGTTTCAATATCGCTGTGCAGGTATCGGGCGCGCACACCGTTTTCGTTCAAGTAATCGGTTAATTGTTCCGCCATCTTTTTGGTCAATGTCGTGACCAGGACGCGGCCCTGGACCTGTTTAACCTCGTCCAGCAAATCATCCACCTGGTGGGCGGTGGGCTTGATATCACACACCGGGTCCAACAGGCCCGTTGGGCGTATCACCTGTTCGGAAACAATGCCATTGGATTGTTCCAATTCCCACGGCGCGGGCGTCGCCGACACAAAAATGGTTTGCGGCCGCAAGGCATCCCATTCATCGAACGTCAACGGCCGGTTGTCAATGCACGCCGGCAGGCGAAATCCATATTGCGACAGCGTTTCCTTGCGCGCGCGGTCGCCGCGCGACATGGCGCCAATCTGGGGGACGGTCACGTGACTTTCATCAATGAACAAAACGGCGTCGCGCGGCAAATATTCAAACAATGTGGGCGGCGGCATACCCGGCGCGCGCCCCGACAGGTACCGCGAATAATTTTCAATCCCGCGACAGGTCCCCGTGCTTTCCATCATTTCGATGTCAAAGTTCACGCGTTCACGCAGACGCTGTTCCTCGATATACTTCATATTTTCATGAAAGTAGTCCAGGCGTTCTTTTAAATCGGTCTTAATCTGGCCGATGGCCTGTAAAATGGACGGCATAGGCGTTGCATAGTGCGTATTGGGATAGACCGCAATCCGGTCCAACCGGTGCAATTTTGCCCCCGTCAATGTATCAAATTCCCAAATTTCTTCGATTTCGTCGCCGAAAAAGGACAGTTTCCACGCCCGGTCCAGCGCATGCGACGGGAACACGTCCAGCGTGTCGCCCCGCACCCGGAAATCGCCGCGTTCAAAGGCAACGTCGTTACGCTTGTACTGGATATCGACCAGGGCGCGCATCACGTCCCGCATGCCAATTTTGTCGCCCGCGTTCAGGACCAGTCGCATCCCGGCATACTGTTCCGGGGACCCCATCCCGTAAATTGACGACACCGATGACACGACAATAACGTCCCGTTCTTCTAGCATGGCGCGGGTCGCACTGTGGCGCATACGGTCCAATTGTTCGTTGATGGCGGCGTCCTTGTCAATATACGTGTCGGTGGTGGGCATATATGCCTCGGGCTGGTAATAATCATAGTATGACACGAAATATTCGACATGGTTGTTGGGGAAAAATCCCTTCATTTCCGTGTACAGCTGGGCCGCCAGAATCTTGTTCGGCGCCATAATCAGCGCAGGCCGCCCCAAGTTCGCAATCACGTTCGCCATGGTGAACGTCTTGCCCGACCCGGTCACCCCCAGCAAAACCTGGGACCGGCGGCCGTCCAAAACACCGTCGGTCAATTCGCGGATGGCCGTCGGCTGGTCGCCCATGGGGGCATAATCGCTTTGAAGATCAAATATTTTTTTATTCACAAGATTAAATATAATTCATTATAATGAAATTACAAGGACGGAAGAGAATGGCATTAAAACCCAGATATAAACGACGGATTTTGTGGACCGTGGTCGTGGTTGCGGTGATGACGGCGCTGGCGCTGGTCATCGTGCCGCCCCAACTGACATTAAACAAAATGCGGCCCCAAATCACCGCCGCCATTGCCCAGCGCACCGGCACGGACGCCCAAATCCGGGGCGATGTGCATTTCAGCCTGATTGGCGGCGCGACAATTGCCGTCCATGATATTGCGGTCCCGGGCGGCCATATCGACACATTGATGTTTCGGGTGCCGTGGACCGGGATTTTTAATCCGGCGAACGCGTCGCTGGATGGGGATATTTTGATTCAGGGCGCCCAGATTAAAATCGACCGGCTGACCCCGATTAGCCTGCAAAATGCAATTGAAATTCGAAATTGCAGGGTTCAATTCCTGGGCAAGGAATACGACATCATCCGCGCGACGCTTGATGGCGGGGCGCTGCGCGGTGTTGTCCGCACGGCCGATCATAAATACGACATTGACTTTACGGGTGACGCGTTCGTCATCAAAAACCAATCCAACAATTTGATGATAACCGGTCATTTGTATTCGGACGGCACGGCGCGCGGCGAAATGGCCATCCAGACAGACGACATCAATCGGTGGTTTGAATTTGACCAGCCCAAAATTACCCAGCCGGTCAACATGACCGCCAATTTCCAATGGGACGGCGCATACGGATTTGACTTTACCGACATTCGTGGGGAAAACTTTGCCGGACGCATCCAGTTATCGCCGAATGGGGCGCGCGACATTCAAATAAACGCCTGGGATGCGGATATCGACTTTTCATTTCTGACCGGCCCCACGACGATGTTTTCAAATGCGTCGTATGACCTGGACCTGAGCGGGGATTTGACATTTATGAATTGGACATTTCCCCGCCTGCGGATTCAGGCGATTGCCGACAATACCTCCATCCGAATTGGCCAGGTTGCCGCCGGCCAGGTCAAGTTGACGGGCGGGCGCATAACCGCCAATGGGGCCGAAAACATCCTGATATCTGGCACATTGGACGGGCTGGGGGCAACATGCCTGTTTTCCGGCACGCCCGAGATTTGGAAATGCAGCGAATTCACCCTGGGCAATTTATCGGGCAGTTTGTCTGTGGATAATGGTGTTTTTTATGTCTTTGTTCAATCAGCGGGTCCCATGGGGGACGCGGCCACATTAACACGCATGGCGAAAAAACTGGGGACGCGCGGTACCATTAATTTTCAATTTTCCGATGCCGCCGGAAAAATCGAGGTTGACGCCGACAACGACACGGCTGCGCCGGCATATACCCTGGCGCGCGACCGGTCACCCCGGGACATGACGCCGGAATTTTTCTTTATCCCCGCGGCCCGCGCGGCGGACACGGGCAATTGGCGGCGTATGGGCGACACACTGGAATTTGCGGAAACGTCCGGCAAATGGGGCATGCGCACAACCGCGGGAACATTTGAAATATGGGGGGAAAATTTCAAAGACTGGCTGGGGAACGGCAACTTTGCCTTTCTGCGCGATTTGCCGTTTCGGGCATCGGGTGATTTTGCACGCGGTCGGATATCGAACCTGAGGCTGGAAATCGGCGGGGTTGAATTGACGGGACGCGTGGCGGGACGCACATTGACGCTGCATGCCGATATGCTAAACGCCGATATTTTCGCCGCCCAAGATTTCATTGACAACTATGACGAATTACAGTTCCTGGGGCCGTCGCCGATGGTCGCCCCGTTTGAATTACCGGTGGATGTTTCACTGACGGCCGACACGTTGATATACAACGCAAACACGTACCGTAATTTCGTCTATGCGGTCAAACCCGGCGTCCAGACGTTTTCGATATCGGACGCGGACAATGGAAATATCCTGGGGCAAATCCGGCGGGACCGCGCCCGGTATTTAATCAGCGCCCAGTTAAACCGCTTTGGTGTGTCGGCGCCCATATTGGCGGCGTCCATGCCGCTGAACGTTGCGGATACGACCGTGACCGGGGTCATTAACCTGGAAACATCGGGCCAGATTGCCTATGACATTCGTCACAATATGACGGGCGACATCGATTTAACATTTGACGGGGGTCGTTTAATGGGCATTGGCACAGACACCTTTTTTGATGCGGCCGCGTCGCTGACGACATTGAATGCAGAATACGCCTTGGCGGCGGCATTGGGCGGCGGGGAAAGCCGGCTGAAATCACTGCACATTACAGGCAAATACGCCGATGGGACATTTCGCACCACGGCCCCGATAATCTTTCGCCTGCGCCATGTGGACGGACGGGGAAATATGGAAATCAAAAATGGGGTCATGATGGCCAATATGCAATTAAGCCTGCGCGGGGCGGCGCCCACCCCGGTTGCCATCGATATTGAAATACAGGGTGACGCGCGCAATTATTCGCTGTCGGAAATTATGATGAATTTTGACCCGGAATATATGCGTGACTTTGTCCAACACCACGACAAATTTTAACGTCCCCGGGAATTTGGCACCACAACGCGCCCATCGGAATAAAGTTTAGCCCCACGCACCCCGCACGCCAACGTGTCGTCGGGACCGATTAAATCGGCCATCTGCCCCAGCACCAGTCGCGCCGCCGCATCGCGCCACGGATGCGCAGCCGAATTGCGGTATGGTACATACAGAACGCCGCCCCGCTTCACCAGACGCGATAGGTCATAGAGATGACTATTCTTTTCTAAAATTGCGGTCTGATACGGCGTCAACCGCAGAATTTCGGATAACTGTAAAATCCGGGCATGTTCATTCATAACGGTCCCCCCTCTTTGGTGACGTGAAAAAGTATACTGTAAATTTTTTCCTTGCCAACAGGCAAAGATTCTTAGAAACAAAAACCCGCCATGTGGCGGGTTTGATGCATGCGGCGCGATTTTAATTTTTCTTGCGCACAGTGATGTGAACGTCGCGCAATTGCTGTTCCGTCACTTCGCGCGGCGCGCCCAGCATTAAATCCTGGCCACGTTGGTTGGTTGGGAACAACACCACCTCGCGCAGGTTTTCGGCCCCCACCATGATTTGCACCAACCGGTCGATACCAAACGCACAACCACCGTGCGGCGGGGCGCCGTATTGGAACGCCGTGTACATGCCGCCGAATTTCGCCTTGACATCATCGGGACCGTATCCGGCAATCTGGAATGCCTGGACCATGGTTTCGGGGTTATAGTTGCGCAGTCCCCCACTGCAAATTTCCACCCCGTTTAACACCATGTCGAACTGGTTCGCCTTGATGGCCAGCGGGTCGCCCGTCAAATCCCCCTTGGGCAGACTGAACGGGTTGTGGCCAAAGTCAATGGCACCGGTCTCCTCGTTCAATTCATAGAACGGGAAATCTTCAATCCAGCACAGACGGAATTCATTGTCGTCAATCAATTCCAAATCACGCCCCAGTTTGTCACGCAACTTGCCCGCCGCCTTGGCCGCGGCATCTTTTTGATCGCAAACAAAGAACAAGGTTGCATTGTCGCCTGCGATTTGGCGCAAGGCATCAATCCGCGCCGCATCCAGTTTCTTGGCGACGGGACCCTTGACCTCGTCCCCAAAGACGATATAACCCAATCCCCCGAGATTCAGTTCAGCAACCGCGTATTCGCCCAGTTTGTCAAAGAACGACCGCGGTTTGTCGGCGGTCGCGGGCGCCGGAATCGCACGCACCACGGCCCCGTTTTCAATGGCCGCGGCAAAGATGCCAAAATCCGACCCGCGGAACACGTCCGTCACATCCGAAATTTCAATCGGGTTACGCAAATCAGGTTTGTCCGACCCATATTTCAGCATCGCCGTGTCATACGCAATGTGCGGGATGTCATCGCAAATTTTTGCACCCGGGACAAATTCACGGATTAATGCCGGCATTAATTCATCACCCACCGCCTGGATATCCGGTAAATCCACAAACGACATTTCCAAATCCAACTGATAAAATTCAATCAATCGGTCGGCACGCAAATCTTCGTCACGGAAACACGGCGCGATTTGAAAGTACCGGTCAAAACCCGCGATTTGAATCAATTGCTTGAACTGTTGCGGCGCCTGGGGCAAGGCATAGAACATGCCGTGATGATTGCGCGACGGCACGATATAGTCGCGGGCGCCTTCGGGACTGGACACTGTCAAAATCGGTGTCTGGAATTCAGAAAATCCCATGTCCCACATTTTGTCGCGCAAAAACTTCATCACCCGGTTGCGGGTCAAAATGTTGTGATGCAATGAATCCCGACGCAGGTCGATATAACGGTGCTTTAACCGCAAATCTTCGGAAACACTGCCGTCGTCGCCAAATACCTGGAACGGCAAAACATCCGCATGGGTCAGCACCGTCCAGGACGTTCCCTGGACCTCGATCTGGCCGGTGGGGATTTTGTCATTGACGGCCGCCGCGTCGCGTGCAACAACCGTGCCGGTGATTTGAATAACACTCTCTGGCCGCACGGCCGCCAACGCATCGTCGGACCCGTCAAAGACAATTTGCGTTATACCGTAATTGTCGCGCAGGTCGATAAACATCAACCCGCCGTGGTCACGCTTGCGATGAACCCACCCAGACAATGTGACAACATCACCCACGTTCCCCATGCGCAGGTCGCCGCATGTATGCGTTCTGTATTTTGATTTTAATGGTAACATTTTGGTCCCTTTGTTTACTGTGTATCGGGGCCAAAAAAATGGATTTGTGGCACCCGTTATCATTTAAATCGGGGGCGCAATTGTTTTTGCGCGGTGCCACCCCGGCTTGTCACTTTGGTTGTTTGGGTTTAACCACTCCGCGGTTGTCAGTCGCATCATCGCCGGCGCGCCCGTAAATTATGCGGTCATTTTATCCCAGAAATAAAAAAACGCAAGAAATTATTACCGCTGGCATCCCTGGGGCCGCGTGAAAATCATTTTATCCATTTGGCGACGCAATTTGGAATTGATGCAGTCATAAATGTCCATGACCCGCCCATGCACCAGAAACGTGCGCATACGCCGCCATGCACGGATTGTATGATTTGACCCCGATCGAACATAATTGATAATTGGGTTTAATTCAAATTCCAACCAGGCTTGTTGGTATTGGTCACGTCCCTCTTTTAGTTCATCAAGACCCGCATACAGGGCGCTTTCCATCACATCGCGGACAATTTTATTATTAAATGATGGCCCGGGCGTATAATTAACGTTGATTGACAGCGCCCCACCCGCAAAATCCGGCATATCCGGCATATCCGGCATATCCGAAAAGGCCGCCAACCAGCCACCCGTCATCGTCATCAATTCATCCAACGCCCATGTCGCATAGGACTGCTGGGCATTGTTCATCAAGATGCACCGATGGTTATAGGCATGACGAATTTCATGATACAGGGTTCCGGGATTGGATTCGTGCAAGCGCTTTAATCCATAAACCCCTTCGGGATAGGCGGTATCGACCGGAACATAATCAAAGGTGTGAATCATATTATCGGACGGCATCCAAAATCCCAGACTGGCATAGATTCCATCATACGCCCGCAATTGCGATACATCACACCACACCCGATGCTGGCAAATCCGTGTCTGTTGGCGATAGACCAATTCATGCTGGGCCGCATAGTAAACGTTGTTATCCATATCATCGGGAAATTCCAGCCCGTGATTAATATAAAACCGATTACGCTTGCGCCAGACCGTTGCCACCAAATCGTCACGAATATCCATCAAAGATTGTTTGTTTTTAATCATAACCATGGAGTTAATTATCCTACAAAACATAATTTTGTCAAATAGTTTATTTGACTTTTAATTTATTGTAAATAACGGCCGAAAAAACGAAAAAATTAAAAATCATTTCCCACCCGGTCATAACGGCGGTGGATGCATCCTACCGCGGTTTTATGAACACCGGGCGTAATATCGTAATAAACGTAACGACCGTCGCGGCGCGCCGTGACAAAATCGTCATCGGCCAGTTTTTTTAAATACTGGCTCATCTTTACCGGCGAAATATCCGTCGCCCGCGCGATGTCGCATACGCATGATTCGCCTGCATACGTCAGATATTCCAACACGCGCAGCTTATCCACATGCGCAAACAACTTGATGCGGTTGGCCGCCATCGTCGTGTAATCAGCCGGCAAAATGGCGCGGTAATCGTCGCGCAGAAACTGACGCTGGTCCGTCATGTGACCAAAGAGTTTGCGCAGACAGACAAAAATGCTGGCCGGATACTCGGCGCCGATTTCGTAATAGACAAAAATCCCCCGGCGCGTGGTATGCACCAAATGCGCGTCACGCATTTTCTTCAAATGCTGGGACGCAATGGTTTGGTCAATCCCGACGCCGTGCGCAATGGCCGACACCGATGACCGCCCCGCCACGTCCAAGAATTCCAGTATCCGTAACCGCACCGGATGACCGATATACGATATCCCACGCGCCGCGCGCGCCATAATGTCAATGGGCAGTTGTTTATCAATGACAACCTCAGGTAATGATGCGGACATGGACAATTTCCTTGGTGATAATTAAGAATAACCCTAGCATGAAAAAATCCCCCCGGCAATTATTTATTTGACTTTTAATATATATTGGAAATAATATATATGAAAATTTATATATAACAAAAAGGAAAGGAACCATGAAAAAGATTTTGACGGCATTGTTGTGTGCGACGCCAACGGCCGCATTGGCCAACCCCGCCTGTCCGGTATGCACGATTGCCATTGGCGCCGCGTTGCCGATAACGCGCCGCATGGGTGTGCCGGATGCGGTTTTGGGCGTCTGGGTCGGCGCATTCTTGGCCATCATGGGATATTGGATTATCCGGTTTATGGATGGCCGCGGCTGGCGCTTTACCGGGCGCAACGCGTTGGTGATGGCGCTCTCGATTGCCTCAATCGGGTTTGCGTATTTGGGAACGGTTGACTATCAGCCCTGTACCTATCTGGGATTTTTGCGCATCGACCCGCTGTTGTTCGGGACGATTGTGGGTGCGGCGCTGTTTATCATTACGGAAAAAATCTATGACAAAATGAAGGCAAAGAATAACGGCCACGCGCATTTTCCGTTTGAAAAGGTCGTGTTGCCGATTGTCGTCCTGGCCATCACCAGTTGGATTTTAACCATTTGCTAAATCAGGGGGGATTACATTATGCAAAAAATTAAAAACGTCAAAGAATTCGTTGAAAAGATGGACGCCGCGAAAAAGGTAAATCCAAAAGACCTGTCGTCCGACCAGGATTTATCCATCGGCATCATGAACCTGATATCTATCGAAGAGCATCTGATGTTTTCAGGCGCCAAAACCGGCAAGACGGATTTTTACGCCATGATTAACGAGGTGCGCGACCTGCGCAAGCGCATGATGCAGAAAATCATCCCCTCGTACGAGGGCGAAGTCTGGTGCATTTCCAAGCACCTGTTGGCGGCGTCCATGCGCCTGTTCGAGGTTGGCACCAAGGCCCAATCCAGCGGCGACATCACCCAGGCCAATGAATTGTTTGATGAATCATATAATCTGTATTGCATGTTCTGGGGGTTGAACATGGGGATGATTGGGGGCGATTTGAAATACGTGCCAACACCAAAAAAATCGGGCGCGCCGGCGGCAAAAAACACCGAAAACGCGGTATCGGCGGCGGTCGAAATCGCCGAACCCATCACCCATGGCGGCAGCATGTCAAAATTAAAAAACTGGGTCAAATCGGCGGTTAATTGCTGTATTGAATAAAGGCCCCCGACAACAGATATCCCGCATTTTTTGCGGGATGATTTTATACTTGATTTTTCCCGCGCGTCCCGTATAATGGGCGGGAAAATCAAACGCCCTAATAGTCTAGTGGTAAAACACGTCCTTGGTAAGGACGAGTCGCAAGTCCGATTCTTGCTTAGGGCACCAGAAAAGTTCCCCCCTTAATTATTTCAACCAAAGAATCTTTGACATTTGGTCATATCAAGTGTATGATTTTTATGTATTAATCCATCATAAACAAAAGGATTCCAAATGAAAAAATACAGTCTGATTGCCCTGGTCTTGACCCTGTCCGCATGCGGCGGCGGTGGTGGCAGTGATGGTGGAAACGGCGGATTTATCGCCCCCGCAGTCAATATGCCCGGCAATATTCAATCATGGTCATCGGCGACCCACAAAGTGGTCCAGGCCAAAACCGCCGACAATGATGACGTTTTTACCTTTCACTTGGACAGCACGGGCAAAATCTTGTCCGTTGATTACGACAATCGGCATTATGCCCGGCGCGGCAACGAAAACGCCTATGTCAACACGGACGATGGCGTGACGCGCACGATGAACCTGGCGACATTCGGACGCGATGCCGGTTTGGCGTATGCGGACTTTGGCTATGCCCAGGAATATGAATTCAATCAATATTTCACCGACCGCGAATTCGAGGTCTTTGGCGGGGGCGCCGTTGCCAATGAATACAAGGGCGTCCAACCCACGGCCACCACGTATACAGGGACGGCCGTCGCCTATATCCAGGCTGAAACCCCGACCGGCATCGCGAACCAGGTATCCAAAACCGACGATGCAAAACTGGTCTTTGATGGCGCCGGTCACAAGGTTTTGAACATGAATTTTTCCAAGGCAGACACCCCGTGGTACGACGTTGCCTTTGTTAACGGATACCAAATTCAGCTGACCGACGCAGAAAACAAGGTACCCGAACAATTCCGCGTTACCGACGACATGAAACAAACATCGTTACACGCCGGCCAGAAATTCTATGGCCCGAACGGCGCCACCCCGGACGAAGTCATTCACCGGTTGAACTTTGAAATGGAAAACGCAGCCGGCCATGAACTTGAATTCGACGGTGTCTTTGGCGGCAAACGCAAATAAGCCCCGATAGGCAAAGATTTAAACCCGGGACATCCCGGGTTTAAATTTTGGTAGCGGGAGAGGAAATTCGCGCGCTGCCCCCGTTCTTGTACCTATTTGATTGTTTGCCCGTCTGCGCTGACGCTACGCCGCGACACTGAATTTTCTAGCAAAAAACACCGGTATAACCGGTGTTTTTTAAGAAAATTCGTGGTAGCGGGAGAGGGACTTGAACCCCCGACACGCGGATTATGATTCCGCTGCTCTAACCAACTGAGCTATCCCGCCAATGCCCCGAATTATAACAGACAATTTTCCAAATGCAAGTAACAATTTGTTTGCTTTTGCCCTGGGGCCGCTGTATGATATTTTTACCATCGGGGGTTCCGATGTTGGGCTTTAACACCCATTGTATGCACGTCTGCGCAGACGTTAAATGCTCCTGCATTATGTGGCAGGAGTGCGATGTTATATATCGAAGGCATCGCGCTATTATGCATACGATAGTGTTAAAACTCCTGCCGTCTGATTTTGGGCGGCTTTTTTTAACAAAAGGGTATGCATATGTACAACCATTGGAAAATCCGCGAGTTTATCGCAAAAATCGCCGCCATATTTGGCACAAACCGCAACATGCGCCGTCAGATTCGTGACCGTATCCGTTTCCGGGGATTAATCCGTGACGTGGGCGTTTATGATATGCCCCGGACAAAATTCCCCCGGCGCATTGCCATCGCGCTGTGTTTTGACGGCAATGGATACAAACTGGCGGCGGTGACCATCCGGTCGCTGGTGATGGCGGCCGCCGACCGGTGCGATTATGATATTTATTGCATCACCGACCAAACCGTCACGCCCGAACATCGCCGAATCCTGGGGCGGATGGTGGCCGATACCCAATCAACAATTGCATTTATTGATGCCAACCACGATTTTGACAACGCCCACCGACGCCGGTGGCCGGTCGCGGTGTATTATCGAATGATGCTGCCCAAACTGCTGCCCGATGTGAATCAAATAATTTATGCCGATATCGACACGATATTCTGTCGCGATTTGATTGACCTGGGGTGTCTGGACATGGGGGACAATTTGGTCGCGGGTGTGGCCGATTACGCCAACGGATATATAAATTCCGGCGTCTTGGTCATGAATCTGAAACAAATGCGCGATGAAAACATCTATGACACCTGGGTCCGGGCCGCGCACGAAAAAGATTACAAAAATCCGGACCAGGATTTGTTAAATTACACCACGCGCGGGCGCAAGATTTTCCTGCCCCTGCGGTATAATTTTCAATCGATGCTGGGCAAGCGCCTGTTCCAGGTACACACCGAACGCGAGTTCGATGATTTGCGCCACGGTTTGGTCATTATCCATTATTCCAATTGGATGAAGCCATGGCACGCCCCCGAACAACGCCCCGTGTACGCCAATCTGTGGTGGGATGCGGCGCGTCAAACCGGCCTGTATTAGAGGCCAGGAATTCGTTCTTATATAAAATAATTATTTTTCATA
The DNA here is from genome assembly GCA_964017835.1 of uncultured Alphaproteobacteria bacterium. Classification (GTDB taxonomy): domain Bacteria; phylum Pseudomonadota; class Alphaproteobacteria; order Rs-D84; family Rs-D84; genus Enterousia. The sequence goes on from CAXHMP010000009.1 coordinate 28,305, forward strand.
ATAATTTATATTGAACTGGACACGGAAAAAGAATATCATGGCCAATATGAAAAAATTCTTATTTCTTTTGATGATATTAACAACGGGCGTCGCGCATGCCGGGACCAACCCTTTTATGGGAACGCATGAACACCAGGTTGCCCTGTACATGGCCCAGGGTGTCGACAGTGGGTTTCTGGTTCCGCCGCCGACGCGGTTGGTGCCGTTCTATATGCTGCAGATGCAGTATTCCCAGCCAACAACGTTCTTTAAAATCCCGGCGCGCCAGTCATTGAATTTTGGCGAAACGGTGGGCTTTGGCGAAAAGTATCACTGGGATTGGGACAAATATTCCATCCCCATGATTTTTTTCAGCGAAGATTTGGCATTGGCCTATGGCGATTGCTGGTATTTCAGTGTCGGCGCCGGTGTCGGTTTCCAGGCCCAGCAAAACGAACGCATCGGGTCCAAATTGCTGTTTCAATTCAAGGTGGCGGCTGGCATCCGCATGACCGACACCATCGCCATGGAATTATACACCCAGCATTTTTCCAACGGCAACACGGCGCCTGAAAACTATTCATACGGGTTTTACGGCGTTGGCCTGACGTACAGTTTTTGACGCCCCGGGCCGCGGCTTGGAATTTATTGAAAACATTGGTATAATGTTCCCTGTGGACAAGAAACGATGACTTTAAACGTTCGATTATTGGAAATTCCCTTTGACGCCATGTCACGTGGCCCCGACGGCGCATTTCGCCCCGACGCCCCGTTGACCCGTGGCCACAGCAAATTTATCAACATGATGGGCCGAATTATCATTGTCGCCGATATTAACGGATATGTTCAACCGTTTTACCTGTCGTCGGGAATGGGCGGCAAGAAAAACGT
>CAXHMP010000010.1:0-26702 GCA_964017835.1 uncultured Alphaproteobacteria bacterium
GGTTGCGGGGGGACGGGAAATTTTGCTATTGTGGCGGCATGGACAGTCAATTTATACATCTTCGTACACATTCACGTTTTTCGGTTGGGATGGGAACCCTGAAAATCAAGGATATTCCCAAATTGTGCGCCGCGGCCGGGATGTCCGCATGCGCGCTGACGGATACCAATCTGATGTCGGGGGCGGCGGAATTTTCCGACGTCATGCCGGGCGCCCATATCCAGCCCATTATCGGCATTGAAATCAGTCTGAACCACCATACGGCCGACCCGAAAATCCTGCGGGAATCATCGCTGTCGCGGATTGTATTATTGGCCAAGAATCACGATGGATACTTAAATCTATGCGAATTGACACGCATTATGTACATGCGGGGCGACAACCACCACCTGGGGCCGTATATTACAACGGACGAATTGACCGCGCATAATGACGGACTGATTTGCCTGTCGGGCGCCCAGACCGGTCCGATTGGCATGGCCCTGATAAATGACCAGGAAGAACAGGCCCGCATTTACGCCCGCCAATTTGTTGATATTTTCGGCGACCGATTTTACATGGAAATCCAGCGGCACGGTCTGGAAAACGAAATCAAGACCGAACCCGGATTTTTAAAACTGGCGCAAGAGTTAAATATTCCAATTGTCGCAACCAATGACGTCTGTTTCGCCGCCGACACGGATTACGAAGCGACAGATGCCCTGGGGTGCGTCCTGGGCCAGACCAAGGTGATTGACCCTGAACGTCCGCGCGAATCATCCGAACAATATTTTAAATCGCCCCAGCAAATGGCTGAATTGTTTTCCGACCTGCCCGAGGCGATTGAAAACACCGCCGTTATCGCAACGCGCTGTGCATTTTTGGTCAATGTTCATGAAAAGCCGCTGTTGCCGCGTTTTGGGGATGATTTGGAAACAGAATGTAAAATGTTGCGCGAAAATACCATGTCGGGATTGGCCGAACGGATGCGCGAAAACAATATTACGGACACGGCGCCATATTATGAACAGGCGGAATTTGAACTGGGCGTCATTATCGGGATGGGGTTCCCGGGATATTTCCTGATTGTGGCAGACTATATCGATTGGTGCCGCAAAAATGACGTTCTGACCGGGCCGGGCCGCGGGTCGGGTGCAGGGTCCATTGTGGCGTGGGCGCTGGGGATTACGCACGTTGACCCGTTAAAGTACGGATTGCTGTTTGAACGTTTCCTGAACCCGGACCGTATTTCAATGCCCGACTTTGACGTGGACTTTGAACCCACGGGGATTGAACGGGTGCTGGCGTACATTTGCGACAAATACGGTCATGATTCCGTTTGCCGCATCATCACATTCGGCAGTTTACAGGCCCGCGGCGCCATCCGCGACATTGGGCGCGTGTATGGCATGCCCTATTCCAAATCAGACCGGTTGTCCAAATTAATTCCGGCCGATGCAAAATTTTTAAAAGACGCGGTGGAAACATCCCCGGAAATCCAGGAAATCCTGCTGAATGACGAAGATATGAACAAGGTCGTCACCATCGCCCAGGAATTAGAAGGGTCCCTGCGCAACCTGGGACAGCATGCGTGCGGCGTTGTTATTGGTGACCGGCCGACGACCCAAATTGCACCGGTCTATCGCGACCCGGCGAACCCCCTGCCGTCGTGCCAGTTTGACGGCCACTATCTGGAATCGGCGGGACTGATTAAGTTCGACTTTTTGGGGTTGGAAACGCTGGTGGTGTTAAAGTATGCGACGCGTTTGATTGCAAAAACCCGCGGAATTAATGTCGACCTGGATGCGATACCGGTTGACGATGAAAAAACCATGGAATTGTGGCAGCGTGGATTAACCGAAGGCATATTCCAATTCGATGCCCAGTTTGTGCAACAGACCCTGCGCAAAATGCACCCGACAAATTTCTTGGAAATTTCGGCGTTAAATGCGTTGAACCGACCCGGCCCCATTGCCTTTATTCCGCAATTTATCGCCCGTATGCATGGCGAAGAACCCATTGAATATGTCCACCCAAAGGCGGAACCCATCCTAAAAGAAACCTATGGCATTATCGTGTACCAGGAACAGGTGATGATGCTGACGCGCGCATTGGCCGGATTTACACGCGGCCAATCCGACAACGTGCGCAAGGCCATGGGTAAAAAAATCGCCAAGATGATGGATGAATTAGAGGTTAAATTTCTGGACGGGTGCGAAGAACAACAAACCCTGGACCGCGCCACGGCCAAAGATTTGTGGGAAAAATTCAAAGAATTTGCCAAATACGCCTTTAACAAATCACACGCGATTGCCTATTCCATTGTGGCAAATCAATGCGCCTATCTAAAGGCAAATTATCCCGCCGAATTTCTGGCGGCATCGATGTCCAGTAACTTGAACGATACCGACCAATTGGCGATATTCGTCGATGACGCCAAATCTAATTTCAACATCCCGATTGTCGCGCCCGATATAAACCAAAGTGAATCTTTGTTCACGGTTGCGGATGGGAAAATCATTTATGGCCTGGCCGCAATCAAGGGTGTGGGCGTTGCCGCGACCGATGCCATTGTGGCGGAACGTAATGCCAATGGGCGGTTTAAAAACCTGACCGATTTTGCAAAACGTTGCGCGCCCATTATGAATAAACGCATCCTCGAGGCCTTTGCCAAAACCGGTGTTCTGGATTCATTGGAACCCAACCGGGCCGCGGTCTTTATGAATGCCGATGCGATTTTATCCTATGCGTCCAAGTCCAAGGATGCGGCAAATTCGCTGTCGCTGTTTGCGAACACAGTCGAAGACGACGTGGCCGAAGACCGGCTGGGGCAGAACCTGCCGAAAACAGAACCATGGACATTTGGCCAGCGTTTGGAAAACGAATTGTCGGCGCTGGGATTTTATATCTCGGCCCATCCGCTGGACCAATACAAACATTTGATAACCCGCGCCAAATTGGCGACCAGTGCGACTTTGGAAACCCTGGGCGACCGGAAACAGGTACAAATTGCCGCAAATGTAAATTCATTTTCGCGCCGCCGTACTAAAACCGGCAAGGACATGATTACCATCAATGCATCCGACAGTTTCGGTAACATCGACGCCGTGGCGTTCGGGGAATCAGCGGCAATGTTTGCGCAAATTTTGACGGGGGAAAATGTCGTCTTGATATCGGGCCGCACGTCCGCGCGCGACGACCAGGTATCGGTCTTTGTGGATTCGATAACGCCGCTGGCCGAATGGATGGCAAAAATTGCCAAGAAAATTACCCTGGATATTCGCAACGCGTCCGTATTGACCGATGTGAAAAAGGCGCTGGACGCCCTGCCCCGCGGATACACCCAGGTGGCGTTAAACCTGCATACGGGCGACCGGGTGGCGACAATGGCATTGCCGGGCGGCGTTGAACTGGCGGCGAATACAGCGGGCGATTTGGCCGCCCTGGGAATCAAGGTGGATATTGAATAATGAAACACACACCGGTTTTATTAAATGCCGTGATGGGGGCTTTGGGCGATATCACAGGCAAACGGATTGTCGACTGTACCTTTGGCGCGGGTGGATATACGCGCGCCTTTTTAAACGCGGGTGCCAGCGTTATCGCCTTTGACCGCGACCCGAATGTTGTTGCCGACGCCAACGCCATCGCTGCCGAATTTCCCGACCGATTTACGTTTATCAACCGCCCTTTTTCCGAAATCGCCATGTTAAGTGAACCTGTTGACGCCGTGGTGATGGATTTGGGGATTTCATCCATGCAGATTGACAGTGGCGACCGCGGCTTTTCATTTCGGTTTGACGGTCCCTTGGACATGCGGATGTCGGGCGCTGGTATGACCGCGGCGGAATTAATCGCCACGACCGACGTATCCGCCCTGGGCCGGATTTTGCGCGACTATGGCGATGTACGCCAATCGACCGCCATTGCCCGCGCCATGCATGCGGCCGCACCGAAAACAACGTTCGCCCTGCGCGATTTGATTCACAACCCAAAGGATGTTGCCCCTGTGTTCCAGGCACTGCGCATCGCGGTCAATGATGAAATGGGTCAGGTAACGGCGGCACTGGATGCGGTCCCGGGATTATTGACCGCGGGCGGCAAATGCATTGCGGTGACCTTTCATTCACTGGAAGACCGGTTGGTCAAAAATACTTTTCGCGATTGGACAACCACGCCCGGTGACCCGCGCATGCCAACAACGACGGCGGCACCGTTCACCGCCATACGGCCCGTCACCCCGGATACCGACGAATTGGCCAACAATCCGCGCGCCCGATCGGCGCATATGCGGGGCGTGATAAAATCATATTGACCCATGTGCGCGATTTTTTCTAAGATACGCTGGAAGGAAAGGAAAGTTTTAATGAAACAATTAAAAAGAATTATCTTATGCGCGGGCGGATTGATTGCTGTGACATTAACGCATGCGTTCGCGGTGTGTCCGGTCTGTACGGTGGCGGTTGGCGCCGGCCTCGAAGGGGCGCGCCTGTTGGGTGTCGACGATGTGATAACAGGCATCTGGGCGGGCGGATTGACACTGTCGCTGTTTTTCTGGACGGCCGGCTGGTTAAAAAAACACGGCGTTCACAGTGCGTTTTGGCAGATTGTGGTTCCCTTTGTGGTTTACTATGCCTTACTGGGGGCGGTGTATTTCATGCCGGGGATTACCTTTGGGGCGAATACCCTGTGGGGAATTGACCGGTTTATGTTGGGAACAATTGTGGGAACTGTGGCCTTTTGGTTGGGCGCGCGTTGGTATGTCAGAATTAAACGTGAAAACGGGGGACACGCCAAATTTGCGTTTCAAAAGGTTGTGGTGCCGCTGTCCTTTTTGATGGTGGCGACGGTGATTTTCGCCGCGATTATATATCTGTAAGCCCAAGGATAAAATCATGAAAAAAACAAACAAAATGTCGTTAAACAAATTGGTCCAGAAAGTGGACGCGTCGAAAAAGGTCAATCCGTTGGACCTGTCGTCGGACCAGGATTTGTCGGTTGCCCTGATGAACCTGATATCATTGGAAGAACATTTCTTTTTCAGTGGTGCCAAAACGCAAAAGACCGGGTTTTATGACCTGATTAACACGGTTCGTGACATGCGCAAGGATTTAATGGAACGCATCGTTCAAAAATCGACGGGCGAAACAGGTGAAGTCTGGTGCATTTCTAAACATCTGTTGGCCGCATCCATGCGATTGATAGAGGTCGGCACCAAAGCCCTGTCGGCGGGACGGACAACGGATGCGTATGATTTGTTTAACAAGGCCTATGACCTGTATTCCTTGTTCTGGGGCATAAATATGAACCTGATTGATTTGGGCGGTGTGCGCGCCGTGGCCCCCGATGTTGTCGCGGCGGCCGCCCAGGACCCGGAAAAATCGGAAAAATTGACCACTCGCACGTCCAAGAAAAATGCCGGCGCGGGCTGTCCGTTGGCCGGTGCCAATGCGGAAACCAAGTCCACCGCGCGTCGTTTGGGCGACTGGGTCAAAAATGCAGTTAATTGCTGCATCGAATAAATTGGGTGTTGATTCCATCAATTAAAAAGTGCTAAAATTACGACAGAGAGATAATTTTTTGACCAAAAGTCTGTTAAATCTTTGCAGTATTTCGCTGATTGCGGTCCTGGTGGCGCATGATACCACCTGGGCCGCCCAGGCGCCGAATCCTCGTTCTGGGGCGGTTGTCCCCACGGGAACCACGACGCCGGTGGCAACCACATCCTCTTCGCCGCGCGACGGTCGCACGGTCCAACGGTTAAGCACAACATCCGGGACCAATATCCCCAGTGCCACGGCCCAACGGTCGGCCACGTCCCGCACGGTTGTCCCCAGCGCCCGCACAGCACGTCAAACCATTACCACCTTCACGTCCCGCCCCGATACAACAACGGCACGCACCGCGGCCAGCACAGTTGTCCGTTCCACGGGCGCCGCATCATCGGCACGGTCGGGCGTCATGGTAAAATCGGGGGGCGTCGCATCATCACGCGCGGCATCGTCCCATGTTGTACGCAGTGCCGCATCCCCATCAACCGGGCGTGGTGGGACATCCACATCAAATATTTCACGCGCAGCGTCATCGCGGGCAACGGCGGTCTTTGACGATATTTCGAAAATCGGTGGCGGTTATGCCAAGTGTCGCGAATCCTATAACACCTGTATGGACCAATTTTGTGCCAAGGCGAATGAAACTTATCGCCGGTGTTTCTGCAGCGAACGCTTTACTGAATTCCGCGACACCGAAGCCGCATTGGACGAAGCAAAAATCCTGTTAACGCGGTTCGAAGACAATAATTTGAATGCCGTCGACAAAACCGCCGCCGAAGTAAACGCCATGTACACCGCCACCGTCGGTGAACAGGCCATCAAAGACGACGTCAGCGGTGCGGCCGCATTGCTGGGGGAAATTGGCGATTTGTTGTCGGGCAAGAAAAAAGCAGGCAGCAATTCCAACACCACATCATCGCCGTTGGATATTGGCGCGATGGACTTTACCGTGGACATGGACGACATTTGGTCTGGGGCCAACAATTCTGGCAGCGATATCTTTGGCAACCGCAACGCCAGTGATTTATCCACCCTGGAAGGTGGCGAACTGTATAAAAACGCCCATGACCAGTGTATGAAATTAATTGGGGATTCATGTGAAAACAACGCCGTGATGACCATGGCGCGTTCATCGTACAGTATCCTGATTTCCCAGGATTGCAACCTGTATGAAAAGAAAATCGATGCCCAGAAAGAGGCGGTTAATCAAACCGTCCGCCAAGCGAACAAATACTTGATGGATGCCCGCCTAGAAGAATATCGCGCCCACAATTCCGCCGACGTCAACGAATGTCTGGCCAAGGTCAAGGAAGCGGTCCAGGGCGAAATGGTCTGTGGTGAAAATTATAAAAAGTGTTTGGACCCAACCGGCATGTATGTCAATGCGACCACGGGCGCGGCGATTTATTCACCGATGCTGTTTAAATTGACGGAACAAATCAATTTGTATCAGTCCGCCAACAGCAGTCAAGACTTGTTAACGGTTAACCGTGAATTTGCCAATTTTCTGGATGAAAAGCGTAAATTTGCAACTGGGGCGCTGGACACTTGTCGTGATATGGCCGACACCGTCTGGACCGAGTTTAAACGCGCGGCGGTTATTGAAATTGCCCAGGCACAAAACGAATTAATCGAAAGCGTCAAATCCACCTGTGTGTCCACAATGGGTGATTGTTATGATTCCACCAGTGGCCAGTTAAAAGAATTCGACACCACCACATCCCAAATGTCCGGCGCCATGGCGGCATACGCCGCGCGCGACATGTGCAAGGAAAAGGTTGTCGCCTGTGCCGCACTGTACGGCGACCCCAGCAACCCGTGCCAATTTGATAACAACGGAAAATTGACCACACCCAACTGTGGGATGCAATCGCTGTTAAATTTTGTCCAATCGGTTGATAATGTTAAAATCCAAGAGGGGTGCGCCCAGGCATTAACCAATTATATGAAAGATACCTGTACCCCCACCACCGGTCAATATAAATATCCGTGGGGTTGCCGCAACAAATCATCCAAAAACATCCAGGACGAATTGGCCGCCCAGGCCAAGCTATACTGTATCGACCCAACATCGGGTGATACAAACGACCCGCTGTCGGATCCCACAGTCGGCTCTACGATTAGCAAATTGGTCAAAACAGTTGGGGACGAATTATTCACCGCCCAGGAAAATGTCTGTGAAGAGGTCAACGGTATTTGGATCAAGTCCGAGGATTGGGAACCAGACCAAGGATACACTATCGAGGCCGCCTATTATAAAATTGCGGCTGGTGGAACCACGCCCACAGATACCGAGATTAAGCAATATCATGACATTGCGGTGGCGGCCGCGAACGGTCAATCAACCGAAGGCGCCAGCAATACAATTACAAATGCCCCGTACGGTTTCTGTTTCCAGAATACGGTTCGCTATCAATGTTTGGCCCAAGACGACGATTATGGCGGCAAGGGATACGCCAAATATGATGCGGCAACCAACACATGCAGTTTCACCGTTGAATGGTACCAGGGCCAGTGTCAAAAAATTGGCGGTTATTGGGAAAATAATATTTGTTATATCAAACCAACCGACAATACGCATACATGTTCTGATGCCGAATTTACCACTCACTGCCCCGGCGGCACCAAAGAAACGGTCACATGCACCATGAATGGCACAACTGCCACCTGCGCCTGCATTGAAACAGACAAGACCTTTAAATCAGGAACCGGATGCGTGGCGGCGTCATAATTGCTGTATGATATCGGATGGACGACAACAACATTGCGTGAAAACAGATGAATACAATAAAAAAACTGATTTTTATGACGTTATTATCCGGCATCTCTCTGCCCGTTTATGCAGCAGGGGCCGACGCCAGCGACTATAAAGATTCATGGGGCGTCCCCGAAAAACGAACAGATCAAAAACACAGCTCATTTTCAACGTGTATTGGTAATTCGCTGCGCGATTCTGAAAGCAAATGTTTGTCATGGCCTGCTGGATTTGACACGGGTAAAAAGGGCCAAACTTTGGAAAACTATGGTACTGATACTACCCATGGCGCAACACTTATGTTAGTTGCACGTGATATTAATGCAAACGGGGCGCGTTTTTGCCCGCTGCAATTACAAGCAAATAATAAAAAAGGGTCCAGAGGCAATCATTCAAAATCCTGGACTGAATATTATGACATTGGCCAATTGCATAAATGTTTTTGGTTATGCAAGGATGGTTATAGTGGCGAAAAATGTAACGCCGGTAATGCAACCACATGTAACTCGACCGACATTTCAATCGGGGGTTTTGCCGATTCCAAGCGTGTACATTCTGGCGCTAATATCGAAAATGAGATTCCCATGTTTTACCGTGCTAACAGTGCCGGCAAAGATGAATGTGATATGATTCTGGCAATTTCATCATGGACCCCAAGCGGTCATGGTGCCTATGTCCAACCAACCGTATTTTGTACTGTACGTGCAGGCAAATGGCGAAAACACATGTATTCGGTCCCTGTCATTGAATTTGTTTCAGAACCAATTTTAATGTGCATGGATGGATACCGCAAGAACTCTGCAAAAGATGATTGCGAAGCAATCAATCAAGATTTATGTAATCTGAACAGTATGTGTACAGGTTGGGCGGCCGAAGGTTTCAAATCAGGCGAGCATACTATGTACAAGAACACGGCAAGCAATTGTTTCGAATATCGCTGCATGATGCCGGGATACGGTTTTGTTTCGACATCTGACCGTACCTGCAAAGAATGTAACGCAAGCACTCGATATGGCGTTCCCGGAAAAACAGGTGAATGCATTATATGCCCCGTTGAAAAAATATTTGATGAAAACGCCGACGGAAGCAGTTATTGCGTCACCGCGGTACAAATCGGCACGGGTACCCTGCAATATGGTCCGCAAAAAAGCCGTACTACCCAACCTTTGTTAAATCAATGTTGGACCCAGGTTGAACCCAGCACTTACAAAAAATGTACTCTGGATCCAAAGTGGGACTTTAAAGCCGATAAAAACAGCCAATAATAAAAAAACCAGGACCATGCAACGGTCCTGAATTTTTTTGTTTTCAAATAATTATCCCCGCCGATTGGCGGGGAAATTCCTGGCGGAGCGTATAGGACTCGAACCTATGGACCAAAAAATCTCGGTCACAGATTAGCAATCTGCTGCATTACCACTCTGCCAACGCTCCGGATGGTTGCGTTGATTATTATATATAACACCAAATATAATTGCAAGTGCGAAAATTGATAAATTTCCCCTGGATTGCTGTTTAAAAATAACCTATGATGCCAAGCCCATCTAATCCAAGAAAAAGCCATGAAAAATATTGATAATAATGATTTAAATGAAAATATGTTTATCCGCATGAAATATAATTTGTGGACAGTCGGGGAAAATATTATCTGGCGCGAAAATATGCCAAATAACCTGATGCTAAATTCATTATACACCGACTTTACTGAAATTCGGGTACAAATTTGGCGCAAGTTTAATATTAAAATTGATGAAATGCACCTGACGTGGGGTTATAACAAGACGCCCGCCCCATGGATGCCGGGCATACCGAAATTCCGGGTCAGCCTGGGGGCGGCAGACGCCGAAAATCCATGTATTTGGGCGCGAATGCAGACCACGGACACCGCATCGAATTGGTTGTATTGTTATGATTCAAAATTACCCGCCCATGAACGCGATTCCGAATTTTTGGCCCGCCTGTGCATGGATGCGAAAACCCCGGCCCCGGTGGCATCGAAACTTTTTGCCCACAGTATTATTGAAAAATCCCGCTAAGGACGCGCCGGAACAAATCTTCTTGCGATTCCACCATATTTAGAATATAATAAAGACGCATCGGGCGACACCCGGCGCGGGGCTTCAAAACCTCTTAACAGATACAAACTCCAACCGTGGTTGGAGGGTCGTGAATAATAAAAAAATAAACGACGCTATTACTGTTAATAGTTTTGAACCTCCAACCGCCTTTCGTCACGGCGGATTTTTTATGAGGGAGGAAAATTATGGGCATCATTTCACCAGAGGCGCGCCTGATTGGCGATGCGCTGCGTCATGGGCGTAAAATGAACGGGATTTCACGTGCCGACGCGGCACGTGTATTAAAGATTTCACTGGGTGACCTGGGGAAAATCGAGGGCGGTCGCATGCTTATGCGCCGGGGATTGTTGTTCAGTTTGATGTATCACGGCCTGCGCGCGCGGGCTGGTCTGGGGTAACGCCAAGGCTTACAAGTTATACGGGACAATGCGGCGCCCTGGGCGCGCTGGATACTGATAAAAAAAATCCCCGCAGAACGCGGGGGATTTTTTACTGTTCCGTTTTATGTTCAGGTTGATAGATTTCAACATCGCGGGTCATGGCGATGAATTTTTCCGCACGTTTGGCCGGTAATTGGTCACGCGGAATCTCACTTAATTCCCGAATCTGGTCCGCAACAGCCGCCGCCAACAACTGCATCGTTGTTTGCCAATCGGTATGGGCGCCACCGGCCGGTTCACTGATTATCTGGTCGATAACATTCAGGTCAGCCATATCGCGCGCAGTCAATTTCATCGCAGCGGCGGCATCGGCCTTGTACTTGTTATCACGCCAACGGATACTGGCACATGATTCAGGGGCAATCACCGAATAAATCGCATTTTCCAGCATCAGAACACGGTCACCCGTTCCAATGGCAATCGCACCGCCGGAACCGCCCTGGCCCACGTTGACGGCCACATACGGCGTTTTAATATCCAGCCCCGTCGCAATGGATGCGGCAACCGCCTGGGATTGGCCGCGTTCTTCGCCTTCGCGGCCGGCAAAGGCGCCCGCCGTATCAAACAATGAAATCAGCGGCAACCCAAATTTTTCCGCCAGACGCATCATACGTTGCGCCTTGCGATAACCATCAGGATTGGCCATGCCAAAGCGATGCTTTTGACGGGTTTCAATGGTGCGGCCCTGTTCCTGGCCAATAATGACGGCCGGAATCCCGCGCCAGAAACCAATCCCGCTGCCCATGGCGGGGTCTTCGGCATACAATCTGTCGCCGGCCAGATAGGTCCAGTCGTCCACAATGCCATTGATGTAATCCAAGAAATGCGGCCGGTTTTCATGACGCGCCAACAAGACTTTGTCATACGCATCGTTTTCACCCATACCGCGGATTTTTTTCAACGCATCGAATTCCGGTGTTGCGATGGAAATCGTCTTAGACTCGCGCGGTTGTTTGGTCAGCACCGCCAAGATTTTTTCCAGCACGCCGTGCAATTCATCACGCGCGACCACCATATCCACCATACCGTGTTCATACAGATATTCGGCCGTTTGGAAATTAGACGGCAACTTTTCACGAATATTTTGTTCAATAACGCGGCGTCCCGCAAAGCCGATACGCGCGCCCCGTTCTGCAATATGGATATCCCCCAGCATGGCAAACGATGCCGTTACACCGCCAAATGTCGGGTCTGTTAAAATCACGACATAGGGAATACCGTTCGCATGCAGTTTGTTCACCGCAACAGTCGTGCGCGCCATTTGCATCAGGGATAAAATATTTTCCTGCATCCGGGCGCCGCCACTGGACGTCACCATGATAAACGGGCGCTTTTCTTCGACGGCGTGTTCCATGCTGGCGACAATGGCGTCCCCAACGGCGCGTCCCATGGACCCAAGCATAAATTCCCCGTTCAAAACGCAAATAGTCGCCGGAATACCACCAATCGTCCCATCGGCCGTTGTAATGGCGTCATATGCACCGGTATCGGCGCGCGCCTCGGTCAACAGGTCTTTGTACGCGACACGGTCGACAAAGTTCAACGGGTCATCCGTTACAACCGGCAGCGCAATTTTTTCCCATGTATTATCGTCAAACAACAGGTCAAACCGCTGTTTCGGGGTCATCATAAAGGCGCGGTTGCAATTGGGACAAATGTACAAGTTATCCTTGTAATCTTTGTAATACACCAATTTTCCACAGGATTCACATTTAATCCACATCAACCGGCGAACACGGTCATAGCGTTCGCGGTTTTTATTTTTAATGCCAGATTTTTTACCAAACAACATTTTTTATCCGTTCATTTTTTTTGTTAATTCGCGGCTGGGCTTGAACAAGATTGTTTTGCCGGCATCCAACTTCATCGGTTGCCCGGTGCATGGATTATAACCGATTTTCGGCGCCCGGTCGCGCGGTTGAAACGTACCGAATCCACGAATTTCAATCCGGTCACCACCGGCCACAGAATCAATCAACTGATTCATGACCACGTCAACCATTGCCGCCGCATCCGCCGCGCGCATACGTTTAAACTGAACCTGAATTGACCGCACAATATCCGAACGTTTCATCTTTGCTTTCCTTTTTCTCTCTTGTTTCATGTCCATGCATTGAATTGTATTTTAATATCTTGTGACATTTTATCAAGGGCAAAGTTATTTTCCCATGGGAAGTCAATCTTGTGCCGGGGCAACACGCCAAGATGATAAAATTAATCCCGAATAAACCCCAAAGGAGGAACAACCATGCATGATATTTTTGATATTTGTCCCGATGTCGACGTGCCGCAAACAATGCCATTAATTGGCGACGCCGCCCCGGAATTTACCGCAACGACAACAAACGGCACCGTTAACTTTCCGGCTGATTATCGCGGCAAGTGGGTCATTTTATTTTCGCATCCGTCGGATTTTACATCCGTTTGTACATCTGAATTCATGACGTTCCAGGCAATGGTGCCTGAATTTCGTAAATTAAATGCCGAAGTCATCGGCCTGTCGGTTGGAACAATTACGTCGCACCTGGCATGGCTGCGCGATATCCAGACCAGTGTGGAATTCCGTGGTTGGAAAAACATGGAAATCACGTTCCCGGTCATTGCAGATATGAAAATGGAAATTGCAAAAAAATACGGCATGATTCACCCCGGTGCATCAGAATCCGCCGCCGTTCGTGCCGTATTTATCATCGACCCGACGGGAAAAATCCGGGCAATTATTTATTATCCCGCGTCCCTGGGGCGGAACTTTGCGGAAATCAAGCGCGCATTAATCGCGCTGCAGATGACAGACGCGTTCGGATATTCCGCACCGGCCGATTGGACACCGGGCGAAGATGTTTTGGTATCCGCGCCCAACACCACCGCCGGCGTCCAGGAACGCATCAAAAACACCGACCCCGGTTTGGATGTTGTGACATGGTTTATGACGTTTAAAAAATTGCCGGCCGACACCATTATGAACAAAATCAGCGCCAAGCCAACATCCGCCCGCGGTGACAAAACCAGCGACAAGAAAAGTTCGAAAAAATAAAATCCATCCCCCCACCTGGGGGGATTTTTAGTGACTTAAATGATACGTCACGCCGTTGTATTGGATATTGATGCCGGCGCCATTGCCCGATGCCAAATTGCCATAGCATACCGACCCGTTGATTCCAACGACCAATGACGGTGTCGTTTGGCGCGTTAAAAACAATGGCACCATCATATCGCCCGACCGCAATTGCGTTACCCCGGCGGCACATATTTGCGCACATTGATTGCCGGATGTTTGCGCATATCCCGCATCGCATACCCAGGGACAGTTTGATTCCACCGCATATATTTCCGATGGGGTGGAATACGACGTATAGTGCGAATTGGCCGGCCCGTTATTACACGGCAAACATTCACTATACCAGTTACCCGACGTCAGTGGAGCGGACGCATAATATCCAGTCCGACACCAATCATAATGTGTGTGTTTTATGCCGCGGGGTCCCAATGCACAAACACCTTCTTGCAAATATCGTATCCGCGTTTCATCACTAAAATACCAATCACACATGCAATCATCGACGCTGGCGCCATGTTTAGTGTCAGCATAATCACCATTTGACCTGGTGAAAATTTTATCGGGTGTCGGGGCATCAGATTTTATCGTTGCTTCACATGACGCCCGATGGGTTCCACCGGTGCAGTAATTACCACTGCCGCAATCGGCACAGGATGTGTCGCCGTTGGCACTGGACCCGTAATACCCCGGGGAACATTCAAACGTCATGGGGCATGTTGTTGCGGTTGCCTGGCATTCGCCGCCATAATATTCAATCCCACTGGTGGGGGTTGTTTGAATATGCGTGCATGTTGCATTGGCGGGACATGTTTGCGGCGTACATTCCCGCATGCATGATTTATAACATGTGTTAAGCCCCTTGGCCCCTTCATCCGACGTGTATCCATCGGGACATTTATAAGTATCACCATACCCGGACCACGTTGGGTCATATATTCCCACCGGACAATAATATCCTGCGGGACACGGTTTGATATAATTAGCACACCACGAGCCTGCGGGGCATTGTTCACAGCTTAACCCATTATTATTATAATTTCCCCAATGACAACCGTATGTCGGGGTTTCGGGGCGGCAAACGCCCCAATTTGAACCATCATGATACGAAAGGCCATAGGCAATTTTGCTGTCATTGCACGTTTTGTAACAGCCGGTATAATTCCACCGGGTGCCATCCCAAACAATATTTCCCCCATTGGCATCGGCCAGATTTCCCACACACGCCTTGGTATCGGAAACACAAACACCACTTTCCAAATGATATCCGGCATCACATGCCGCACGGGCCACGCCACAAAACATGATTGCCGCAGACAACCCGACGATTAGATTAGGCATAAAATCAGGGGGAGAAATGCGGATTTTTCGGGGTTTTATTTTGCCTAATCTAATCGTCCCTTTGGATTAGGCATAGTGTCACAGTATTGCAACCCCCGGATTATAACGCCCCGCGTGTTTTTTTGCAATCAGATAATATCGGTTTTTATATTGACTTTGTAATAACCTTTGGTCATGATTTTATTCATGACGAAAACAGATTTGCTGTTAAATTGGTTCGATAAACACGGGCGCGATTTGCCATGGCGCCATCGCGGCGGCGCGCACCCGAACCCGTATCATGTATTGGTGTCTGAATTTATGTTACAGCAAACAACCGTGGCAACCGTCGGACCGTACTTTGCGCGATTTATGGACGCGTTTGCCACAATAAATGATTTGGCCGATGCAACAGATGAACGTGTTTATGCCCTGTGGGCGGGATTGGGATATTATTCGCGCGCACGGTCGCTGCATAAAACCGCAAAAATCATCGCCGGTGAATATGGCGGCGCCCTGCCCGATGACCGCGATGCATTGATAAAATTACCGGGGATTGGACCGTACACCGCGGCCAGTATTTTGTCATTGGCGTTCAACCGGCCCGCGCCGGTTGTCGATGGCAATGTGGTGCGTGTGATTTGCCGCCTGAACGGATGGGATGCCCCGACCACAACGATTATGAATGACATCCGCGATGCGGCGGCGGCAATGACCTCGCACGAACGTCCGGCCGATTATGCATCCGCCATTATGGATTTCGGCGCCATCGTCTGCACACCGAAAAATCCGGCGTGCAATACCTGCCCCCTGGGGGATTTATGCACCGCGCGTCAAATGGGAACGGTCGACCGCATTCCGGTTATTCTTAAATTACAAAAGAAAGAAAAAATTGGCCGCGCATACGTCATTAAAAACCAAGGCGGTCAAATCTTTATTCGGCGGCGGCCGGGACGCGGTCTGTTGGCCGGATTGTATGAAATGCCCTGGACCGACGACGGCACACCCATCATTGACGCCCCGACCACGGACACCGGCATCAGCGTCACGCATACCTTTACGCATTTTAAATTAACCTTGGAATTGCATATCGTCGAATGCGACGCACCCGGCATCGACGGGGTGTTTGTGTCGCCCGATGATTTGGCATCATACCCGGCGTCAACTTTGATGAAAAAGGCCTGGGGCGCCTTGGTCAAACATAATTTGATTTAGTTTTTTTTAACGCGTCACATGATATGTCGCGCCGCCATAATCAATATTAATCGTGCCAGCGGACGCACCCGACACCAGCGAACCGTAACACACACTGCCCCTGTACCCGATGTTCAGCGCAGGCGTTGTTTGGCGCGACGCATACAGCGGTATCGACATCCCGCCAACCCTTAATTGTGTGACGCCGGCCGCGCACAGTTGCGCGCATTGGTTATTTGACGTCTGGGCATATCCGTCGTTGCATGCCCAGGGACAATTTCCTTCGTCCGGTGTACCTGCACCGGTATAGGTGGCATTTTCAACCAGATTTGAACAGGCCTGAACACCGTTATACCAATCTTTGTAAGTGGTATTGTGATAATCCACCAGGTAATATCCCGGCGCGGCTTCATACCACAAAAATCCCCCATCATACCAATAGTTCGTGCCATTCCATGCCGGTTCGAACAAAAATTTGTTTCCATGCGCATCGTGAAAATACATACTGGCACGACAGTCATAGGAACTTGATGCCGGGGAACCCGCCCAACCGGCTTCGCCCCCGTCAAATAATGTATAGCCGAATTGGTTATAATCTGTATCGGTGGTGGGACATGCATGCCGATTGTTATCACCGGGACAATAAAAGGCTTCAAAGTTCGGATTACAGACTTTACATTCCCCATTGTGCAAATAGTATCCCGCATCACACGTCACTGTACTGACGGGGCATGCGGCGCCGGTGAATAGCATTACCGCACACAAACCAACGATTAGATTAGGCATAAAAACCGAGGGAAAAAATGCGAATTTTTCGGGGATTTGTATTGTCTAATCTAATCGTTCCTTTGGATTAGGCATAGTGTCATAACACGCTATGCCACGGAGTGTAACGCATAGCGGTCTTTTTGGCAAGGGGTAAATGATGTTTGTTGCCCTGGCCTTAGAATACTAATGGGAAATCACGGATATCCATTGGCACGCCGTCGCGGTCCGGGTCCCATTGGAATTTTTCCATAATGACTTTGTGGTCTGCGTCGAACTTGACGCCTTCGGACTTCAAGGCTTTTAATTGCTGGTCAAAAAATCCGGCGCCGCATAAACTGCCGTCCTTGAACACGACGCGATGCCACGGCAAATGCCATGACGCCTTGTTATTCGACGCGTATCCCACAAAGCGTGCCATACGCGGCCGTCCAATCATCCGTGCAATTTGTCCAAACGTCGCCACACGCCCAGATGGAATGCGCGCGACAATATCGTAAACCTGTTCGTTAAACGTTTTCATATCAGTCACCACAAAATTAATGAATAAACAAATTTAAAAAAAATAATAATGGCGGAGACGGAGGGATTTGAACCCCCGATACGGTTGCCCGTATACACGATTTCGAGTCGCGCGCATTCAACCACTCTGCCACGTCTCCACGTCGGGTTATTATACAGGCTTTGATTCTTTTTGCAAGGATTTATATTGTCGTTTTGTTTTTACACATCAAAATTATAATTTTTAACCGATTTGACAATCGCGTTCACCAATTTGTTCTGGTGCGCATCGGATGCCAACAATTTTTCTTCGCCTGCGTTCGACAAATGACCCAATTCCAATAACGCCCCCGGTACCGTAGACCGCAGCACCGCAAACGGCGCATGACGCACGCCGGGACCGGGTTGCTGGACGATACTGGCACTGCGAAATGATTTATTGCATCCGGTGGCGTATTCCTCGCTCATCTCGGCCACGGCATGCTGTTGTAACGAAGACAAGGCGGCACGAACTTCTTTCTCGAAATTATGAAAACCCTTGACATCAATTTTGTCGGCGGCGTTTTCCGCCTCGGCCAGTTTGCGTGCCTCTTCGTCCGACGCCTTTTCCGACAGGGTATAAATCGAAAATCCCTTGACCGAACGGCTGGGGTTTGCATTCGCATGCAGCGACAGGAACAAATCCGCCTTTTTCTTTTCCGCAATGGCCGCACGTTCGGCCAGTTTCAGATACACATCGGTGCTGCGCGTCAGATATGTCCGAAACCCGGCCGCATCCAGTTTGTTCTTTAACTTCTTGGCCACTGCCAAAACAACCGTTTTTTCGCGGGTGCCACCCTTGCCGATACAGCCTGGGTCCTTGCCCCCGTGGCCGGCATCAATAACGATAACCGGTTTATGCACCGGGGCCGCATTGCGCGCCACATTGTCCGAGGATACAGTTATTGCCGAACCGGCAGAAAAATCCAAAACCAGACGGTAATCATTATCACCATTGGGGTCCAAAATCATAATCTGATTTTTCGGGATGGCACCAATCGACCGCGATAAATTCGCCGTAATTTGCAGACGATCACCCGCCTGGGCCTGGGTAATAGATTTGACCAACGACCCGGATGCCAACACCGGTTTCACCGATTGATTGGCCGCCGTATTGGCCAATGATACAATCAATTTATTTTCCGGATATGACAACGTATAGGATGGACGCGATGCCGTTTCAATCACCAGGCGCGTTTTATTTCCCGGCTGTAACCCGGTGCGCATCGATTTTATTGAATTACGTGCCGCAAACGCCACGCGCGGCAAAAACCCAATGGCCAAAACACCCGCGCCGGTGATTTTTAAAAGATCACGTCTGGATATTTTCATCGCAAAAATTATATCAAAATTTTCCCCCCGGCGCAAGGCCCATCATTACCCCCGCCGCCGACATAAAAATACCCCGGCAATGCCGGGGATTTTACATTAGTCTTTGTTGGTGTATTCACAAAAACCTTCGCTGGTGTCACAACGATTGGCCAAGCCTTCGCTGACAAAGTATCCCTGGGGATGCAGACAGGCCGCGCAAACGGTCGGTGCTTCGGTCCCAATGTGCCAGTTGCCACAGTTCGTGCAACGCCACATCACAACTGTGTCCGATTTGAACAAGGTGCCGTTTTCAATCGCTTCGGCCAGTGCCTTGAAACGCGCTTCGTGATAGCGTTCGGCATATCCAATGTTTCTGAAAATATCCGCGATGGCGTCAAAGCCTTCTTGGGCGGCAATCTGGGCGAATTTCGGATACATGTCCGTGTTTTCTTCATTTTCGCCGTGGGTCGACGCCTTTAAATTTTCCAGCGTTGTGCCGATTTTGCCCGCCGGGAATGTCGCCGTGATTTCCAACATCCCCCCTTCCAGGAACTTGAACAGGCGTGATGCATGTTCTTTTTCATGATCGGCCGTTTCCAAGAAAATTTTTGCAATTGCCTGGTACCCTTCGTCTTTGGCCTTGGACGCAAAGAATGTATAGCGGTTACGCGCCTGGGATTCACCGGCGAATGCCGTCAACAAATTCTTTTCTGTTTGGGTACCTTTTAATGATACGGGCATGTTTTTTCTCCTTTTCTTTTATTTTGATACAAAAATCCTATCATGCGATGGATTAAAAAGCAAAAAAAATTTTATGGCCGGGATGCGGCCATAAACGTGATTATTCGTTGGTTATGTCCAAGAACTTTTTTTCCACCGTCGCAATTAATTCCGGAATTCCAATTCGGCCCGCCGCAGAAATCGTCAAAATTTCCGGTTTCTTTTTCCGGCCAAATGATTTTTTGAATGCCGCCATGCGCGCCGCCAATTCATCCGGCTCAATGGCATCAATCTTGTTAATGATGATCATTTCCGGCTTGGCCAATAATCCGCCGCCATACGAATCCATTTCATGACGAATGGCCGCATAACGCGCCGCCCAATCGGGTTCTGTGCCGTCAATCACATGCAAAATCATTTTTGTACGTTCCGCATGTCCCAAAAACCGGTCCCCCAATCCGACACCGGTGTGTGCGCCCTCGATCAAGCCGGGCAAATCGACCAAGACAAATTCGCGGTCATGGGCGTACATAACCCCCAATTGCGGGTTTAATGTCGTAAACGGGTAATTCGCAATTTTCGGACGCGCCGCCGTCACAGCAGACAACAGCGTGGATTTCCCGGCGTTCGGGAACCCGACCAGACCAATGTCCGCAATCAGTTTTAATCGCAAGACAACCGTCCGTTCTTCGCCCGGCAGACCGTCATTGGCGATGCGCGGGGCGCGATTGGTGGGACTTTTGAAATGCAGATTGCCCCATCCGCCGTTTCCCCCGCGCGCCGCACGATATTCCATGCCGTCCGTGTTCAAGTCGGCGTATTCGATTTCTTCGTTTTCGGACAAAATAACCGTCCCCGTCGGCACCGGCAGAACCAGCGTTTCCCCTGAATAACCGGTACGCATTTTCCCCATACCGTTTTGGCCGCGCTGGGCCGCGAACTTGGTTTTAAACCGATAATCAATCAGAGTATTAACATTTGGCACCGCACGAAAAACAACGTCGCCACCACGCCCGCCGTCGCCGCCATTGGGACCGCCAAATTCAATATACTTCTCGCGCCGGAAAGTGGCCGCCCCGTTGCCGCCGTCACCGGCCTTGATGGAAATTTTCGCTTTGTCTAAAAACTTCATATTTTAAAACCTTTTCAGCCATTATAACTTAAAAACTTGCAATTTCCAGCAGGAAGATTATAATATTTGCGTCACGCAAGTGATGATGATTCTGAATCCATTGTGAAATAGTCATTTTGGACCCGGGGGCGGTACCCGGCAGCTCCACCAATAAAAAACACGGGGCTGATATAGTTTCGACAGATGATGAAAGACAAATCGGGTGAATCCGACGTGGCGTCGTAAAAAGCCGAATAAAAACTGAATGGCGATAGAATCGCTGCGAACGACAATGTTCGCTTTGCAATGGCTGCCTAATATGGCGCCGAACGCCGTTGGCGATTGTTGACTGCGTTCATTTTAACCATTGCGGGGTCCGCCGGGGACCTGGCACCAGAACCCCGGCACACAACATTTATAAATAAAAAGGTAAAATATGTTTGGAAAAGTCAAAAAGGTCTTCTTTACCGGTGTGTTTGGAATTTTGTATATCTCGTTCCTGGCCCAGATTGTGTACATCTTGGGATGGGCGAACGGCATGGAAATGAAATTGGGCTATATGGGTCTGTTGTCGATTGAATGGTTGGCGCTGATTGCGGCCCGCTATTTGTCCAAACGTTCCAGTGGCGCGGCCCAGCATGGTGGCAACTTTAACCGTCGCCGCTAATGGGCAACTGTGAATCCGCACGGATTTCCCCCCCCGGCAAAATCGGGGGGATTTTTTTATTCGGCTTGAAATATCAAAAAAATATTTTATATTATCAGAACTATGAAAGATTATATTTTACCCCTTCGCGATTTGGTCGTTCATCCCGGCCTGACCGTACCCGTGTATATTGACAATCCGATGTCCATCGCATGCGTGGATGCCGCAACCAATTCGAACCAGCGCTTGGTTCTGGCGGCCCAGCATTCCTGGAATTACCCCAACACACCGGCCGACATTTATGAAACCGGCACACTGGGCGACATTGCCCAGGTTTTACGCATGCCCGACGGATCCATTCATGCGATTTTCCGTACGACTGATGCCGTTCACCTGACCGACATTACGGTTGACAACGGTATCTTTACCGGCAATGCCGAACCGGTCGTCATCGGCGACGATATGGAATCCGAACAGAACATTGCCCTGCGTGATAAAATCGCCAAAAACATGCAACTGATGGCCGGGACGCGTAAAATCAAGGTCGAAAAATTACGCAGCATTATTCAAAACTATCCCCTGCCCGCGTTTATTGATTCTGTGACCCAGATGATTAATGTTGAAACCGACGTTGCGATAAAAATCTTGGGGGCGGACACATGGCGTGAAAAATTAACTCTGTTGATGGAACAGGTTAATCTGATGGTCGAAACCGCCAAAATTGAAGATTCCATTAATCGTCGCATTCATCAACAGATGGAAAATGGCCGGCGCGAGGCGATTTTACAAGAAAAAATGCGCGCGATTCAGCGTGAAATGGGCGAAGACAGTGAAGAGGTTGACTTTGAAAACATGCGCCGCCGCATTGAAAAATCCCATATGCCGCGCGAAGCCAAGGAAAAGGCCATGACCGAATGGCGCCGGATGCGGTCGATGCCACCCATGTCAAACGACAGCGGCCTGTTGAAAGCCTATCTGGACGAATTATTGTCGATGCCATGGGGCAAATCTGACAAAGCCGCCATTAATTTGACCGACGCGCGCACCATTTTGGATTCGCATCATTCAGGCATGATTCCGGTCAAGGAACGCATCCTGGAACACATTGCCGTTATGAAAAAAACGGGCGGCAATACGGGGTCAATATTGTGCCTGGTTGGGGCGCCGGGGGTGGGTAAAACATCACTGGGACAATCGGTTGCAGATGCGCTGGGGCGCAAGTACCAGCGGATTTCCCTGGGCGGCATTTCGGACGAGGCGCATTTCCGCGGTCATCGCAAAACGTACATCGGCGCACAGACGGGCCGCATTATGGATGCGTTAAAACGCTGTAAATCAAATAACCCGGTTATTGTGTTGGACGAAATCGACAAAATGGGGCGCGATTGGCGCGGCGACCCGGAATCGGCATTGCTGGAAATTCTGGACCCGGAACAAAACAAGACCTTTCGCGACCATTACCTAGAGGTTGATTTTGACCTGTCGAACGTGCTGTTTATCGCAACAGCGAACAGTTTGAATTTGTCGAACGCGTTAAAAGACCGTATGGAAATCATCGAAATCCCCGGATACAGCGAAGATGAAAAGGTTAATATCGCCCGCGAACATTTGATTACGCGCGCGGCCCGCGATACCGGATGGGCCACAGAAAACATCGACATTTCCGACGATGCCATTCGGCACATTATCCGCAATTATACGTCCGAAGACGGCGTTCGCCAATTACAGCGCGAACTGACCGCCATATTGCGGCGTTCATTGCTGGAAAACGATGGCGAAGATATCAAGACACAGTTTACCGTCGATAAAATCGACCAATTATTATCCGTGCGCAAAACAGCCGGTTTTTCCAAGAAAATCGGTTTTTCCGCCCGGATTTAACCCAAGGATAACATCATGAAAGCCCAAGAAAAACTGGAACTTTACCGCAACATTATGGGGGGGGATTACAGCCTGGTGGACACTTATTCGTTTGACATCAACAATATTTGCTATGCAATGACAATTTCCGGACAAAACCAGCAGATTATCGTAACCAAAACTGTCCGCACTAATGCGCAACCGCATGAAACAAATTATGCCATGTGCATCACCGACCAAACAACCGGCCGGCGCATTCGTGAACGCAACACCCACACGGCACGCATTATTTTCAACGCAACCAAATCAATGGATGCCACGCGATGATTTTAATTATCAACACATCGGGGGCGGGATTGGAATTTGTGCTGGGGGACCATCACAAATCGATTGACGTTGAAAAACAATCCATTGGCCTGGCGGTTGAATGTGAAAAATTTATGAACGAATGCGGCGCCGCATGGTCGGATTTGACCGCCATTGCCGTTGTCGTTGGTCCGGGCAGTTTTACCGGTATCCGGCTGGGCATCGCCTATGCCAAGGGCCTGGCCATGGGGCTGAATATTCCGGTGGTGTCCATTAATGCCTTTGAATTATATCTGGCGGCAACGCCGGATGCCTTTGTTGCAATTGATTCAGGCCGCGGGGATTTCTTTGTCGCATCCGCCCAGACCGCACCGTGTACCATGGAAATCGACGAATTGGAAACGCGCCAAATGGAATGCCCGCGTACCGTGGGGCATAAACCCTTTGATTTGAAATTGGGAACGTCAATCGCCCAACAAAAATTGGCGGACGGCAACCTGGCCCCTGTGGCCCCAATGTATTTGCGCCCCAGTTATGCGGAAAAATAAGGTCCCGATGTTTGACCAAATTGCAAATCTTCATCAAAAATGCTTTCCCAACAAACCATGGGCGGCATCGGACTTTGCCGATTTGAAAAAATCCGGTTGCGAAATCATCGCCAGTGACAACGGCTTTATCGTTTATCGCGCCGTCGCGGACGAAGCGGAAATCATCACCATCGGCGTATCACCGGACGCCCGTCGCAACGGCATTGCAGCCGCCATGTTGGGCATCGCAGAACACGAATTAAAAAAGTTAAATATAAAAAAAATATTTTTAGAAGTTGCCCAAGACAACGCCCCGGCGCGCGCCCTGTATGCCACCGCGGGATATCGCGAAATCGGGGTACGACCGAAATATTATGACGGGATTGACGCCATTTTGATGGAAAAGTCTTTGTAGGGGGGGGATTTTGAAGGATAACGACGCCTTGTTTCATGCCGGACACCGCGAACGCATGCGTGCCAAGTTTTTGGATGACAAACTGGCCGATTATGAATTGCTGGAACTGTTGCTGGGGTTCGTCATTCCGCGGCGCGACGTTCGTCCCCTGGCCCGCGGTCTGTTTCAGAAATACGGCGGCATATTCCAGATTTTAACCCAACCATTCGAAGAATTAATCAAATTTGACGGCGTCGGACGCAACACGGCGATATTTTTAAAAGCCATGCAAAAGGCGATGACACTGGGGTATAAATTTTCACTGAACAACAATCCTGTGTTCTTTGATTACGCGTTGTTGGAAAACTATTGCCGGTTACAGTTGTTAAATAAAAATGTCGAAGAATTTCACGTTCTGTACCTGGACCGGATTCACCGGCTGATTGTGGATGACCTGCATGCGATTGGCACGCACGACCACGCCTATATTTATCCGCGGGAAATTTTACGGCGCGCATTGGAATTGAATGCCTATCACGTGGTGCTGGTTCACAATCACCCGACCGCAGGCGTTCAATTTTCATCTGACGATATCGAACTGACCACTGAATTACAGGAAAAACTGAATCAAAACGACATTCAACTTTATGACCACTATCTGTTAACAGGTGGGGTACTGGTGTCGGCACGGGGCGAATATTTCCTGAACCAAACGCCCTCAGGCATTTGAAACAAAATCCAAAACACGCGCATCAAAAATAACGTCACGGGGCCGCAGCGGGGCCGCTACGTGCATGTCCGACGCCGCACGTGTCCGCGACAGCGCGACATACGTTTGTCCATGCGCAAACGCCCCGCGTGAAATATCAACGACAACCGCGTCCAGTGTCTTGCCCTGGGCCTTGTGAATGGTCATGGCATACCCCAGATTTAACGGAAACTGTTTATAGGCGCCGACCTCGTTTTCCACCAGGCGGTCGTTTTCATCGCGCGAATATTCAATTTTTTCCCACTTTTCGGGTTTGACCGTTACAATATCCCGCGCGGCGTTCAATAATTCCACAACAATTTCACGCGCGCGCAATTCGCGCACAATCCCCATTGAACCGTTGTGCCACTTGTCCCCATTTTTGACAAAGACAACCAATGCCCCAACCTTTAACGTCAGTGCCAACGGTGCCGGGGCATCGCGTTCGGCAAAAGTCCCCGTCAGTTCACCGTTATACACCACCTCTGGCGCATCAATTTGCCCCAATCGGTCGGCGTTAATACGTTCGGCCACCGCGCGAAACGGCGTGATAATGACGGCTGTGGCCCGGCGCGCATCGTCCGCAATGCGGCACGCATTAAAGAACCCCAGGGCATCCACGTCACCCGCACGCAGTCGGCGCAAATTTTCCAACAGCCCCGCATCACTTTGGCGATAAACCAAATCGAAATCATATTTTTTAAAGTGCGCCCGGTGATAGACGTGACTGTCAAAGAAATAGGCGTTTGGATGTTCATATGCCGCCTGGAAATGAACAGTTGCGTCACGCGTGATAACAGGCGGCAATTGAAACAAATCGCCAATGGCGACAATCTGGATGCCGCCAAAGGGTTCGTTATTGCGCCGTGCCATCCGCGCCAAGATATCCATGGCATCCAACAAATCGGGGGGAACCATCGAAATTTCATCAATAATCAACACGTCGGTTGCGATTAACACGTTGCGCGTTTTCGCCTTTAACTTTAAAAATTCAGGCATAATGAAATCGCGTGGCTGAATCTGGAACAGGGAATGAATCGTCTGGCCCCCGATATTTAACGCCGAAACGGCCGTGGGCGACGCACAGACAATACGCTTGGCCGATGCGGATTTCAAAAAATTAACAAAGGTGGATTTGCCGGTTCCCGCCTGGCCCAAAATCAACAGATTGTTGTTTGACCGTTCAATCGCCTCAAAAGCGGCCATTTGTGTTTCATTCAAGATGGGGGCAATCGCGGTCATAATTGCCATGATGACATATAAAAGCATTAAAAGAAACAAAAATTATCTTGAATCACAGTATAAATTATATATAATGACCGCTGTGGGTTAGTAGCTCAGTTGGTTAGAGCGGAGCGCTCATAACGCTTTGGTCGTGGGTTCAAGTCCTACCTAACCCAC
>CAXHMP010000011.1:0-26382 GCA_964017835.1 uncultured Alphaproteobacteria bacterium
TTTTTCTCACAGACGCCGCCCCGTTTTTCCGCATGCGGGGTGGTCTGGGTGTGGGTGGTCACAAATCGGTTGGATGTTTCCAGACTGTCCAGCACCGCCGCCGCGCGCGTCACGACGGCCTCGGGCATGCCGGCCATCTTGGCCACGTGAATTCCGTACGACCGGTTGGCGACGCCCGGGATGATTTTGTGCATAAAGATGATTTCGTTGTTGTGTTCGCGTACGTCAATGGTCAGGCATGCGACCGCACCCAATTTGTCGGGACCATTTCCCGCCCGCGCCGTCAATTCGTGATAATGCGTCGCAAACAGCGTCCGCGGCCGCAAATCGTTTAAAAATTCCAGCACCGCCGTCGCAATCGCCATACCGTCGTATGTCGCCGTTCCGCGGCCGATTTCATCAAATATGATAAAGGATTTGTTCGTCGCCCGCCGCAGGATATTGGCCGTTTCTGCCATTTCAACCATAAAGGTGGACTGGCCCGCCGCCAGGTTGTCCGACGCGCCAACGCGGCTGAATAATTGGTCGCAAATGCCGATTGTGGCCGCGGCCGCCGGCACGAACGACCCCAAATGCGCCAAGGCCACCAAAATCGCATTCTGACGCAGATATGTTGATTTACCCGCCATATTCGGCCCTGTCAACAGGGCAATAGGCTGGGCATCCAAGGTGCAATCGTTTTTGACAAAGTTATCCCCGCGGCCCTTTAACACATATTCGATAACCGGGTGGCGGCCGCCGCGTACGTCAAAGGCGACATCGTCAGTCACGTTGGGACGCGTCCAGGTATAGCGCGCCGCACAGTCGGCCAGCGCATACCACACGTCGGCGTCCGCAATCAGTTCAGCCGTGTTCATCAAATCGTCGGCCACGTCGCGGATGCGTTCAATCAGACGGGTGACAATTTCCGCCTCGATTGCGGCGGCCTTGTCGGCGGCGCTGCGCACGTCGTTGTCCAAATCAATCAAACGGGCGGTGGTGAACCGCATGTTGCCCGCCATGGTTTGGCGGTGAATGAATCCAGATTCGGCGCCCATCATCACGTCGGCACGGGCGGACGGGACCTCGATAAAATAGCCCAGGATATTGTTGTACTTGATTTTCAGGGTATGGATACCGGTGGCACTGGCATATTCGGCCGACAGGGCGGCAATCGTTTCCCGCGCGCCATGCGCCAGGTTGCGCATATTGTCCAGCGCCGGGTCAAATCCGGTTCGGATAACGCCGCCGTCGCGAAAGAATGTCGGCAATTCGTCACTTAACGCGAATTTCAAATCCCCCGCCAATGCATCATGCAGGTTTATTTTGGCAAACTTGGCTGCCATGTCGGCGTCCATCCGGGCGCCCGCCGCCAATGCGCCGGGTAATGCGCCCAGGAAATCGCCCACCGCCCGTAAATCCCGCGGTGTGCCGCGTCCCGACAGCAATCGAGTCAGGCATCGGCCCACATCCGGAATGGTGGTCAGCATCTGGCCCAATCCCCCCATAATTTCGGGGTTGAGTATCAGGTGGCCGATGTGTTCCTGGCGACGACGAATTTCGCCGATATCCCCCGACAGTGTCCGCAAATACGACCGCAGCCGTCGGGCGCCGGCCGCCGTCTTGGTCCGGTCCAGCACGTCCAGCAAACACGCCCCGCCGTCATTAATCGGGGCGTCGATTTCCAGGCTTTTCCATGTGGCCGAATCAATCAGCAATTGCCGCCCTGATTTAAACGCGTATGGCGTACGGAATGCGATGGTGGCATCCCGCTGGGTGTTAAACAGATATCCCGCCAGCAACGCCACCACCCCCCGGTCTGCGTCGCCGTGGCGTGCGCCATTGTCATCGGTATCAACCGTGATGTTTTGACCAAATACCCGGGACACAATTTGGCCAATGTCCGCCCGGTTATACAATTTTTCGTAAACCGGCGTGGTTTTAAATGCCGCCCGCAACTGCATAATTTCGGCATTTTCCGCCGCGTTTTCCGGATAAATGATTTCGGCCGGCGCCACGCGCACCATGTCGTCAAATATATTGTTGCTGTGGCCGATAAAGAATTCACCCGTGGATATATCACACCCGGCGATGTCAAAGACGTGGGCGGCCGGCGTCGGGGCCACCGCCACCAGAAAGTTAGAATTTTTCGGCACCAGCAAATTTTCATCCGTCAGTGTCCCCGGCGTCAAAACGCGAATGACCCGGCGTTCGATGTATTTGTGACCGCGTTCTTTGGCCTGGGCCGGGGTTTCCATTTGTTCAACCAGGGCTACCTTGAACCCGGCGCGAACCAGACGCCCAAAATAATTGTCCGCCGCATGCCAGGGAATCCCGCACATAGGAATATTTTCGCCATCGCCGTCAGTCCCCCGCTGGGTCAGGACCAAGGACAGCGTCTCACTGATGGTTTTGGCGTCTTCAAAAAACGCCTCGTAAAAATCGCCCAGACGGAACATCAGCAACGCGTCCGGATTTTCGGCCTTCATGTCAACATACTGTTGCATGACGGGACTTAATTTGCTTTTCTGTGCCACTTAACACCAACCTATTGATATAAAAATAAAACGAATTATTGCTGGGGCGCGCCCACTTTCAGGGTTTCGATTTTCAATTCCGCTTCTTTCAGCAATTGTTCGCAATAGGCTTTGAGTTTGATTCCCTGTTCGTATGCCGCCACCGATTGCGCCAGGGGCAGTTCGCCGCTTTCCATTTTTTTGACCAATTCGGTCAGTTGTTTGTACGCGTCCTCGAACGAGAGTTTTTCCTGTTCCATGATATAAATCCTTTCATTGCTTGTTCAATTCACGATACAAAATTAATTCGGAAAAATCAAATCAAACTGTTAAAAAAACACCGGCATTTGCCGGCGTTTTTATTAATACATGGTTTGCAGGACATGCTTGCTCTTGTCCAAATCCGACAGCATCTTGCCACTGCCCATCGCGACACAGGCCAGCGGTGAATCCACCAAGAACACCGGCAGGCCCGTCGCCGCGCGAATGGCCGCGTCCAATCCACGCAGCAGCGATCCGCCCCCCGTCATCGCGATACCAAAATCGGCGATATCGGCCGACAATTCCGGCGGTGTTAATTCCAATGCCTGGTGTACGGTGTCGACAATTTTATTCACCGTCTGGGACAGGGCGGCGGCAATCTGGGATTCGGTGATAACCGTTTCACGCGGCGTCCCCGACAGCAAATCACGCCCCTTGATTTTCATGGTTAATTCGTTGGCCTTGTCCTTGGGCGAAATGGCGGTGCCGATTTTCTTTTTGATTTCTTCGGCGGTGTTTTCCCCAATCAACAGGTTTTTGTTTTTACGGACGAAATCGATGATGTCAATGTCCATTTGGTCGCCGGCGGTGCGCACCGCGTTGGAATAAACGATTCCCCCCAGGGACATGACCGCAACCTCGGTCGTGCCGCCACCGATGTCCAGTACCATGGAACCCACCGGCTTGTCCACCGGCAGACCCGCGCCAATCGCGGCGGCGGTGGATTCTTCGACAATATAGACCTTGCGCGCGCCGGCGGCATCGGCCGCCTCTTGAATCGCGCGGCGTTCCACCTGGGTCGCGCATGACGGCACACAGATAATAATCAGCGGCGCCGCCAGCGGGTTGCGCCGATGCACCTTGCGGATAAAATATTTAATCATTTCTTCGGCGACTTCGAAATCTGCAATAACGCCGTCGCGCAGGGGTCGGACCGCCGATATAGTACCGGGCGTACGGCCGAACATCTGTTTCGCGTCGGTTCCGACGGCCAATATTTCCTTGCGCCCCAACAGGCGGTTTTCCGCCACCGCCACCACAGACGGTTCATTTAAAACAATGCCGCGACCCTTGACATAAATCAGCGTGTTTGCCGTTCCCAAATCAATCGCCATGTCCGCGGAAAAAAATTTCATCAACCAGTTATACATGAATTTTGCCCCCAATATAGATGTTTTTCGCACTATAAAGCGTTGCATAAAAAAAATCAAGGACATCTATTTACAAAATAATGCTTTTTTATTTGATTATCCCCATATTCTGATATTATAGGGGGCATGAGAAACACAATTAAGAAACATATTGATTTTGCGATGACCGACGACGACCTGGTGGCGCGCAGTGCGGGATTTTTGGTGCGGACGCGCCAAACGCGGTTTCCGGGCGATGCGCGGTATGGTCTGATTGTGACCAAGCGCACATTTCGCCATGCGGTCGACCGTAACCGGGCCAAGCGTTTGTTGCGCGTTTGGATTCGCCATTGCGATGCCGCCATGCGACCCGACATGGATTATATTTTTATTGCGCGGCCGTCCATTTTGAAATGGATGCCATCGGACGGCATCGGCGCCATGAAAAAGGCGCTGCGGTATCTGGGTAAAATTGACGGCGAAAAATAAATCTTTTGGGGTGCGGATGGCTGTGCGTCTGGTGCGCCTGTACCAGGCGGCTCTGTCGCCCATTATCGGTGGCCGCGCCGCATGCCGATTTGTCCCGACATGCAGTGAATATACATGCATCGCCATTGAAAAATATGGATTGTGGCGGGGAATTGCGCTGGGGATGCGGCGTATCGCGCGGTGTCGACCCGGTGGGGGATTTGGGTATGACCCTGTGCCTTGACATCCGTGCGCATTATGATAGAATTCGTTTCATACTTGGAAAAAAGTAAAGCAATTACAAACAAAGGATGTAAAATGTCATTTCGTGCAACGGTTGAATCCATGTCCAAAATTATGGATGAAATGGGAATTACCGAATTGGATTTGGAACGCCAGTTTTTGTTCGGCGTTTATCGCAAGCATATTCATCTGTCGAAACAGACGGCGGTCGCTGCGGCTATGCCGGGTTTTGCAGTGACCGAGAACAAGCGTCACGGCATCGATAACGGCGCGGCCGACGAACCGAAAATTTCGGGTCACGTGTTGAAATCCCCGATGGTGGGTGTCGCCTATTTGGCATCTGAACCCGGGGCCAAGCCGTTTGTCACGGTGGGCGCGTCGGTTAAATCCGGTGATACGGTTGCCTTGGTCGAAGCGATGAAGACATTTAATCCGATTAAATCGGACAAAGATGGTGTCGTCAAAGAAATCTTGGTGACCGACGGCCAGGCGGTTGAATTCGACCAACCGTTGATTGTGATTGAATAATCCGGGGGCGAACAAAATGCCACAGATAAAAAAAGTATTAATTGCCAACCGCGGTGAAATTGCACTGCGCATTATTCGGGCGTGCCGTGATATGGGAATTCGCACGGTGGCTGTTTATTCGACCGTGGACAAAAACGCCATGCACGTGCAATTGGCGGACGAATCCGTCTGTATCGGGCCGGGGCCAAGCAAGGATTCGTATTTGAACGAATCTGCGATTTTGACGGCGGCGTTGCTGACCAATTCCGACGCGATTCATCCCGGATACGGGTTTTTGTCCGAACGCGCCGATTTCGTGCGCAAAGTCGAAGAACACAAATTAATTTGGATTGGGCCGACCGCCGCCATGATTGAAAAAATGGGGGACAAGGTTAACGCCAAACGCACCGCGATTGAATGCGGACTGCCGGTGGTGCCGGGGTCGGACGGCGCGGTCGCCACGTTGGAAGACGCGCTGGCCTGGGGTGAAAAAATCGGATACCCCGTTATGTTAAAGGCCGCAGCCGGCGGCGGTGGCCGCGGTATGCGTCCCGTCATGGATGCGTCCCAAATGGCCGAAGCATTCAATATTACCAAGCAAGAGGCAAAATCCGGTTTCGGCGACGATACGCTGTATATGGAAAAATTGCTGTTGCACCCGCGTCATATTGAATTCCAGGTCTTGGGCGACCAACATGGCGGTGTTGTGATTTTCGGCGAACGCGACTGTTCGTTGCAGCGTAAAAATCAAAAGGTGATGGAGGAATGCCCCGCCGCCGCGCTGACCCAGAAACAGCGTGACGACATGATTGAAATCTGTAAAACGGCGGCCAAGAAAATGGGATACACCAACGCCGGTACGTTTGAATTCATGTTCGAAGACGGCAAATTCTATTTCTTGGAAATGAACACGCGTCTGCAGGTGGAACATCCCGTGACCGAAATGGTTTATGGCATTGATTTGGTGCGTGAACAAATCCGCATTGCGGCGGGCGAAAAATTGGGGTACACCCAATCGAACGTTGTCCCGCACGGCCATGCGATTGAATTCCGCATTAATGCCGAAGACCCCGAAACATTTATCCCGAATCCGGGGAAAATCACGCTGTATGCGCCGTCAGGCGGCCTGGGCGTGCGCGTCGACAGCGCGGTCTATACCGGTTACACGATTCCGCCGACATATGATTCGATGATTGCAAAATTGGTCGTTCATGCGCAAAACCGGCCGGCCTGCATTATGCGTGCGGCCCGTGCGTTGGATGAATTTGTTATCGAAGGCGTCAAGACCACCATCCCGCTGCAACAAAAATTGCTGAAAAACCGGGATGTTAAAACGCTGAACGTGGATAACCACTGGCTGGAGGGGTATTTAAAAGCCGAAGCGGACAAGCCCGCCAAAAAGTCCGATGACGACCAATAACCGGCCCAGCAATGGGACCGCATCGTGTCGGGTTAAATAAAAAACCGGGATTTCCCGGTTTTTTATTTGCTTTTGTTTTTCCGAAATTCGTCCAGTGACACCACCCGGCCGTTGTCTGGGACGGTGCCTGGTTTTTCATCCAGCGGCAATTCCATGTCGTTGCCGGCCGCATCCGTGGTGCGCGGATGGAATGATAACATGAAATCCACCGACGGGTCTTTGAATTCAACCAATGCCGAAAACGGCACCCGGATGAAAAACGGCCGCCCGTCAAAGGTCAACTGGACCCCGAATTCCCGGTCCGACACGTTCAGATTGTTATACGAATATTGTAACACAATCGTCATGATATCGGGATAGCGCATCCGTAAAAAATCGGGCAGCACCACGCCCGGGTCGCGCGTTTTAAACGTAATAAAAAAATGCGTCCCGTCCCCCAGACCATTAAACTGGGCATGAATCAGCGCGTCTTTGACCACGGATTTCAGGGCGTTGTCCAATAATCTTTGATAATCAATTTTGCTCATGTTCTTTGTTCCCGGTCAGCAGTATATTACGGACCCCGCCCCCAGCGCAAGCGACAAATGCGGCGTCATCGACATCTGCAAAAACGCCCGCGTCCAATCCCGTGGCCCACACCTGGGCGTCGGCCGCCCCCAGTTCCCGGAACAGCCGCGCGCGGGCATCCGTGTCCAGATGCGCCGCCGCTTCATCCAATAAAATCAGTGGCCGCATTCCGGTTTTGCTGTGAACCAATTTGGCGTGTGCCAGTATCAGGTCCACCAGCGCACTTTTTTGTTGACCGGTGCTGGTCAAATGGGCGGGCAGATGCAACGCCGCATTAAAAAAACCAAAGTCTGATTTGTGCGGCCCGTCAATCAGCATCTTGTCGCCTGACAATTCGCGGTTCTGGCCCAGGTATTCGCGATAGGCGTTTTCCGTCGCGGCAAAGGCGTCGCCGCGCGCCAGCATGGATTCGATTTGGCCGCTGACCGTCACCATGGGGGCCGCCAGAAAGTAATTGATTTCCCCCGCATAGCGAATACGCGCATCGGCCACCGCCACCGCTACGCCTGCGATTTGCGCATCCAGGGCGTCAATCCAATGACTGTTCGCGTCGCGCCGCAGGGCCGCCGCCCGTTCGGACATCAGTTTTGACAACCGCGCCGTGCGTCCGGCGTGCGGGGCATTAAAACTGGCCACCAGGCGGTCAAAGAACGCCCGCCGCGGCCCGGGCGCATCCACGAACAATCGGTCTTCGCGCGGGGTCAGCCACACCATGCGCAACCGTGCCGATAATTCCGCCAGGGATGCGCTTTCCCCGTCGACTTTGGCGCGCCGCGCCGCATCGCCCCCGGTGTAATAAACCGCCAATTGCGTGTCGTCGGCCAATGTGGCCGCAACCCCAAAGCCGGGCGTGCCAAATCGTGCCAAATCGGTGGGGGCGGCGCCCCGCAGACCGCGGTCCCCGCATAACAGGGATACGGCCTCTAATATGGCGGTCTTGCCCGCGCCATTGGAACCCGTGATAATAATATTGCGCCGTCCGCCCGTTGTGACGCGGGTGGATGTGTGATTACGAAAATCGGTCAGGGTCAGGCATTCAATCATGGGAACATCATACACCCAAAATCGCCCAAGATGCAAATTATAAAAACAAAGAATTCCCAGCAATCGGCGCCGGGGCGAATATCACCAAATTTCCAAAAACAAATCGCCCCACAGGGGGGCGCTTTATTTTTGGAGGCGTGTCGTCGGAATGTTCGCATCGCGCGTTGCGCGACCGTTGCTAAACGCAACTTGACTCACAACGCGTATGGATTTCATGTCGCGGCGGACATTGCCGCGCCACAAAATCCAACTTGTACTCGAACCGGCGCCGGTTCGATATCTCTGGTTTCCAAAAATAAAACGCCCCATTCGGGACGTTTAATTTTTGGAGGCCTGGGTCGGAATCGAACCGGCATACAAGGATTTGCAGTCCTCTGCATAACCACTCTGCCACCAGGCCATGTCTTGGTGCGAACGTATCCTAGGCAATATTGAAAAAGAATTCAATAGAAAAATTTCAAATTCATGATATAATCGCACGCAGAGAGAGTTTTATCATGAAAAAATTATTCCTTGCGCTGGTTCTGGCGCCAAATATCTGTTTTGCGGCGGACGATTGCATGACGCGGCGCACTGTGCCGGACGGCAAATTAACCTTGCAACAGGTTATTGAACTGGGGCTGTGTCGCAATCCCCAGACGGCGGCGGCGTATTTGTCGGTCCAATCGGCGCGGTTTTCCAAAAATGCCGGCTATGCCAGTTATTTGCCCAGTGTATCGGCGTCCGCGTCGGGCAGTTTGCCTTATCGAAACGAAGAATGGGGGGATTGGTCATGGGGCGCATCGCTTTCGGCGTCGTATTTGATTTTTGATTTTGGCAAGCGGTTGGCGGATTTAAAGACATTAATGGCCGTTTGGCGGGCGACTGGATTTGACTATGACGACAGTGTGCAAAATTATGTCTATGGCGTTATTGGGTCTTATTACACATTGCTGAACGCGAATGCGGACGTCACATCGGCCGAGGCATTACGGGCGGTCGCAAAAACAGCGCTGGAAACCGCCCAGAAAAAGTTCAAGGCCGGCACCGTCGCCAAGGCTGATGTATTAAAAGCCGAAACCACGATGGCCAGTCGCGATTTGGATTTGGCACGCGCGAAAAACAATCGTGAAATCGCCAAGGGAAAGTTATTAACTCAACTGTCCTTTGCGGCCGATGATAATATTGAAATTGCCGACATGGCGTCCGAATTTGGGGCGGCGTCCGAAAACAAAAGCATTGATGAATTGATTGCCACCGCCGAGGCCCAGCGGCCCGATTTATTGCGTGCGTCTGCGGATGCGGATGCCGCCTGGCATCGGCGCAATTCGTCGTTCCTGAAAAATTTACCGACGATTTCGGCGTCGGGAACGCTCAGCTGGAACGACACGCCGTCCGAAACCTTTAACGCCGGCAACAATCGCATCAGTGGGTCAATTGGCATTCGCGCGTCAATGCCCATCTTTGCCGGCTTTGCCAATATGTACGGCGTGCGCGCGGCCCAGGCAAATTATGACCGGGCCTTGGAATCCCAGCGTCAGACCGCCGACAATGCGGTGTTGGATATTTTTACCGCCTATCACAATTACCAGACCGCGCAAAAGGTGTTAACCCAGACAGAGACATTGCTGAAATCGGCCACCGAAAGCGAACGCGTCACGGCCGGCATGTACAAGGTGGGGCGTGCCACCATGTTGGATTGGCAGACGGCGCAATCGGAACTGGTCGATGCGCAAAAGCAAAATAATGCCGCGAAATACGATTTGTTCACCAAACGGGCGGCGGTTGCGCTGGCGGTGGGGGATATCAAAGCGGAATTGGAATCAAGGGGGGATGAATAATGACATTTATTAAAAAAACGGCCCGTTATCTGTGGCGGAAAAAATGGTGGATTTTAATTTTAGGATTGGTGGCCCTGGGGCTGTGGATGTGGCTGGGGAAATCGTCGAATGCGCCGTCGCAATATTCGACCGTGGCGATTACACGCGGCGAACTGCGCCAGGTGGTGACCGCCACCGGTGAAATCATGCCGGTTAACACTGTCAATGTCGGGTCCCAGGTGTCGGGGACAATCGAAGAAATCTTTGTCGATTACAACGCCACCGTCAAACAGGGCGATGTTTTATTGAAAATCGAACCGTCGGTGTTACAGGCGTCCGTGGACGAGGCCAAGGCGTCCCTGGTGTCGGCCCAGTCCCAGCGCAATTACGCCAAAAACGAATATGACCGCAACCGCACGCTGTTTGCGGACGGGTTTATTGCGCGCGCCGAACTGGAACAATCCCAGACGGCGTACGAACAGGCCGAACAGTCAGTGGCCCGGATGCAGTCCCAGTATGAACGCGCGGTGACAAATCTGGGGTATGCGACCATTACGTCGCCCGTTGATGGCACCGTGATATCGCGCAAGGTCGACAAAGGCCAGACCGTTGCCGCGTCGTTCCAGACGCCTGACCTGTTCGAAATCGCCGAAGATTTAACCCGCATGCAGATTGAAACATCCGTGTCCGAGGCGGATATTGGCATGATTACCGACGGGCAGAAGGTGACGTTTACCGTTGACGCCTATCCGACCCAGACCTTTGACGGCGTCGTGCGCCAGGTGCGTTTGTCGCCGACAACGACATCAAACGTCGTGGTCTATACGGTGGTGATTGATGTGGATAATTCCGATTTGCGCCTGATGCCGGGGATGACCGCGTTTGTGACCATTGTCATTTCCGAACGTGATAATGTGTGGAAGGCGCCCAATGCCGCGTTCTTGGTGCGCAGTTTTAATAATATCATCGACAATCCAGGCGATGCCACGCCGAAAACCCATTTGGCGGTCGAACGCGTTGGCGCCATCAATGACGGGATTGTGCTGATTCCGTATGAAAAAGGTCTGATCACGGCGACCGAAACGGAAATCATTGCCGACGGCATCGAAGAAGGTGACCGCATTGTCGTTGGACGCATCGGGGCCGGCGCTTCGTCGAAACAGGGCGCGTCCATGCGCCCGGGGCCGGGCGGACCGCGTTAATTGCCCCACCCAGAGATAAGGTCACAGACATGAAACAAAAAAAATCGCCCGAAACCGATATCATTATTTCCATGCAGGGGGTTGATAAAAGTTTCCCCCTGGAAATGGGGGGCCAGCAGCAGGTTCTGTTTGACATAACGTTTGATGTTCATGCGGGTGAATTTGTTGCCATTATGGGACCGTCGGGGTCGGGAAAATCGACGTGCATGAACATCATCGGGGCATTGGATTCTGCAACGGGGGGGACATACAAACTCTATGGCACGGACATAACGAATTTTACGCCCGACGAATTGGCGGTTGTGCGTAATGAACATATTGGGTTTGTGTTTCAGAACTTTAATTTATTGTCCAAGCGCAGCGTGCTGGACAACGTGATGTTGCCGCTGATGTACCGCGGGATGGATATGGATGAACGCCGTGCGCGTGCGCGTGAAATGTTGCGTCGCGTCGGATTGGAAAAATTCGAAAGTTATTTGCCGACGCAATTGTCGGGCGGCATGCGCCAGCGTGTGGCCATCGCGCGGGCGCTCGCGGGGGACCCGAAACTGATTCTGGCGGA
Organism: uncultured Alphaproteobacteria bacterium; assembly: GCA_964017835.1. Taxonomy (GTDB): domain Bacteria; phylum Pseudomonadota; class Alphaproteobacteria; order Rs-D84; family Rs-D84; genus Enterousia. The sequence continues at coordinate 11,699 of CAXHMP010000011.1, forward strand.
CGAACCGACCGGCGCCTTGGATTCCAAGATGGGCAACGAAATCTTGAAATTCTTTAAGCAATTAAATGCCCAGATGGGGATTACCATCGTCATGATTACCCATGAATTTGATATTGCCAAATATGCCAATCGGTTAATTCACGTCTATGATGGGCGCATTAATTACGACGGCCCGGTCCCTGCCAATGAATCGGTCCTGATTAAATCAGAACACAAGGCACGCAAAAAATGACATTTAATGATATTTTAAAAGAATCCTGGCTGTCGGTCAGCGGGAATAAACTGCGGTCGTTTCTGACGGTGCTGGGGATTGTTATCGGGGTGATGGCGGTGGTGATTATGGTCGCCGTTGGTGAAACGGTCCAGCGCCAGATTACGGACCAGTTTTCGTCACTGGGGACCAATACCATCATGATTCGTGCCGGCGCCGCGCAAAGCGCGGGTGTGCGAACCGGTAACCGCCAGACATTGACCACAGATGATGCCGAATATATTGCCAAACTGCCCGACGTGATGGCGGTCACCCCCATCCAGAACAGTGCGGTCCAGGCCATTTATGGCAACAAAAACTGGGCCACGTCCATGGTGGGTGCCTGGCCGGCGTATACGACTGTCCAAAATGTGGAAATAGAATATGGAACATTCTTTGACCAATCGGCGGTCCGTAACGCGGCGACATATGCCGTTATTGGCCCGACGACGGCGTCGGAATTGGGACTGCCCGATAACCCCGTCGGCCAGGTTATCCGTATTCAAAACACGCCCTTTGTTATCGTGGGCGTCACCCGGGCCAAGGGCGATTCCGCCATGGGATCCCAGGACGACATGATTATCATTCCGCTGTCGACATTGAAAAAGCGTCTGCAGGGCAGTCGTTTCCCCAATTCGGTCGGCATGTTGGCGTTAAAACTGTACCCGGATGCGGACAACAATTTGGCGATTGAACAGATAACGGCCCTGTTGCGCCAGCGGCACAAGTTAAAGGACACCGATGCCGACGATTTCCAAATCATGGACATGAAACAGGTCATGGAAACCATGAACACGGTCACGGGGTACATGAAACTGTTGCTGATTGCGATTGCGGCGGTGTCGCTGTTGGTGGGGGCCATTGGGATTATGAACATGATGCTGGTGTCGGTGGCGGAACAGACGCGTGAAATCGGTATCCGCAAGGCTATTGGCGCCCGGGAACGGCATATTATCACCCAGTTTTTGTCTGAATCGATATTGATTTCGTTTATCGGGTCGATGGCAGGATTGCTGTTGGGCGTTGGATTGTCCCAGGGGGTGGGCCGGCTGATATTGCATTACAACGTGCCGTTTTCGGCCTGGCCCGTTTTGTTGTCGGTCAGTGTGGCGGTTATTGTGGGGCTGGCCTCGGGCGTTATGCCCGCGTACAAGGCGGCCAAGTTAAACCCGATTGACAGTTTGCGTCATGAATAAATAAATGCCGGGAAATCCCGGCTTTTTCATGATTTATATGAACAATAATATTCCATTTCTGTGTATCCGGTTTGGGAATCAAGAACTATTTCAGAAAAATCTTCTTGGATGGTGATGATGTATGACCCGGTGGTGTCTTTGCCGGTGGTCTGATTGGTGTATCCCAATGATACAAAGCATCCGGTGATGCCGGCATATCCCGCACCTAAACCGACGGTTGGATTCGGCAAAGGGATACGCCCCCCAACGCCGCAAATTATACCGCATTGGGGATTTTTTTCGCAAGGTGGAATTTATTTCGAATTGGACCGCAACCATGTCATCGCGTTTTGAACATAGGCTTGCGCCCGGTTCAGCGCGAAATGATGCGTCGTGGGGCTTTTCAGGCCGCCTTCGGCATCAATCCAGATGGGTTGATGGCCGGCCTTGGGGGCGATTTTTTCCAATCGGGCGGCCACGTTGTCGGGGCTAATGCCACCCGAATATCCGGTCGACAATGCGTACGCAAAGGGGCGACCCGTCACGCGCGGCGTGCGGCCCGTGCCACCGGACGCATCATACAGGACCGAAAACCGCGCCCCGGTATTGGCCAGACGCCGCATGCGCATCCCCTGGGGATAGGTGTACTGGAAAATAAATTCGTGGTCCGGGAATGCGTTTAATATCCGGCTGATTTCGATGGGACGGAATGTGGGACTGTGACTGCCCGACAAATTAATCTGGATGCGTTGGACCAGTGGGGTGTTATTTTGATGGGTGCGTGTTAACCAGTCTTTTAAATCCGGCGTTAATTCCCCCTGGCAAAACATATCGCACCATTCCATATTGACATGTACCGCCAGATTGGGGGCCACGCGTGTTGTGGCCGCCATGGACAACAGCGTTTCAAACCACACGCGCCGGTCCATGCCCGCCGACATCCGGGACGGGTGCGCCTGGACGGCCAATTCCGCGCGCGGATTTTGCCGCAGAAATGTCAGAACATCGGGAATTGACGTATCTTCGCGGGGGTCGGAACAGGTGATATAGCGTAAATCCATTGTTATGCCTTTTGATTGTTGTTCAATCGCAACTGGCCACATGCCGACCCAATGTCGGTGCCGCGTTCACGGCGGATACGCGTGTGGATGCCAGATTTAATCAAAGTGTCCTGGAACCGATGCACGGCGTTTCCCGATGGCGCGGCAAAGTCCCGTTCGTCCACTGCGTTCCACGGAATCAAATTTACCATGCAATTTTTTCCGCGCAGCAAATCGGCCAATTTTTCGGCGTATTCGGGTGTCGCGTTGACCAATTCGACATCCCCCGATGCGCTGCGCCGCCCCAACAGAATGTATTCAATCATCAATTGCCGGTTGTGCAATGCCGTGAAATCGTCGGCCGCGGCCAAGACGTCAGCCAGATGGTATTTGTTATTAATCGGCATTATCTGGCTGCGCAGGTCATCGGTCGGCGCATGCAGGGAAATGGCCAAATTAATGGGCCGGCCCCACGCAATTAATTCACGGATGCCCGGCACAATCCCGCATGTCGACAATGTGATGCGCCGCCATCCGATGCCTAAATCATGATTGGCCCGTTCGATAAAATCGATAACATTTTGGGTGTTCATTAACGGTTCGCCCGTACCCATAATCACGATATGCGACACGTCGCCGTTGTTGGGGTCCCCGTTGGGCCGCGATGTCCCCCGGTCGGCACGCAGTTCCCACTGGGCCGTCAACACCTGGGCCAGGATTTCGTTCGCCGTCAAATTGCGCTTGACCCCCAACAGGGTGGATGCACAAAACCGGCACCCCATGGCGCAGCCGGCCTGGGAACTGACGCAGACGCTGTTGCCGTATGTGGTCCGCATCAGAACGCATTCGATTCGTTCCCCATCCCCTAATTCCATCAGGAATTTGGTTGTTTCCCCGTCCGACGATTCCAATTTTTTAACCACGCGCACGGGTAATGTTGTCGCCATATCATCCAATTTTTCCCGCATGTCCCGCGACAGATTTTTCATCACAGATGCATCCGGCGCCCCGCGGTCCAGCCATTCGCGAATCTGCGTCGCCCGAAATCGGGGCCATCCCAAATCCGCCACAAATGCCTGTAACTGGGCGGGGGTCATGTTAAACAAAACGGGTTTGGTCATAATTTATACCTGCTGTCGTTGATGACAATGACCGCCTTGCGCCGCAATTGCTTTAATTGCTGGTCGGCCATGAACATCGCCTTTTTAAACTGGGCGTTTTGCCGGATGATTTTATCCAGGTCGCCGTATTCCTTGGTCTTTTTGGTGTCACACACCAAATAGACGTTCCCGTCCACGCGTGCCGACCAGGTCAGGCGCGGCAATGGCGCCACCACATCGCGAATGTCCGCGGTCAATTCGTATTGCAGGGCGGTAAATTTTTGCGGCGCCCCCCCCAATCGTTCGGCCATTTCAATCGCCGCGTCACAGGACGCGGGCCGTTCCAATTTCGCCGCCACGTCGGCCGGAATATCGGTCAGGCGCACAATCGTCATTTCAATGGGCAACCCATGCTGGGTCGCCAATGTTGTGCGTTCGGCTGCAACGTCGCTGTCCGCGATTTCAACCATCGGCATGATGGTGCGCGCCACCACCATTTGCCAGGCGATATTTGCCCGCATTGCCGACATCGCCATTGCCCGTTGAACCGGGGTCAAATCCCCCAGGTTCATCGCCTTTAGTTCTTTTTCCACGTCTTTGTCATCTGGCACCGCCTTGAAATTCGCGGCATAGGCCAATTTGATTTCGTCGTCGATAATGTTTTGCAGCGCGGTGCGCCGGTTGTTGGTCGATGTGTCCCCCATGCGTGACATCAGGGTTGTCCGGGCCGTCACGTCTGCGTCCGTAATGGGTGTCCCGCCGACCGTCGCCACAACCGTCGCCGCATATCCGGGCGTCGCCCCCAGACATAAAAATGCCCCCAACCATTTTAATGCCATTGATTTCATTTGTGTACCCTTTGCCTTGTTTCTGTGTTCTTTAATATTGTTTGCCATCAATGCTCATCCCAAAGCGGAACTGAAAGGTCGTGTTACCAACATAATCGTCCTTGATGGCGTTATCGCGCCGATATTCCATCGACAGATAATAACACGGATGATTATAAAACACCCCGCCCGAATGACGCTGGAACGTGTCGTATTCAACGTTATAGGTGGCGTTCCAACGCAGACTCCACCGCTGGGTTAATCCGATACCGGCGCCGACCACCAATTCGTGCATATCATCGCCCATGGTGTTGGCGTCGATGAATTGCGCACTCCAGATATGTCCGACATTCAAATATGTGGTCCCGCCCCCGATATGCGCCGACGTTTCCATGTGGCGCAGCGACAGGTCTTGTTCCGCAAAGCGGAATCGGCTGGCCAATTGCAGCCAACTGCGGTTGGAATAACTGACCCGGCCCACATAATCGGACAGGCCGTCATGAAATCCACTGTTGTGATTGATGTCGTCACGGTTGGTGAAATCGTACGATTGACCCAAAAAGATTTCAAACTTTTGGGTCGACCCGTCAAACGCCGCCCAGCGCACGCCATAGTCGGCAAACGTGCCGTTTTCCCATAAATCCAACCCGGCATACCGGTTGTCGGAAAACAGCGTCGTGTCCGACAAAAAGGCCCCGGCCGAATCATTGTTCATCGAAAACTGGGCATGCCCCGTCTTGCGCATCCAGGTCAATCTGGCCCGCGGTTCAACCACGTGCAGCCATTTGCCCCCGGTGCGCATCAACGGTAATCCCCACTGGACATAACCGCTGGGTAAAAAGCGCATGCGCATCCCCGAATAGGTGTCGCCATCAATCATCTGGGTGTTGTCAAAATGATACATGTCATAGCGTGCCGACAAATTCAGCGTCAATCGATTCCCCCATCCCAATGTCCATGGTGATGTGACACCCACCATTCCAATCATGCGCTGGTTCGATGTGTGCGACCCGGATATGCCCAAAACGTCGGCACTAAGTGTTGCATAGGTTTCGTGAAAAAACGGTTGTGTTTGATGAACGGCGCGGATGTTGGGCAAAATGTTGCCCGACGGCATGGATTGATTGCGGCTGGTGTTACGCAGTTCCTGGAAAACATGCATGTCGGCGACGGCGTAACTGGACGTGCCAAACAGTTCCAATTTGGCACCTGAATCCAAATAGGGCTGGGCGTCATAGAAACCGTATTTCTGCAGATATGTCTTATCCGACGCGCGTTCCAGGAAAACAGAGGCGCGTGCGTATTCACCCAATTCGATAACATCGTTGTTAAAGATGTGCCAGCGGTCTTCGCCCGCCTTGTTATGGGTGTACGACCCGGTCGTCCGAAACGCGCCGTGCGTTGTGTTCAACCGGTGTTCGGCATGAAACAGGGGATTTTCCTGGGTTAAATAGGATAATTTCAGCGTTAAATCGTGATAATCCGATATCGATATATAAATCGGCAGGTTAAACTGCGTCCCCATATTGTTGGTGGATTCGAAATCCGGCATCAACAGACCGGTCTTGTACTTGACCGACGGGTCCGGCATTTGGTAATAGGGAAACCACAGCACCGGCATTCCGTACACCCAAAAGACCGGATTAAAAAATTCCATCATCCGGGTGTCGGCATTGTGTACAAAGCGGGTTGTCGAAATTTCCCACGCATTGCCAAACGCGTCGCACCCGTCGCATGCGGTAAATACCGCGTCCCTTGCCACGGTTTTGGGCGTGCCGCGCGTAATCTGGTCCGCGGCGACATAGACGTGTTTCCCCAGCCACAGTTCGATATCATCGCCGGTAAATGTTTCCGCGTTTTTCCCCAGATACGTATCCCGCAGGGTCATGCGCTGGCCCGATGCGTTGGTGATTTCGGTCGGTCCCGATGTTTGGATGTCCTGGGTCTTGACATTGTATTCGATTTTTGGCGCCGTTATGGTCTTGGGCGCGTCCATGTCTATGGGCGCGGCGCCCGCGGCGCCCGTCCATGCCATGATGAAAACCAGCAAACCCCGCTTCATTTTTTCGCCAACCCCGCCAATATCGCCCCCAACCCCAGGGCCAAGGCCAACGCCATCACCCCCAGGTCGGTCAGACTGTCAATCATGTTCGATGCCGACATAAATCCCGCCATTGCCGCCGCCATCGCCGCCACCGCGACCGCGGGCGCAAAACTGGCCCGGCGCCGCAACAGCGATGTCCGCAACAGTATCAGCGCGCACAGTCCCGCCAAAATGATGTTCATCACCGGCCCTAAAAAGCGCGAGCATAATTCCCCCAGCATCAACCGATGCTGTTTCGAATTGTCCATATGTGTGACGGATTTTAATAATTCCCATGTGGGGATACGGCGTACCTTGAAAACCGAATTGCCCGATTTGTCGGCAACATTCAAATCCATGTCAAACGTGTCGAACGTCCCCGTCGTCAGGCTGTGGCCCATCGCCTGCAGTGACCCGCCCGTCATCACAATCGACAGGCCGCGCGCCGTCGCCACCAATTTACCCCGGTTGGCAAAGATGGTCATTTGTGATTTGGGGTCGCGCATATCCGACAGCATCACCTGGGACAGGTCGTGGCCCGATACCTTGTCCACATAGACGACCAGATTTGGCGCCATCTGGGTAAATGCCGATTCCTGTAACTTCATATGGGCCAAGCCATAGCGCAAGTTCCACTGGGTGTCGTAAAAGCGCGCCTGGGTCATCGGGACCAGCCACAGGTTCAGCGCCAAATGCAATCCGGCGATTACCGTTGCAAACCGCAGCGCCGGCCGCGCCAGTTGCCATGGCGACAGGGTTGACGCCGCCATGACCGTGATTTCATTGTCTGCGATTAATTTATTATAAACGAAAATCACCGCGATAAAGGTGACGAACGGCATAATAATCGACACGATAAAGGGGACCATCAATACCGTCAGCCCCAGAAAACTGGTCAAATTCACGCCGTAATTCAGCAAGAATTTCATCATCGACATAATCTGGACCATCCATGCCAGGCCGGTCAGAATCAACAGCAACATAATAAATATCGCCGTCAGTTGTCGGGTAAAATAATGCGTTATGATTTTCATATTTCGCAGTATAGTGTCCAAATGCGTGGGCGTCAAATTTTTCTTGCATTTTCGCGATTCGGACGTCATAATCGAATCGTTCTTAAAAAATTTTTTTAAGGGCGGGGTTCAAAAAACCCCGCCTTTATCGTAAAAGACGGCAAAGTAAGGAGAAAACAATGTCTTTTGTGTCCATGCCCCGGCAAGACCTGTTGTTGGCAATCGATTCGTTGGCCCAGGAAAAGCAGATTGACCGCGAAATCGTTATTGAATCGCTAGAGGCGGCAATCGCCAAAATCGCCAAGCACAAATATGGCGAAGAATTCAATATCGTGGCGGCTATTGACCGGAAAAACGGCGCCATTTATGTCAAGCGTCTGTTCGAAGTCATTGCGTCCCCCGATGCGGTCGAAGAATACAATGCCGACACCATGCTGACCGTGGACCAGGCCAAAAAATATGCCAAGAACCCGACTGTTGGCGACGTGGTCGAAGACCCCTTGCCGGAACCGGAATTTGGACGCATGGCGTTCCAGACCGCGCGCCAGATTATGACCGGCCGCGTGCGTGACGCCGAAAAGGGCCGCCAGTACGAAGAATTCAAAGATAACATCGGCGACATCGTGTCGGGCGTGGTCAAGCGTATTGAATTTGGCAACGTCTTTGTCGATATTAATGGCAAGGCCGAAGGCTATATCAAAGGGACCGAACTGATTCCGGGTGAACGTCTGCAGGTGGGCGACCGGGTGCGTGCGCTGATTATGGACGTGGCGCGTTCCAATTCGGGGCCGCAAATTTTCCTGACCCGTACCCATCCGATGTTTATGGAAAAACTGTTTGTCCAAGAAGTGCCGGAAATTTACGAAGGCGTCATCAAAATCAAATCGGTGTCCCGTGCGCCGGGGTCCCACGCGAAAATTGCCGTGGAAACATCCGACCCGTCCATCGATGCCGTTGGGATGACTGTCGGGATTAAGGGGACACGTATCCAGCCGGTTATCAACGAATGCCACGGTGAAAAAATCGACGTTATTCTGTATTCGGACGACCCGGCGGTCTTTATCGTCAACGCGATGCAGCCGGCCAAGGTCGCCAAAATCATTGTTGACGAAGACACCCGTACCGCCGCCGTCGTTGTCACCGAAGACCAACAGTCGTTGGCCATCGGCCGTCGCGGTCAAAACGTGCGCCTGGCGTCCCAGTTGACGGGTTGGAACATCGACGTCATGAACGAAGCCGAAGAACAGGAACGCCGTGCCAAGGAATTCAAGGAAAAGACGGAATTGTTTATTCGTGGCCTGGACGTGGACGAAATGATTGCCCATCTGTTGATTACCGAAGGGTTCCGCACCATCGAAGAAATCGCGTTCGTGGAACCGACCGAACTGGAATCTATCGAAGGGTTCAATACCGAATTGGCGGCCGAACTGCAGACCCGTGCGAAAAACTATCTGGCGAAAATCGAACAGGATTACAAAGACCAGGGTCATAACCTGGGGATGAGTGACGATTTATTGGAATTCGATTTCATCAAACGGCCCATCATCATGAAACTGGGCGCGGCGGGTATCAAATCGCTGGGCGATTTGGCGGACCTGGCGTCGGATGAATTGGTGGAAATTCTGGGCGAAGACACGATGAGTGGCCGCCTGGCGGGACGCGTTGTGATGAAGGCCCGCGAATTGGCGTACGGCATCAAACAAGACGAGGAATAATTTTCCGGGGGGCCATCCCCCCCAGAAAATAACAGAAGGTTAAAATATGGCAACATTAACACTTGGAAAATCTGTGACGATTGACGCGGTCCAAAGCAAAAAGGGCGATGCCGTTTTTGTTGAACGCCGTCGGCGCGTTGTGGCCCCGGGGACGCGTGAATTACGCGATGAACCATCGACCCCGGCGCAATCACACGCCAATGCTGCGGATGAAAAACTGCGCGCGGTTCTGGCCGCTGCACGGGCGCGCGAAGAAGAACGCAAACAACGCGAAGCGGCCGAGGCCGCAGCCGCCGCCGCGCGCGCCGCGGAAATCGAACGCGAAAACCGCGAATATGAACAGGTCAAAGAACAATTGGCCGCCCGTGAAAATGTTGCCGCTGATAATGACAAGGAACAAACACCGGCCCCGCGCGCCTTTGCACCCGCGGCCCGTCCCACGAATTCGCGGCGTGATGATGACGAAAATGCCACGGCCCCGCGGGCGCCCAAATTTGCCAAGTCGCAAAAGGATTTCAAAAAATCGGGCAAAATTTCGTTGCACGATATCGTGATGGGCGATGACGATGATGAAATCGCCCTGCGCGGGGCCAACCGCCGCCGGTCCGAGGCATCGTTAAAACGATTCCGTGAAAAGGCGCGTGCGATGTTCACCGCCCCGCAAAAGGTGGAACGCACCGTTACCCTGGGCGACACCATCACGGTCAAGGATTTGGCCGCGGCCATGGCCGAAAAGGTTGGCAACGTCATTAAAAAATTGATGGAAATGGGCATGATGGCGTCCCAGAACCAATCGATTGATGCCGATACGGCTGAATTAATTGCGACCGAATTTGGTGCCACGGTCAAACGTGTGGATGTCAAACCCTATGCCGACCAGATGGAACGCCAGCCGGACCCCGCCAAAATGCAGCCGCGCGCACCGGTGGTGACCGTTGTGGGTCACGTCGACCACGGGAAAACGTCGCTGTTGGATGCGTTCCGCAATGCGAATGTCGCGGCGGGCGAAGCGGGCGGTATTACCCAGCATGTGTCGTCGTACGAAGTCAAAACCAAATCCGGTCGCGTGATTACTTTCCTGGATACGCCGGGACACGAAACCTTTACCGCCATGCGCGCCCGCGGCGCCCAGATGGCGGATATCGTGGTCTTGGTCGTGGCGGCAAACGATTCCATTATGCCCCAGACCATCGAAGCGATTAATCATATTCGCGCGGCAAACGTGCCGTTTATCGTGGCTATCAACAAAATCGATTTGCCCGAAGCCAACGCACAAAAGGTGAAATTGGACCTGTTGCAACAGGAAGTCCAGGTCGAAGAAATGGGCGGCGACGTCCAGGCGGTTGAAATTTCTGCCACGAAAAAAATCAATCTGGATAAATTAGAAGATGCCATTTTGCTGCAGGCCGACATGATGGAATTAAAGGCCGACCCGGAAATGCCGGCCGTTGCCCACGTGGTCGAAGCGAAAATGGAAAAAGGTCTGGGCGCGGTTGCGACCATCCTGGTGCGCCAGGGAACGTTGAAAATCGGTGACGTGTTTGTGGTCGGTGAAACGTTTGGGCGCGTGCGCGGCCTGATTGATTCGACGGGGGTGCGTGTCAAGGCTGTCAAACCCGGCCAACCGGTTGTGGTCTTGGGGCTGGATGCGGTGCCAACGGCGGGTGACGAACTGCGCGTGATGGAAACCGAGGCTCAAACCCGCGAAGTCGCCCAATACCGTGCGCAAAAGGCCAAGGACAAGGCGAACGCCATTAAACGCTCGTCCCTGGAAGAATTGTTTGCCCGGCGCGATGACAATAAAAAATTGACGCTGCCGATTATTCTGCGTGCCGACGTCCAGGGCAGTGTCGAGGCGATTGTCGACATGCTGCGTGATATCAATTCGGACAAGGCGGGTATTGAAATCCTGTCATCCGGGGTTGGTCAAATTACCGAAGGCGACATTCGTCTGGCGGCGGCATCCAATGCGGTTATCATCGCGTTTAACGTGCGTGCCGATGCCGCGGTGCGTGATATGGCGCGCAATGCCAATGTCGATATTCGTTATCACAGTGTTGTCTATCGCATTACGGATGAAATCAAAGAAATCCTGTCTGGGAAACTGGCACCGGAACGCCGTGAAACCTTTATCGGATACGCGGACGTCATTCAATTGTTCACGGTCGGCAAAGGCACGCGCGTGGCGGGTTGCCGTCTGACCGAAGGGACAATTAAAAAAGATGCGTTTGTGCGCCTGTTGCGTGACAACGTTGTGATTTACGACGGGAAAATCGGCGAACTGCGTCGTGAAAAGAACGAGGTCAAGGAAGTGTCGGGCGGTGTCGAATTCGGGATGAGTTTCGATAAATACAACGACCTGAAAGAAGGCGACCGCGTTGAATGTTACGAGGTCGAAGAAATCAAGGCCAAACTGTAAAAAATCCCGGTGTTTGCCGGGATTTTTTATAAGGTATAAGGGATTGCCCGGGGATTGTTTTGATTTATGATTTCTGGGTGCTGATTTGTTTGGGGCAGTGCTTTATTTTCCAGGCTCTTAAACACTCCCCCGTCACCCCGTCGAAGGACGGGGTCCATTGTGTTCCTGAGATTTCAAATTCTGGGTGTCTAAGAATTCCCAAGAATTTGTCCTCTGTCGAACACAATGGACCCCGTCCTTCGACGGGGTGACGGATTCAGAAGATAACCGCGGGTGCTGGGTGATGTTCCTATTCATCCTTTTTACACTTATCCCGTATCGCATGGTACATCAGGCTGTTCAACACGCGGCGGGGGATGACCATGCGGCCGCCCTCGATAAGGCCGAGTTCATCCAAACTAAGCCGCAAGGCGCGGGCGGCGTCCGTGCGACTAATCCGGTTCATGCGGCGGCCGTGCCGCATTGCGCCACCAATAAGCCGCGTTTCATTCGATATCACTGGCATTTTCATTCACCCCCAAAATTAAAAAAAATCCGCCGTGATGAAGGGCGGTTGGAGGCTCAAAACTACAAACAAGTATAGTGCTGTTTATTTATATATATCACAGCCCTCCAACCACAGTTGGAGAAATTCTTGTTTTCAGGCTTTGAGACCTCACACCGGGTATCACCCGATGCGATGGGTATTATATTCTAATGCTCGGGGATTGGCAAGAAAATAAAACCCCATGTCATTCTGGGGATGCGTTTGTCATCCGGCGCAGGTCGACATATATTATATTTTAAAAACTTGACAAATATAAAATTTGTTTTATTGTATGGGTATCAAAAGGATTAAAAATGACAGAAAATCAAAAAACAAGCAGTGAAAATTTGAAAAGCACCCATTTGGTGAATTTTATGGACCGGGTTTTTCTGATTTCGGGCAGTGCCTTTATAGTGGCCGCGGTTGGGACTCTGGGGGCAGCGGTCGCCGGGGTGTCGCCGGATTATTTGGAACTTCCGGCCGATATCGGGGACAAGGCGCTGATTGTGGCGTGTGCTGCCAAGGTGGTGGGCAGTTTGATTCGGCTCAACAGCAAACAAAAATAAAAAAACGCCCCAGGGGGCGTTTTTTATTACGGACAACGTGACAGTTGGTCCAGGACGTTTTTGATGTCTGTATTCACAGATACCGTGATTTCACGCTGTAACCCATCTGTGTACGTGTACCAAAAATCCTGGGCGGCGAATTCCGGGGCGGCCGCATAGGCGGCTTGGAACGGGGCCAGCATTGCCGTAAACCATTGCCGGCCACGGCACAGGCACCCGTTGCGAACGTCGGCGGCGACGGCGGCCGTTGCGGTGTTGGGATATTTGCTGTCTAATTCGGCATCCGTCGTCATCAGGCACCGCGCCCCCAGGTTATAGAAATTGGCGTCATCGGCCATGAATTTATAGACCAACGCATCGGACGCCCCCGCGTTTTTTAACGCATAGACCATTCCATCCGTACAGCATGCCTGGGCCGATTGCATCAGCATTTTATACCGGGCCAGCAGGGGTGCCGCCACCGGGTCGTTGGCCGAAATCTTGGCATCGCATTGGGCCGCATTGATAAAGGCATCCATTTTTGTTACGCGCAACTGGGGGCTGCGCGGGGAAACGGTTTCGCGAATCATCGGCTTTTTACGCCAGATGTCGCACTCCCAATTGGTTTCAAACGGACAACCGTCAACCGCCACCACGGGAATGGGGCGGATAACCGCCGCCGTGGTCTGGGTTTCGGTAACGACGGGTTCATCAAACGTGGCGGCCACCACACAATCCATGTCCTGGGGCGCGTATTTTTCAGGGATTTCGGTCCACAGGTTGGATGTCGGCCGCATGGGCGTTAACAGGTTTTCCACCGCGTCGCGTGTCACAAAGTCCGCCCGGTCGGAATAATAATAGATATCCATTGGCGTGTACCAGTCGCTAAAATCGCGATCCCGGTAATGCGAAATCGAATCGTCCCAAATTGGCACCCCGTCGCGCCAATCGACCGTTTTATCAAAGCGCCGCTGTTGATAATGGCCGTATGTCCCGTCCCAGGCGGGAACCACGCCATCTTGGACCGGGACCAGGGCCATCGGCGCCGGGGCCGCGGGGGCGTAATCATATGCCATGGGAACATTATTATATTGGGCGGGTGCCGGCATGGGCATCACGGCCGGGGCCATGTCCCCGGTGCAATCGGCCGCCGGCATGACCAACATATCAATATTTGTTGGCGCACCCGTTGCCCGCATCATGGGTTGAATATCACATCCGTCGCCAATGCAATCGGACGCCCGGGCCGGCGCCATAGAACACAGGCACGCCAGAACCGGCAAAAAAGCAATTTGTTTTTTCATGATACAAATCATATCACAAAAAGGGCGATATTGAAAAGATAATTTTGCGTTTGGACATTCAAGACCGAATCGAACCCCTGATTTTGGGGTGTCCGAATCACTATTTTACCCGATTCGAATCGGAATTTGGGGCTTGGGGGTGGTTCCCCAGAAAAAAATTAAAAAAAATTTTAGGATAAAAAATCCCAGAAAACCGGGATTTTTCCTAAAACGCGGGAATAAAATGAAATCTTTTTGAAATTATTTTTGAAAAAGCGCTTGACTTTTTCCATGCCAGAGGTCATACTGTGCAGGCTTTCAAGTTGGGAACAAAACAAAAAAAACTCTCAACCCCTGAAATTCTGCGGTTTACGGGATGACCAGAATAGGGTACCTGATAAATACGCAAACATTGTGAATAAAAGCAGCTCATCAAAGATTTTTGATGCAAATCAAGAATCTGTTCAAGAAGGGATGTGCAGACAGTTGAATTTGGAACAATCCAAACTTTGACTAAGTCAAAAGTGCATATCCTAGACAGGTAGTAGGTTTACATATTAAACCTCGTTAAATACTTGTCTTGCGAATAATTATATGTAAAGACGAACTGATATTATGTCAGTGTTGTTTTATGCACGGGACTTAAACCACAAGTTTTTTAGAACTTGAGAGTTTGATCCTGGCTCAGAACGAACGCTGGCGGCAGGT
>CAXHMP010000012.1:0-25139 GCA_964017835.1 uncultured Alphaproteobacteria bacterium
GGGTTGGAGACGGTGAATATATTGAATAAACCGTGAGCATACTGGTTGTGCAAAAATGCTATTCTCCAACCCGCCTTTATTTTCCACTAGATTTTCTAATAGAATTAGGATATAGTACTTATTGTAACAGGGGTCCTGTTATGCGAGATTAGAATCTCGTGCTTGCCGCCCGCGCGGGCGTTACAGCGCCAACCTCCTATGGGTTGGAGACGGTGAATATATTGAATAAACCGTGAGCATACTGGTTGTGCAAAAATGCTATTCTCCAACCCGCCTTAGTTATATGGCATTTATTATTATCGACATCTTGATTTTTTATCACAAGTTGGTATGGTGTCGATAATAATAGGTTTTTCCCTGTTACAGCGAGTTTGAAACCTCGTTAGTAAAACCGCTCGCGCGGGCGTTATCGTGTCCAACTTATTGGTTGGAGTCCGGTGATATATAAAAATAAACCGGAGATATGTTTTACTATCGTTTCAAACTCCAACCACCTTTTTCCTTGGTGGTTTTTTGTTTAAACAAAACGGGGGCGACATGCGAAAAATCACCGGAGTGATATTGATGGGGCTGGCGATTATGCCGGCGGGGGCAAATACGGCGGATGTATCCGACGAACAAACAGATACGGTTCAAACAATCGTCATGTATAATTATGACTGCGAGATGATGGACAATAAATCTGCAAATATTTTCTTTGTTTCCATGGGCTTTGATATAAACACCCGTATACGCGACCGCGTGAAATTTTTGGACAATGGTTTTAATATTTCCACCCACTATAAATATGATGCCCCGACAATTTCGGCCGGTTTTGATATTGACGGCACGTCGGCGGGTGTTCATCTGGCGTGGCGACGCGACGGGGATTTACGCCTGCGAAGTGCCACCGTCCAATTGGAAATCCCATTGGCGCCATTTTCAATAATGCCGTATGTCATACTGGAATCAGGCTTGGCAGATATGGAATATCAGATGGGCGATGTTGAATTCTATGATTGGGCGTTTATATACGGCACCGGCTTTGGCGTGCGTATGAATATTGGAAACCAGGCATTTATCAAATTATACCAGACATGCTCATGGACACGATTTCGGGATGATTTATTTGACATCGATATCAATATGCGCGCACGATACCGACGTATTGGTATTGCCATTGGGTACACGTTTTGATGGCCGGGTGATTTTCATACGTTAGTGCGCGTCGGCCCAGATTTTATCATACGCCGCGCCGATGCGGACCATAAAGTCCGGATGAACACAACGATGATTGGGCGCAAAATGATGGGCAAAGTCGCCGAAATAACAATCTTCCCAATCGAAAAAGGCGGTTATCTGCATTGTTTTGGGGTCGATAAAGAAATTTTCATAGATATCGCCATGAAACCATCCGCGCATGTAACCGGGCCGCATGCGGGGGTCGGGCTTTAAATCCGCAATCTGTTTGGGGTTTGCACTCGCGATATCATAAACAAAACGGGCCACCTGGGTCGCCAGATTGTCCAGAATTTCCGGCGCGCAATCGGCCGGCAAATCCCGCATTGTTATCCCGGGGATAAAGTCGTATTTGCGCACCATCATCCCATGATAATCCAATAAATCCACATGCGGAATCATGCGTCCCATGGGCGCGGGCCGCAGGGCATCCACAACACGCTTTTCCCGGCGCGGCATGTCATAGGGATACTTATTCCCCGGAATTTGAAATTTAAAAATGTAACGGCGATTAACCTCTATCAACAAATTGCGGCCACGAAAACCGATAAAAATTTTAAAGCGCCAAATGCGTTCGCCGATATTTTTCCGAATAAAAACCAGATATCCAAAAATATTGGAATTTAAAATGGCGCGCACTTTCTTGCGCCGGTCACGGTCCCAGATAAATCCACAAACAATGTTGCTGAAAAAATGCCGAAATTTGGCCATTTTTTCCCTTTTCTATGCCGCCAAGATATGCCGCGCCGCATCCAGATATTCAATCGCGCGGTTGATTTGCGTGCGCCGCGTGGCATCGCGGGCGGTATCGACCGGTGCGGATTGCGCCGGGGACGCATCACGCGCACCCATCAAATCATCGGCCGACGCCGGCAGATTTCCATCATGAATTAACTTTTTCACACCGGCAATCGTCATCCCGTGGGAATACAGCAAATCACGTATCACCGTCAAACGCGCCACCGTTTCCGCCCGGTAATAGCGGCGCCCCCCCGCCCCGGTCGTCGGCCGGATGGCGGCGGGAAACTGCTTTTCCCAATAGCGCAACGTATGCGCCGGCACATTTAATTGTGCCGACACATCGTTGATGGATGAAAAGTATTCACTGTTATTCATCGGTTGCCTCGGGCATTTGGACGGCCGTGTCGGCGGCGTCGGGGACATCGGTAATCACGGTGGCGCTACCGTCAACCGCGGCCACGCCGGCGTCCGTGTCAATGACATCCTGTTCGGCACCTTCGTCATCGCGCATAATGGCGATGGCGGACACGACCTTTTCATTTTCCGCCGTACGCAGCAGTGTCACCCCCGCCGTCGCGCGGCCCGCAATGCGGACGTCTGCGACCGGCGTGCGGATAATTTTACCGCCGTCGGTCACCATGATAATATCCTGGTCATCGGTCACCGGGAATGAACCCGCCACAGCCGTGTTTTTGCCCCCCAATTTGATATTGGCAAAGCCGTTACCCCCACGGTGCGTGATGCGGTATTCGTACGAACTGGTCCGTTTGCCAAAGCCGTTTTCGGAAATGGTCAAGATAAACTGTTCAGCGGCCGCCATCTGTTGCATCTTGGCATCGTCCAGCGTGATGGATGTGGTTTCTTCTTCGGTGTCACCGGCCTCTTCTTCGATACCTGTGGCGGCACGGCGCAACGCGCGCGACTGGCGGATATAGGCCGCACGCACCGCAGAATCAGATTCCCCATGCGTCAACATGGCCATCCCAATCACACGGTCATCCGCGCCCAACGTCAACCCGCGTACGCCGGTTGAATTGCGCCCCGCAAAGATACGGATTTCCGGCACCGGGAATCGGATGCACCGCCCGCGTACCGTCGACAGGAAGACATCCTGGTCCTCGGTACAGGGCAGGACCGAAATCAAACTGTCCCCGTCGTCCAGTTTCATGGCAATTTTCCCGTTGGCGCGGATGGAATCAAAGTCCGACATCCGGTTACGACGCACGGTTCCGCGCGCCGTCGCAAACATCAGGAAATGTTCCTGGCCCGATTCGGCAACGCGCGCGACATCTTCGTCGGACACCGGCAAAATTGCGGTAATCGTTTCGCCATTTTCCAGCGGCAACAGATTGACCAAGGGGCGACCCTTGGATGCGGCCGCGGCCTCGGGCAATTTATAGGTTTTAAGTTTATAGCACAATCCCTTGGAACTAAAGAACAACAGCGGCGTGTGCGTGTTGGCGACGAACACCTGGACGACGTAATCGTCTTCTTTGGTGGTCATGGCGTTGCGTCCCTTGCCGCCGCGTTTTTGCGCACGGTATGTATCCAGGGCGACACGCTTGATATATCCGGTGTTGGACACGGTGACAACCATGTCTTCACGCGCAATCAGATCTTCGATATCAATATCAACCTCGGCCTCGGATATTTCGGTGCGGCGTTCTTGCGCCCAACTGTCGCGCACGGCGGTGGTTTCATCGCGGATAATTTGGACAATGCGTTCATAACTGCCCAAGATGTCCAACAGATCTTTGATAACCGCCCCCAGTTCCACCAAGTCGTTGTGGATTTTGTCGCGTTCCAACCCCGTCAGGCGGTGTAACTGCAATTCCAAAATGGCGCGCGCCTGGTCTTCGGACATGCGGAACATGCCGTTTTCATACTCGGTATTCGGATCGTCAATCAATTGAATGTATGATTCGATATCCGCCGCCCGCCATGTCCGCGCCGTCAACGCGATACGCGCCGCCTCGGGCGATTCACTGGATTTAATCAACGCAATCACTTCATCCAGATTGCCAACCGCCACCGACAGCCCCAACAACGTGTGCGCCCGGTTGCGCGCCTTGTTCAAATCAAAGATGGTGCGACGACGAATAACCTCGGCCCGGAATTCGATAAAGGCGTCCAACACCCCGCGGATATTGAACAGCATCGGCCGCCCGCGGTTCAGCGCCATCATGTTCACCGGGAAATTCGTCTGCATTTCCGTGTACTGGAACAGGTGATTTAACACCACGTCGGTAATCGCGTCACGCTTTAATTCAATCACGATGCGCAGACCTTCCTTGGACGATTCGTCGCGGATTTCGGAAATGCCTTCGATACGTTTGTCTTTGATGAGTTCGGCGATTTTGATAATCAACTGGGCTTTGTTGACCTGGTACGGGATTTCGTCGACAACAATTGCCTGGTGGTCGCGGAAATCCTCGGTATGTGTTTTGGACCGCACGATAATCGACCCACGGCCTGTGTTGTGCGCCTTGTACGCGCCGGCGCGCCCCATGATAATGCCGCCCGTCGGAAAGTCAGGCCCGGGAATAATATTAAACAGTTCATCATCGGTCAAATCGCGGTTGTTTAAAATCGCCAGAATCCCGTTGCACACTTCGCCCAGATTGTATGTCGGAACGTTTGTCGCCATCCCAACCGCAATCCCCGCGCCCCCGTTCACCAGGAAATTCGGGAATTTCGTCGGCAACACAACCGGTTCTTGCAACGTGCCGTCAAAGTTCGGCATCCAATCAACAGTGTCTTTGTCCATGTCGTCCATCAGCGACGCACCCAGTTTCGACAGGCGCGCCTCGGTATAACGCATGGCGGCGGGTTTGTCGCCGTCGCGCGACCCAAAGTTACCCTGCCCCTGGACCAGCATTTCACCCATGGAAAAATCCTGGGCCATGCGGGCCATGGCCTCGTAAATCGAACTGTCGCCGTGGGGGTGATATTTACCCATCACTTCCCCGACGATACGGGCGGACTTGACGGTGGCACGCGTTGCCGGGGCCACATCGTTCATAACGTACAAGATACGCCGATGCACCGGTTTACATCCGTCCCGCACATCAGGCAGCGCGCGGTCCACAATGACCGACATCGCATAGTCCAAGAAACTGGTCCGCATTTCGTGTTCCAGCGATGATTGCGGTACCTTTACCGCGCCAATTTCATTGATATTTGTTGTTTCATCCATACCGAAATTTCCTTCTTTTTCACAAACGAAAGATAGCAGATTTTTAGGCTTTTGGTCAAGAAATAAACCTAAAAAATATATTGACAAACATATTGTTTTTTGTACCATGATTTACATAAAGAGGTTAACATGTTTTTCTTGCCGTTATGGAAATTATACGTTTCAATTTTAAACTTATTTGCACGCTTGTTCATGTTTTACATGGTTACTTTGGGCCTGCAAAAGGCAGGTTTGATATCCGCGGGCAAGAAAAAATAAAAAAAGGTTGCGTTTTTATTAAACCTGTGATTAAATAGCCACACAAAAGGATTTATTATGGCAACAAAACGTACTTATCAACCGTCGAAAACCCGTCGCGTTCGCACGCACGGATTTCGGGAAAGAATGTCGACCAAAGGTGGTCGCGATGTCTTGAGCCGCCGCCGCGCGGCGGGCCGCAAGCGTTTGGCCCCGACGGCTGCAAACTAAAAAAAACCGGCAATCGCCGGTTTTTTTCATTTCTGAATTCTGATTTCGTCGGCACTGTTCTTAATCTGATGGGACCCAAAGCACCGCACCAAATCAATAAGAATTCAAAAATTAAAAAAATCCCCCGTTTGGGGGACATTTTTTACTTATGCTTTCTGCGTTTCTTGATATGAACGCGGCGGCGCATGCCCTCCATCAAAAAGAACAAGGCCGGCGTCAGGGTAAAGGTCCAAATCAAACTGGCCAGCATACCGCCAATCATCACCGCAGCCATGGCGACCTTGGTGCCGTCGGTACTCCACATCTGGGGCAACATCCCCGTGATGACCGCAATCGACGTCATCAAAACCATGTTCTTTTTATCCGTCAATTCCGTCCACAGCGCCACGCGCGGCACCGCGCCGTCGGCAATACGCTTGATCGTCGGTTCCAACACCAAAATATTGTTGTTCACGACCAACCCCACCAACATAACGAACGCCAACATCGCACCCACGTTCATCGTCCCCCCCGACAGGAACAGGATAATAAACACGCCCGCGAAACTGGTGATAATGGATGTCGCAATGGTCAAAGGATGCACCAAGGAATTCAAAATCGCCGCCAACAGCATGAACGTCAATATGGTCGCCAGCAAGAACGCCTGTCCGATTTCCCCGGTTGTTTCACTTTGCGTTTCCGCCATCCCGGCAAATTCGGCGCTGTATCCCATGTCCCATTCCATGGCGTCCAGGCCGGCCTGGATTTTCTGTTGCACGGGACCCATGGTGGATTTACCGATATTGATGTCGATTTCAGTAATGCGGTTTTTGTTCAACCGGTTAATATTCGACGTCGCAGGCAATATTTCAACCGCGCCCAACTGGCCCAGCGCAACCATCCCCTTTTGCGAATTTACAAACGTATTGTCGAACAACGTGTCATTTTTAAAGGGTTTGGCAAATTCAACGATAATCGGATATTCGTTTCCGTTTTCTTTGAATTTATAATCGTCGTTGCCATACAGCGCCGCACGCAGCGTCGCCCCCGCGTACGCATTTTGCACGCCCCAGAAATTCATGTTGTCCTGGGTTGGAATAAACTGGATTTCATCATTGGGGCTTGGCACCGCCAGGACGGCCGTTTGAACTTCGGGAATTTGATTAATCATTTCCAGAATCTGGGCCGCGTATTGGGCGCGCTTTTCATCCGATTCGCCATAGATATTCAACACCAAGTCCGACGATTGTGACGCGGACATGCCGGCCCCGGCCTTGATTTGAATTTCCGCATCGGCAATTTCGGCCAATTTCGGCAGCATTTGCCGCGTCAATTCCCGGTCCCCGATTTTACGTTCATCCCCCAGTTTGGCCAACTGGATTTTCACCGTAATATTGTGTAATCCACGTTCCCCGATTTTAACGGTTGTGGCCCGAACTTCCGGGAATTGCCCCAGCACATCTTCGATTTGCATGGCGATTTGTTCGGATTTTTCATACGTCGCCCCCATCGGCGCACGGGCCGTGATGGTGATTTCGTCTGTATCCGACGATGGCGAGAATTCATTTCCCACAAACTTCATCAATTGCGCCGACGCAATCAGAATCAGGAAAGCCCCCAGCACCACGCGCCCCGGATGACGGAATTGATAATCGAACCACGCACGCAGCGGTGTCTTTTCGACAATTTCCGTCTGGGTTGTGTCAATTTTCTTTAATTTGGGTTCTTTGATTCGCAAAAACTGGGCAATCATCATCGGCGCCAGTGTGAACGAAAACATCAGTGACAACAGCGTCAGGTACACCACTGTCATCCCAAACTGGGACATGAACTGGCCTGCGATGCCGCCCATAAACGCCAAGGGCAAGAACACCACCACGTTCGTCCCGACACCCGCCAAAATAGACACGGTCACTTTTTTCGTGCCGTCCACGGCCGCCCGCTGGGGATTTTTCCCGTTGTGCATTTCGCCCAATGCAGATTCAATCAAAATAATCGCGTTCGACACCAATGTCCCCAGCGCGGACGAATACGCCAACAGCGTCATCGCATTAACGGTAAATCCTGCCCCGTTCATAAAGAAGAAGCCCGCAATCAGCGACGCCGGAATCACCGCGCCCGCGATAATGGTCGACCGCCAGTTGCGCGTGAACACCAACAACACCAAAATGGTAAAGACAATCCCCAACACGATACCCCAAATGGTGCTGTACGTTTCATCGGCAATGGACGTCGACGAATCCGACACAATCTGCATTTCGGCCCCGGGGAAACGCGCCTGCATGTCGGCGACAAATCCCGGCAACCGGTCGCGCAGGGCCTGGGAAATTTTAATCGCGTTTCCATCAGATGCCTTGACCACCGACGCAACGACAACGTTTTCACCGTTATAACGCGCCAATGTTTCAATATCGCGCGCCGCATCCACCACGGTCGCAACATCGGCAACGCGGAACTTCTGCCCCTCCATCGTGACAATCTGCAAATTTTCAATATCGGCGATGGTTGCAAATTCCCCGATAAAGCGCACGTTGGACGATGCGGACACCCCTTCGATTTTACCGCCCGGCACGTTCAGGTTTTTATTCCCCAGTGCCGACACCATATCCATGATGGTAACCCCGCGGGCCGCCATCAGTTCCGGGTCCATTTCAATACGAACCGCGCGTTCGCGGCCGCCAAAGACAGACACGCTGGCGACGCCCGAAATGGCGGTGATTTTCGTACTTAACACATCGTCGATATATTCTTCTAAATCACGCGCATCCGCACCGCGCAGAACAATATCAACGACCGATTCCTGTAACGGGTTTAATTTTTCAACAACCGGCTGCTTTAACGCATCGGGAAATTCGGACGCAATGGCGTCAATTTTTGTTTTGACTTCGGACGCCTTGTCGTTGACGTTGACCCCCAGGTTAAATTCGGCCATCACGTATCCGCCGTTTTCAAATGCCTGGGACGTGATTTTTTTCAATCCAGCCACTTCGGCGATGGCGTCTTCGGCCTTTTTAATCACCTGGGATTCCATTTCGGCGGGTTGCGCGCCGGGATAAACGAATGTCGCAGTCACCATCGGGAAATCCAATGACGGTGTCCGTTCGATATTCATTTTCGGAAATGACACCAGCCCCAGAACCACCCAGAACAACACAAACATCAACGTGGTAATCGGCCGCTTGACGAAAAAGTTTAACATTTATTTTCTCCTATTCTGAAACGGGACTATACTTATTTTTTAATCCGCACTTTTTGACCATCGGCAACGCGCGACACAATGACGATATCGCCGTCATCCAACCCGTCCGTCACCAATACACGAACATCGTCACTGCGCCCCACGGTCACATCGCGGGCCACGGCGCGGCCGCCATCGACAACAAAAACAGTGTTGTTATGCACGGCCTCTTTGGGAATAAAATATCCCCTGGCCGCATATTCGGCATAATTCAGTCCGTCGGCAACCCCGCGCGTACGCACCGGGTACATGCCGGTATCCAAATCAATGCGCGACGCCACAGACACGATTGTGCCGGCGCCGATTTTCTGGCCGGCCTGGAAATGCCCCACACGCGATCCCGAAACCAAAGCCCGGTTGTTCACGACCGAAATCGGTTCGCGCAGTGTTTCATTTGTCTGTTGCATCCGCATCACGTTCACCGGCATCCCGTCGACCGCGACGCTGCGCGCCGGATTAAACACCACCAACCGGTTTTCCGCCGACACCGCCATAAATCGGAATACGAACCACCCCGCCAGCATCAGGCACAATCCCGCATAAATTCTTTTTTTCGCGCGCGGCGTTTTCATGGCCGCCGCCAAACGTTCCATCCATTCTTTCATCTGTTATTCCCCCAATTTTTTAATTGATTGCGCCGACATTAAAATATTGTATCTGGCATTCAACAACGCCATATCCAATTGGTACAGGCCCGCGGACACTTCGGCCAGTTCAATGGCCGACGTCTGGCCGGCGGCAAAACGCTGTTGTGAAAATTCGTACGCCTTGGCCGCCAAATCACGCGCGTTTTCCAACGACTTTAAATTCCCGCGCAGATGATTGTATTTTTTGATGGCGTTGTCATATTCTTCGGTCAGCATTTTTTTGGATTTGTCCAAATCCTGGCGCGCGGCTTCGGCATCCATGGCGTCGGCCGTCGCGTTCGCACGGTACAACCCGCCGGCAAAGACCGGCATTTGCAGCGCCAATCCCCAATACGCGGACTGCGACCCGCTTTTGTCGAACATGCTGTCGATTTCAGGTCCCATCGCCATAAAGTTATATGACGCCGTCGCCGCCAGTGTTGGCAAATGCTGGGCGCGCGAGGCGCGGGCCTTGGATTCATACATAGCCGCCTGGCCCCCCAGGATATCCCATTGCGGGTTATTTTTTAATTTTCCCGGATTGATGGCGGCAAAGGATTTTGGGAATTCATCGGTCAACGTGATGGGTTCATCCACATCGATGCCGGCCAAAATTTTCAACATTCTGTGCGCGGTGTCGCGGTTAAATTCCGCATCCGACAGGTTGATTTCCTTGGTCGCGATGTCGGATTCAATCTTGACCAGGTTACTGCGCGATGCACGCCCCGCCGCCCCCAGGTTGCGCCGCGCATCACGGGCGGCCTGTAAATCGGCGCGGGCGATTTTGACAATATCGTCGGTCATTTTGGCGGTCCAATAAATTTCGGCCGCGCCGTATTCAACCGCGCGCCGGGTCAGTTCACGCCCACTTTTCGACATCTGGACCGCGGATTTGACGCTTTTGACCGCATTGCCAATTTTGCCAAAGGTGTAAATCGGCTGGGACAGGCTCAGGCCTGCCATGAAAATATTATCGGGAATTTCAATATGAACCGATTGGTCTTTTAAACTTTCCGAAATCAGTCCCCCAAACGCCGGCGGCAAATCAATCCCGGTTGACTTGGACGGATTTTCAACATTGACCATGTTCATGTATGTCGCCGTCGCGTCCAGTTTAAACCACCGGTTGGCGTTGGCGGCACGCACCTGGGCCTCGGCCTTTTTGACATTGGCGTCCGCCTTTTTTAAATCCTGGGATTCGGCAATAATTTTTTGCGTGGCCGCGGCCAACGACAAATCCATTCCGTACGTCGGCATCACCGCCGTTATCGCCGTCAATACCGCAACCAAGCGAATATTACGCATCTGCATTTTCCAACTCCATCTTGTGTAAAACTTCTTTGACCGTCCCCAGTGCCTGGGTCAATTTTTTTTCATCGGCCATACTGACATGATCAAACATCTGGTCAATATGACAGCGGAAATTATCCATGGCCGTCTGGGCGATTTCCTGGCCCTTGGGCGTTGCACAGTACCAGACATTGCGCCGGTCATTTTCATCAATTTCGCGCCGCACCAAGCCGTCTTTTTCCAATTTGCGAAACGCCGCACACAAATTGGGCGTCGATAACATTTCACGGCGCGCAATATCCTTTAACCGCGACCGTCCGCCCATTTCCAGACGCACCAAAACACGCAACTGCTGACGCGGATATCCGGAC
This sequence comes from uncultured Alphaproteobacteria bacterium, assembly GCA_964017835.1. Taxonomy (GTDB): domain Bacteria; phylum Pseudomonadota; class Alphaproteobacteria; order Rs-D84; family Rs-D84; genus Enterousia. The sequence continues at coordinate 11,128 of CAXHMP010000012.1, forward strand.
AAATACGCCGGGTCAATGCGCATTTTTGCCGACAACCGGTCCAGGATTAAAATATTTTCTTCCATTAATTGAACAAATTCCTTGCGCGGCATGATTGTATCATTTATAATTTTTGGGCAGAAATACCTAATAATTATTAAAAATCCGAATTATTATATATTTTAATAAATTAAATTCAAGTCCTAAATTTAAAAAAAATTTATAAAAAAACACCGGCAAAACCCGGTGTTTTTTTGCATCGCATCAAATCAAGACAATTTGTGAATGACCAACCCACTGCGCAGTTTTGGTTCAAACCACGTGGTTTTGGGCGGCATGATGTTTCCGCTGTCGGCGATGTTGATAATCTGGCGCATGGTGACGGGATACAGGGCAAACGCCACCGCCATTTCACCGGAATCAACGCGTTTCTGTAATTCGCCCAGACCCCGGATGCCACCCACAAAGTCAATACGCTTGCTGGTGCGCAAATCGCCCAGGTTTAAAATCTGGTCGAACACCAAATTCGACAGCACCGTCACATCCAATACTCCAATCGGGTCATTGTCATCATATGTTCCCGCGCGCGCGGTCAGGCTGTACCACTTGCCATTTAAATACATGCCAAAGTTATGCAGGGCATTTGGCTTGTACACATCTGTCCCCATGTCAACCACATCAAACGATTGCGACAATTTATCCAGGAATTCATCCGGCGTCAATCCGTTCAAATCTTTGACCACGCGGTTATAGTCAATAATTTTCAATTGGCTTTCGGGGAAAATCACCGCCAGGAAAAAGTTATATTCTTCCGCACCGGTGTGGTTGGGATTGTTTTCACGCTTTTCGGCGCCCACGCGGGCCGCCGCCGCCGTGCGGTGATGACCGTCCGCCACATACAGCGCCGGAATTTTCGCAAAGATTTCTGTAATCCGGGCATTGACCGCATCGTCACGGATTGCCCAGAACGTATGACCAAACCCATCGGGCGCAACAAAGTCATATTCGGGCGCATTGTTTTTAACAATGTTTTCGACAATGTCATTCATTTCTGCAACGTCCGGATACGCAAAGAACACCGGTTCGATATTTGCATCCTGGATGCGCACATGAATCATGCGGTCGTCTTCTTTGTCCTTGCGGGTCAATTCGTGCTTTTTAATGGCGCCGTTCATATAATCATCGACATTGGCCGCCGCAACCAATCCATACTGGGTCCGGCCATCCATTGTCTGGGCATAGATGTAATACATTTCCTTGGCATCCTGGACCAACCAGCCCCGTTCCTGCCACAACTTGAAATTTTCAACCGCTTTGTCATAGACCGGCTGGGAATGTTCGTCCGCGATGGGGTCAAAATCAATTTCCGGCTTGATAATATGCAACAGCGATTTTTCCCCTGCCTCGGCCTGGGCTTCGGCTGAATTCAGGACGTCATAAGGACGCGACGCAACCTCTGCGGCCAATTCTTTGGGCGGACGCACACCTGCAAACGGTTTGATTTTCATGTTTTATCCTTTTCTTGTTTTTTGTTTTACGAACATTCGGATTGCATCCGGCACACAAAGTTTTTTTCGACCGGATACAAAAAAACCCACGCAAATGCGCGGGCCGAATTACTTTGGGGTATCCATGATGGCGGTAAAGGTTGCTTCGGCCACCTTTTTTCCACCGACCATGGCGATACCGTGAAATTTATACAGGCGCATTTTGTTCATCAGCAATTCGACATGCAATTCCAAAACATCGCCCGGACGCACCATGTGGGAAAACTTAATCTTTTCCATCGTGGTGAAATATCCCAACGTATTGCCGTCGGTCAGCCCCAAATTCATCAACGCGATAAAGCACGCGGTTTGGGCCAACGCTTCGACCTGCAGGACGCCCGGCATAATCGGGTTGCCCGGGAAATGTCCCGCGCACCAGAATTCGTTGTCACGGACATAGTGAATCCCGACACCACTGTTTTCATTAAATTCGCGAATCTCATCAATCAACCGCATATCCCCACGATGCGGAATAATTTTTTCAATACCTGCGGCATCAACCATGCTCATCGTTCTTCCTTTTTTTTATATCTTGATTATTATTTCTTGGCATTCCGGCGCAGCCATGCGTAATGGCGCATAAATTCAATTCCCGGTCCCGCCGGATATCCCATATACCGTTCGCCGTCCGGGACATCACGCATCACACCGGAATTGGCGCCCACTTCGGCATCATGACCGATATGAATTCCATTGGCAACACCCACATGTCCCGCCAACAGCGCCCGGTCGCCCACGACCACGCCGCCGGCCAGCCCCACGCCCGACGCCAGAAAACATTCCGCCCCGATAACGACACCGTGCGCAATCTGGCACAGGTTGTCAATCTTGGTCCCGTCACCCACGCGCGTGTCCGTCATGGCTCCGCGGTCGATACAGGTATTGGCCCCGACCGACACCCGGTCGCCCAACACCACGCGCCCCGTATGCGGGATAAAGACATTATGACCATTTTGCCGGGTATAACCGAATCCATCCTTGCCGATAACGGCGCCGGCATTAATCACACAATCGGCCCCGATGGTCGCATTTTCAATATGGGCGCCCGTCTGGACAATTGTGCCGGCCCCGATGGTGACATTACGCCCGACAAAGGCATTGGGATAAATCTTGACATTGGGTTCAATAACGGCACCCGGTTCAATGACGGCCCCGGGTCCGACATAATTTGTCCGACGGCGACGGAAAAAGACCCCGCGTGCAATCGTCGCCCGCCGTGATATTCCAAAGCGCACGGGTTCCCGATAAATTTCGCCCAAGATTTTGACAATATTGCCGCGCGGACTGTCCGTAATCAACAGTGTTGCCCCCGCCGGCGCATCGGCGACGTGTTCGGGCTGGACCAAAATAACGCTGGCCCGGGTGTTGCGCAACACAGATATCGGCAGGATTTTAAACGCCGCACTGTTTTGTTCCGTCGAATAAAACGCCAATTGACCAGGACGCGCATCGGCAATGGGGGCCACCCCAGAAACCAGCGTCGCCGCGTCGCCGCGCAATTGCAAACCAAACTTTTCCGCCAACGCACCGGCGGTTGTCGCGGCGGCGGTCGGCATAAACCAAGATTTTATGAATTTAAACATATTATGATTATAGCCAAAAAAATTGAAATGCAAAGCACAAATTACCCGTTGCGCAGTGACAATAAATTCCTATAATCCATTTATGCACGAATGGATTAGCGCGCAGTTTCCAAATCGCTTTTTATGGACGCCGTTTTTAATGGCGTTTGGGGCGGCGTTATATTTTGCAGGACCGACTGAACCCACATTGGGCTATCCGGGCATCATCGCGTTATTGGCGGGATTAATTGTCGTTATCCGCCGGCCGAACACGGTTTTGACCGGCATAATGCTGATGATATTTGGATTTTTCTATGCCGCATTTTTTACCAACGCCATCGATACACCGGGATTGCGGCGGACACTGCGCGATATTGACATTTCGGGCCGGGTGACGAAAATCGACCATACACCGGACAAGACCCGCGTCTATCTGGATATCGCGGCCAATCAAATTAATTCTGATTACGACACCCGGCGCCGGGCAACCGTTCGAATTAATATCGACACAAACGACGTTCATGTGGGCGATACGCTGACCGCACGGGCCACATTGTTCCGGCCGGCACCGGCATCGGCGCCTGAAACATTCGACTATGCACGCTGGGCGTACTTTAACCGTTTGACCGCAACCGGTTACGCATCGGATTATTCGGTCACACCCGGCAACGCCCACAATATTAATTCTCTGCGCGAACGCATGCACAACGCGGCCAATTCTTTTCTGACCGACGGATTGGTGTTGGGGTATAAATCAGCCCTGCCCAACGACCAGCGCGATATTTGGACGGCCGCCGGTGTCGGACACGTCTGGTCCATCAGTGGATTTCACATGACATTGGTCGCCGGATGGTTGTTTGCATTGTTTTACACCGTGATGCGGTCAATCCCCGCCATCACGCGACGCACCCCGGCCCGCATTCCGGCATTAATATGCGCCTGGGTGGGATTGACGTTTTATTTGTTTTTATCCGGCGTCGGCGTGGCAACCATACGCGCGTTTTTAATGACAACATTGGGATTTGCCGCCGTCGCCATCGGGCGCGAGGCATTATCCATGCGCAACGTATGCCTGGCGATGATTTTAATCTTTTTAATTAATCCGCATTATGTGATGCAGCCTGGATTTCAATTGTCGTTTTCGGCGATATTTGGCCTGATATGGTATTTCGGGGACGCGGCCCCGTATCGGCGCCGCACCCGCATCGAAAGAATCAGACGGGCCATTTACGCCACCATCATGACATCGGTTATCGCAACGATATTTACCGCGCCCTTTGTCGCCGCCCATTTCTATGCCATGCCGACGTACTCGTTGCTGGGTAACCTGGTGCTGTTGCCCATCTTTTCGATTGCGATTATGCCGTTGGTGATGATTGGGACGTTCACCGCATTGGCGGGTTGGACCGGCCCCATTGTTTTGGCCGGCTGGATTTATAAATTTGCCCTGACGCTGGCCACCAAAATCGCCACGTTGCCGGCCGCGGTTGTTCTGGTGCCGCATATCCCGAACACGGCCATGATGTTTATGATTGTGGGATTGGTGGCGATTATGTTTGTCCGTCCCGCGCCGGACGCCCGGGGCATCATGCGGCGGATAAATTATTTAATCGGGGCCGCATTGATAACGGTTGGGATTTTAATCACCGCCCTGCATCCGCGGCCCGCGTTCTATGCAACCGCCGACCATGAATTAATCGCGGTGCGGGGCGCAGACGGCAAATTGGAATTTAACAAGGCACGCGCATCAAACCATTTCTTTACATTCGACACATGGAAACAGATAAACCGTGAACCGGTTGGCACCAACAACCCTCGGCGTAAATGTCCCAACGGATTATGCATCATCGACACAGGCCGCTTTCGCGTTGCCTATGTCCAACGATTTGTGCCGACGATGAAAAACATCGCATCCCTGTGCCGGGATTCATCGATTGACTATATCGTGACATATTTTTATGTGGATGCGCCCGCATGCAATCACAAAATATTGCGTGGCGGTTTTGTCATTAATCCCGACGGCCGGGTTCGTCATTGGCCGATGCGGCGCCGGTGGCATAATCCGCGCGCATAAAGTATAACCCCGCCGCCGGTGCCGTTGGTCCCGCCGCCGACCGCGACCGCGCCGCCAAGACGGCATCAATGTCAAACGGCTTGCCCAATCCGATTTCAACCAGCGTCCCCACAATATTGCGAACCATGTGATGCAGGAACGACCGCGCGGACAATTCGAAAACAATTTCATCGCCGCACTGTGTCACACTGCACCGGTCCAGGGTTTTAACCGGACTTTTGGCCTGGCATTGGGATGCGCGAAAACTGGTGAAATCATGGTTGCCGATTAATTTTTCGGCCGCCGCCCGCATCGCGTCGACATCCAATGCACGCGGCACCCACCACACGCGGTCCCGCATTAGTTTTGCCGGCGCCCGACGGTTCAAGACAATGTATTTATAATGACGCGCCACACATGAAAAACGCGCATGAAACGCATCATCGGTCGCCGCACAGTCCAACACCGCAACCGGTGAATTGGTCAGATAAAAATTCATCGCCCGCATCACGGTATTGGCATCGGTCACCCCGTCCAAATCCACATGGGCGGTCATGCACGCGGCATGAACCCCGGCGTCGGTGCGCCCCGCCGCGACAAAGTCAGGCCGCAGACCACAAAACTTTTCCGCCGCGTCGCGCAACAACGATTGGACCGACGGCCCTTGTCGGTTTTCCTGCCACCCGATCAGGGATGTCCCGTCATATTCAAGATTTAACCGAAACCGTGTCACTTTTGTTGTTCCAAACATTTCTGGCACATGCGATAACGATACACACACGCATCATCGACCAATGGACTAAAATGCTGTTCATGTTCGGGACATGACACGCAATGACCGGTGTCACACCCCAGACAGTGGCACGCGCCAAATTGGTTATGGTGCGAAACGACAACGGGCGTTTCAAAAAAACCGCACCACTTTTTTTGCGCCACCGTCACCAGGGGCAACATTTGGCGCGGCGCCAACCGAAACCACCCGCACGCCGGTGCATCTGGCATCACAATCCGCGGCAGATTGGGGAACAAATACGGCAACGCCACCGACAGCCATGTTCCCCGTGTGCAGACGTTATAAACACCCCGTTTGCCAAAGTGAACACAATCCCGGCATTCATTCCAAGAAACATTGTACTTTTCAAAAAACTTCATCATATTGACCGTTTATTTTCCAATATCAATTTGGGCGCCGGGGTGACCATTGACAAAACTTCTCCAATCCATGGGGCGACCGCCGGCGGGCTGAATTCGTTGGATTTCCAGCATATCGCCATTTACCCGCGTTTCAAGTATTTTTACGTCCACCCCGCTGATTTTTGTCCGCCCCGCCCCCAGCGCGCGAATTTGATTATGAACGGCGCGCGCCCCACGCGTCCAATCGATGATTTCATCGGCCCCGGTGAATTTGCGTGTAAACGTGGGCGTCCCCGTTTGCGGCTGGCCCGGGAATGCCGCGGGATTTTGTAAATATTCAACCAACATATCGGCGCCGATGGCGGAAACCTTGGCCTCGATATCGATGTTGTTCTCGTTTTCCCCAATGTCCATGGGACGACACATAAAAACGTCACCCGCATCCAATGCGTCCGTCACCGCCATCAGACAAACCGCCGATTGATTATCCCCATTGTAAATCGCGGTGCGAATGGGCGACGGTCCCCGGTATTTGGGCAAATCGCTGGGGTGAATATTGATGCACGGCGCCGCATCCAGAACATTGCGCCGCAGTATCTCGCCATAGGACACCACCACGGTAAAATCGGGCCGATAATCAAAATCGTGGGCATTATGATGCACCGGTATGTTATGCGCCGCGGCCCAGGTATGCACAGGACTGGGCGTCAAAACACGCTTGCGCCCCATGGGGGCGGGGGCGGCGGTAAAGACCGCCAAAATGTCGTGCGCGGCCCGCAAACGTTCAAAAATCGGAACGACAAAATCGTTCGTTCCCATTAAAACCAATTTCATGATTTGTGTTTCCGTACCTTGCGCATGACCATTTCACGCTTGACCGGGGACAGGTAATCGATAAACAACTTGCCATCCAAATGGTCGGTTTCGTGTTGGACAATTCGCGCCGCCAGGCCCGACATCGTCGCCATGCGGTGGGTGCCGGTTTCATCCGTCCATTCGACGTCAACATCCGCGGGACGCGTGACATTGGAAAACACCGGCATATTGTCCGGCCCCAGCACGGACAGACACCCTTCTTCCATCACACAGGTTTTGTCCCCGAACCGCGTAATGCGCGGGTTAATCATGCGAAACACCTGATTATCATCGGGGGTCATCATGACCAAGAACCGGCGCGTGTCCCCCACTTGGGGTGCGGCCAGGCCGACCCCATTTTGGTCGCGCATCATTTGCACCATTTCATCCATCGCGTCCAAGATATCCGGGGTAATTTCGGTCACCGGCGCGCATTGTTCCCGCAACACCAAATCCCCGCAAAGTTTCATTTGCAACATTTATATTTCCTCTTATAATAAATCTTAGCAAAGGATTGGGAAATGACAACTTATATTTTTTTGGCGCTGTTGATGATAATTATCGCGCTGTTGGTGGCGGTGCTGATGCGGCCCATGCGGGTGGATATGTCCGCCCTGCGCGAAGATAACGCCCGCCTGCGCGAACGGCTGGCGGAACGGCTGGGGGCCTTGGCCCAGAACGCGGCAGATTTAAAAAACATCAGCGGCGATATTGCGAATTTCAAAAATATCCTGATGGGCAATAAACAGGCCCGCGGTACGTTCGGCGAACGCCAATTGGAAGATATCGTCGCCGACATTATGACACCCGACAGTTACGCCTTTCAATGCGTTCTGGAAACGGGCGTACGGCCCGACTGCATTATCCGCCTGCCCTATCCGCCGGGCGACATGGTAATCGACAGCAAATTCCCCCTGGAAAGTTTTGCCCGCCTGGACGGGGACCCCGGCGCGGCCAAGCAATTTGAACTGGACGTGCGCAAACATATTGATGCCATCGCGGAAAAATACATTATCCCCGGCCGCACGGCGGAATCGGCCATGATGTTTATTGCGTCGGAATCAATATTCGAAACGCTGCACCGGCAATTTCCGGGCGTCATTGATTACGCCGCCCGGCGCAAGGTTTTTGTTGTATCACCATCGACATTATGGGCAACATTGAATACCATTCGCGCGGTGCTGTCGGATATAAAAATCAAACGTGTGGCCGCACAAATTCGCCGGGAATTGGACATGTTGTTGACGGATTTGGGACGACTGGACGACCGGGCGGGCAAATTGGGCGCGCACTTTGCCCAGACTGCGACCGACCTGGAACAAATCCAGACATCGATTAAAAAAATCACACCGCGGGCCGAAAAACTGCGTGATATGGATTTTGGCGAAGATTAATCACGCCGTTAATTTCCGTAATAACAGTTTTCAGCATACCTCCATTTGCCCGACGGGTCTGAAAACACTTCGCCCGATGGGATAAAACACTGCGTAATCGACGTCGCCCCTGAATACGATGTTCCCGAACCCGGACACGGCACACAGGTATAACCACTGCGGTATTGGCCGGCATCACATATTGGTTTGGGAATCGGATTTGACGTACAGGTTTTGTATGTAATTGCCCCACAATTGGTCGACCCGGTTTGCGTTGACAACGTATAACCGCTGGCACATGATGTGCATGCATTAAAACTTTTCCCCGCGCCGCAGTTATATATCGTCAACCCCGTACATCCCGGCACGGCCGTGGTGCTGCCCGGAATGCTCATACAACATGTGGGCACCTCCGCCGCCGCGGCCGGCTTGGCGGTGGTGGCGGGAATAATTGCCGCCATTGATGCTAAAAATCGATAAAAACGTTGTTTCATACCTAACCCCTATACGTTAAAAACCGCCAGAAATCAGGCGGTTGGAGGTTAGCGACTATCTTGTAAATAGTGGTGGTATTCTGGAATATTTCCACACCCTCCAACCGGAATCAGTTGGAGATGACATACATACCCTTTCGCGCGTATGCGTGCGTACAAGTCGGGTCGCTAAACCCCATTGCCGGAACACCCGGCAACAAAATCATCATATCAATATAAGAATTGCGGCGCAAGCAAAAGGTTGTTATAATCACGCCAAACACAACAAAAGGTTATTAAATGTTGAAAAAAGTTGACGTTGTCATTTTTGATTTTGACGGCACATTGTCCGCATCCGACAGCAATGTTGAATTTGCAAAATATTGTTTTCGCCGTTCGCTGCGGCCGTGGTTATTTTTGCCGGTCATGGGCGCGGCATGGCTGGCCAAGAAATTAAACCCCCATGGCATATGGTGGCGCGAAACCATGCGGCGGTTTTTAACGCCCGCCATGGTGAAAAAATTTGCCCCCGGTTTTATCAAGGCGCACAAACGCAACCGCTTTGGCTGGGCCGCAGACCAGGTGGCCGCCGAACGCGCCGCGGGCCGCCGCGTGATTTTGGTGTCTGCGTCGCCGGATTATTTAATTCCGGGATTGGTGCGTGACATGAAATTCGATGCGGTCCTGTGTTCCCAAATGGACCCGGCGAAACCCTGGAAATATAAATTTCTGTGCTGGGGGCCGAACAAGGTGGTGGCCGCCGACACATGGGCGCGGGAAAATAAATTGGTGCCGCGGGTCATGCGTTCCTATGGCGACAGCCTGTCGGATACCCCCGTCATGGACATCGCCATGGAACCCGTCTGGGTTGACCGTAAAACCGGCATGCGCGCGGCGTGTGGCAAATAATCCTGGTGCATGATGCGTGGCCCCGTGATATCATGGGGCCATGGCAATTATTGACACCCTTTATGACATAATCAGTGGCATCGGCGGCACCCTGTTTGGGGTGGCGGTAACGACACTGATAAACCGCAAACGCAACCGGCGCCTGACCGCTGCGATTTCGGACACCCAATCCAAAGTGGACGCATTGGGCGCGGAAAACAGCCGTCTGTTGGGGGTCATCGGGGACCGGGAAACCCGCATTATGGAATTGGAAAACCAGATTTTAAAATTAACCGGTCGACGCATCAGAAAAAATTAGGCCCACATTGCGGGCCATTTTTATTTTGTACGTTCAAACAGGCGCCTGACCGCGTCCGCTGCACGCGCATCCATCGCCCGACGGTAATCAATCTCATCACGCCCCAGAATACGATTGCGAATCATAAAATCATCCTGGCGGCGGATATATTCGACGCGCCGCACGGGCGACAATGCCGCAATTCGTTTGGCGTAATCGGATTGAAAGAACACAGGGTTATACCCCATTTCCCAGGCCAAGCGAATCCGGTCGGCATCCCACAGGCACGCCGATATCAAATCCGGGGCCACCCGACCGGCCGTGTGATTGACAACTGCGAAAATAATGCGACGGCGGGTGTCGGCATCCATATGCGGAAAATTCGCCGTCAAAAACCGGCGCGCGATGGGACCGGCGGCCGGTCCATGGCGGGGACACCAAAAATCATGCGTCCGCGCGCAATCGTGCAGACCGCATGCCAACATCACCGGCACCGGGTCGGTCCCGCACGCAATCGCAAATTCAATGCCATACTGGGCGACGGTGCGCGTATGACTAATCCCATGATAACCAAACTCCGCCTGCATCGAAACGCGGCGTATTTCGGGCAGAACATCACGGATAAACATATCGGTATAGTATGCAAAGGCCGCGCCCGCCGAAGAAAAGCGCGCAAAATCCATGTCCCCGAATATAAGAGCCTGTTGTTTCATATCGATGTCTATTGATTTATACCGAAAAAACGGTTTTCGTATAATACCCCGCACGCACGCCCTGTCAACAGGAAAAACATGAAAAAAGATGATGAAAATCGCACCAATGGGTGTTATGATGGACGCAACGCTCCCATCGTCTAGCGGTCAGGACACCAGATTCTCATTCTGGCGACACGGGTTCGATTCCCGTTGGGAGTGCCATAGATCCCCCCACCATCAAAGGCACCAAAAAAACCGGCAGTCAGAAATCAAAAACGCGGGCTGTGCGGATACTTGCGATTTGCGTCACAGCGTCATGGATTTTCCCCCGTCAAAGCCACCAAGAAACCCCAGCACAAAATAAATCAGAAGTCGGCAGTCAGAAATCATAAATTTAAACAATCCCCGGCCAATTCCTTATAACTTATACCTTATAAAAAATCCCCCGTTCGGGGGGATTTTTTACATCTGTCCCATGTTCATGATACGCATGCCGGACATTTGATTATTTGTTTGATTGGCCTCTTGCTTGGCATTGGCCAACGCCACATTAAACGTATTAATACAGGTGTTGACCGAATCCCGGTTCGCCACCAGATTTTTGCATGGGCTGGCCGGGGCCGCACCACCGGAATTGGTCATCCATGTGGTATAGGCCACAATATCCTTGTCCAACTGGCGCTTGGCATTGCCGAAATTCCCGCTGGATGCCGCGGTGCGCACCAACATTAAATTCGATTGCATACAATCCAGGGCCGACGTCTTGGTCGATTTGGCAATGCAATCATCGGCCCCCGTCAAAATAATATTGCTGTTTTTATTTGATGCCGCGCCCGATGCGGTCGCATCCGCGGCGCCGGCCGCCTGCAGGGACGTGGTCAAAATCGCCTTTTCCAATTGGGTTTTCAACCGCCGTATTGTCGCATCCAGATATTCGTATTGCTTGTACATCTGTTGCGTCATCAGGGTGGTTTTCAGGGCCACAACCTCGCGCATGTACTGTTTATCTGCGGCGGATTCGACGTTTTGTCCGGACCCAATATTATAAACGTGCGTCGAACACAGCGCCAATGCCGGCGCGATATATGAATTGCGTTCATCGGTGCATCCGTTGTCCGCCGCGCGGCCCGTACCGGGCATCATCAGCACCACCGCCGCCACCGCCGCCAAAATTTTAACGGTAAAGATGTTTGTTTTTAATATCATTTCTTTTTCAAACTATCCAAAAACGCCTATTCCGCCTGCAAATCCGGGTCATCATATTCGCCCCAATCTGCTTCTAAAACCTGCTTACGAATTTCTTGGACCGTTTTCTGGTTTTCCGCATTCAACTTGACATTTTCTTGGTGAATATTTTCTTTGTATTCCGTCCACCACTGTTCACCCAAAGCGTTCATCGCCTTGATTTCTTCGCTTGAAAATTTGGGACTATACGGCACAAAGGCGCGGTCCAGTTCGCTTTCATTCACACAGACCTTGGCATCGGGCAGTTTTTTCAGCGTCACCGCCTGGACCAATGTTTCATAACTGTCGTCATTGACGGCGCAATATTTCATCACGTCGGCCGCTGTTTTATTCTGGGCATATCGGGCCGACCCCAGGATGTTCGGCGCATCCTGTTCAATAATGCGTTGCAGGGTTTCGATATCAATCGACGCCTGCTTTTTCCGGTTGCGGAACAAGACGGAATTATCCAACGCCTCGGACGCACAGCCAACACGGATATCACCGCCACCAGCCGCCCCACCGGAATCGGGATACAGCCAGTTTTGCTGGACTTCGTCCTGGTTGGTCAGCATTTGAATCAATTGGCATCCGCCATCAGACATCGGGATAACGGTCCCCGGGCTGCACTTGGCCCCCGACATTGTGGAATAGCCATTGGGACAATTTGTGCTGGTATAGTGCATTTGCTGGCCATTCATGCACAGATATTTCGCCCACGCGTTACACGTCCCGTTCAGCATCATATAGATATCCGTGATATCCACCCCCAACGATTGTGCCATAATCAGCGCATCGTAAATTTCATCCAGCACCGCGTTATACGGGTCAAAGAACGACTGGGCCTTTTCCTTGAACATTTTCACGCGCCGCGGCCCGGTGCAGTTATTGCCCCGCGTGTCGCACCCCGCATAGGCAAAGGTGTTTTCCATCGACGCCTTTAATTCCTTCATCGCGACCATGGCGTTTTCAACCTTGGACATGATTTGACCGGAAATCTGTTCACGGGCCAAAACCTCGGCCGATATGCCGGCGGTGGCGGCCGACACCTGGCCCTGGGTTAAATTGGTGTTGCCCGACGGGGTCGCGGCCGCAACGGCCGCGCTTTGGGCGGCGGCGGCGTCCGCAATCGCCTGGGCGGTTAATTGTTTTTGTTCCTCTAACGCGGCCTGTAACTGCTGGGTCGCCATGGCGTTTTGCTGGGCCATTTGGGATTGCATTTGCTGCATCTGGGCCTGCATCTGTTGCATTTGCTGGGCGCTTTGCGCGGCGGCATTTTGGGCGGCGGCCGCCTGGGCCGATGCGGCGTTCTGGGCCGCGGTGGCATTGGCATCCGACACCAATTGCGCCGCAATATACTGCGTTAAATCGTCACCGTATTTTTTGCACGTGGCGTTTGATTGGACACAACCCGATACAATCGGCAACGCCACATCCATGGACACGCATCCGCCACCCGCACACTTGGGCGACGCACAGCGCAAAATCAGCGCGTTACAGTTGCCGAAATCCGCCGTGGGGGTCGCGGCCCCGCCACGCGGGTTTGTCATTTGATTCCAGGCGTTGTTGTTGATGGCCCCCATATTGGAATTGTATGCGGTCAGATTGCTGCCCACGGTGGTGGGAACGGCGGCAAACGCGCCCATGGGCGTCAGGCCAACGGCAATCAACAAAAATCGGGCTATGGATTTCATCTTCTCTCTTGCCCATAATTGTAACACAAAATCGCCACCCGTAAAAGGAAAAGTTTTATGGATTTTTTAACATCACACCGCCGGATATATGAAGCGCTCTCCCGGCCGCCAGGATTTTTCATTTCTGATTTTTTTAATTCTGTTCTTAATCTCCTAGGCACTTAAAAACTTCTGTCATTGCGAGGGGGCCGGCAGAGCAACGCGGGGCCGGCGCCCGTGGCAATCCAGTAAATAATA
>CAXHMP010000013.1:0-22993 GCA_964017835.1 uncultured Alphaproteobacteria bacterium
GCATCGCGGACCAGGTAACAAAATAATTTCAGACCGAATTTTTATACTTGCCCCGGTTTCCGAATTTGTTCTATGATGTTCAGGACAAGGGAAGGAAATAATGCGACGGGTCACGGTTTCTTTGGTATCCATATTGGTTTGTGCCACGGCGTGGGCGGATGCGCGCCTGCCGGTGGTGAATTTATCGTCGGCGGCTGTGTCGGCGCGGGCGGCGTTTGGGGAAACGCCGGCGCGTCCGGCCAAGACGGCGGTGAATGAAACACGCGTCGCGGGGGTTAAGCAATCCGGTGCGGCCAATCCAGCGGGGCAAAAGGCGGGGGCCACCCGCGCCCGGTCGGTGACACCGCGTGTCGCGCGGGCCGCGTCGTCTGCATCGGCGGATATGGGGGGGCAGATTGCCGCAAATAATGCCGATATTTTAATGCCGCGCCGCCCCAGCAAAGATTTATGGGCGTCAACGGATGCGCCGCTGCGCATGCCGGACCCGGCGGAATTTTCTGTTATACGGTCGGACGCGATGTTACCCGAAGAAAGCCTGGATAGCGCCCCGGTTTTGGCGGCGACGGATAAGGGGCGGGACGATAAACCGGCGGTTGTGAAAAAGTCTGTGCCGGCGGTGTCGGGGGCGTTGGATGCCGAAATTGCCAAGTTGGTCGAATTACAGAAAAAGGCGGACGCCAGTGTTGAATTGGCCGCCGCGCGCGCCGCGGCGCGTTCTGCGGACGTGATGAACAACGCATCCGCGCAAAAGAAACAGGTTGCCGCGCGTCGCCCCACGCCAACGGTTGAACAGATTCCTGACGTGGTCCAGGCGGCGTTGGCCCCGGTCACTAAATTGGCCGATAGCGCGCCCACGGTGCGCCAAATGGTTGTGCCGATGGATACCGATGTGATTATGCGCCCGGTGGCGGCGGCGCCTGCGGCGGCGGATGTGACATTGGCGCGGGTGGCGGATAACGATTTGACGCGTCTTAGCCCGGCGGAATTAAAAAAAGCATTCAAGAAAACATATTTGTCGGAAAACAAGCATCTGTCGACCTTTCAGATTGATGACCGTTTTGATATTGCCAGCGATATGGAAACCCGGGTCGAGGGATTCACGGCCGTGCGCGATTTGTCCGAGGCCGGCGGCGTGCGTCCATTGGAAATCAAAATTAAATTCCGTGGGGATGATGCGTCCCTGTCGCGGGAAAATTACAATCTGTTGGCCGAATATGCATCGATTGTGGTCAGTAATCCCAAGCGGGCAATTCAGGTGTCAATCCCCCAACGGGCGACGGTTGATGCCGATGATCGTAAATTGGCGGCACGGCGATTGGCCATCGTGGAACAGGTGTTACGTGATACCGGTGTGTCGGAACATCGTATTATGCCGGTGCTGGCCCAGCGAGAGGACGAGGGATTGGTGTTGCGGATTATTTCCAGCGACCAATTTGAAACCTTGACCCAGAAAAAACGCGATATGTTTGGCGATACGATTGGGAAAAAGACGTATAAATCTATGACCTGGTAAATCTGGGTCATTTTTGTTTGATGATTAAATTTTTGGATTTTTTATTTCCGCCCCTGTGTCCGATATGTCGGGCGCCCGTGGAAAGTCACGGGATGATTTGTCTGGATTGCTGGTTATGTTTCGAATGGATTGGCAATCCAAAGTGTGCGGTTTGTGGTTATCCTTTTGCCGCCGATTTGGATTTAGGGACCCGTCCCATGTGTCCGGTGTGCGCGGCGGGTAAAAACGAATTGGAATGGATGCGGTCGGCATGCGTTTATGACGATGTGTCGAAATCCATTATGTTGCCGTTTAAACATGCGGGTCGTACCAAGTTTAAAACAATTATGTCCCGCGCCATGATTGCCCAGTTGGCCGATATTCCCGGAACACCGGACATTGTGATGCCGGTGCCATTGGCATGGCGCCGATTGTTTCACCGAGGATATAATCAGGCGGCATTACTGGCGCAGCCCATTGCGCGGGCGTTGGGTGTCAAAATGGATGTGTCGTCGGTCCACAGAAAATATCGCGCCGACATGGGCCATAAAAACGCCCGGCAAAGATTGGAAAATATCCGCGGTGTTTTCCACGTCGTGCATCCCGAACGCATTCGGGGCAAGACAATTTTGTTGGTTGATGACGTTTTTACATCGGGTGCGACCTTTCGGGAATTGCGTCGTGTGTTGATGCGTGCGGGTGCCGCCCATGTATGGGGCGTTACGTTTTGTCGGGTTGTGCGCGCGATATAAATCTGGGCTTTTCCTTGAATTTTGATTTTAATCTGATACGATTTACCCGATAAGACAACGATAGGATGTCAGATGAAAAAAGTTCTGTTTTTTTTGATGGGGGTAATGGTCTGGGGCGCGGCGTCCGCGGCAATACCCTTTGGTGACGTGTACCAGACGATTGACGATAAAACGGGGCAGGCGAAATCCATTGTCCAACTCTATGAATATACCGATGGGGATGATGTCAAGTTGGCGGGGCGGATTGTCGCCCTGTATGGCGCCGACGGCCGGGTTGCCGAAACATTTAAAAACGCGGCGCGCGTGGCCGAAAATGTACGTGGCGCGCCCCAGTATGTGGGGTTGGACATCATCTGGGACATGGAATGGGACGCGGATGATAGTCAATACGAAGATGGAAAAATCATGGACCCCCAATCGGGCAAGGTTTATTCGTCGGTCATTTGGCAGGATGCGCCGGGTGCCTTGAACGTACGGGGGAAAATCGGACCCTTTGGCCGGACCCAGAATTGGCGCGAATTGGACGCGTCCGCATATCGACAGAATTCAAAGAATTGGACACCAAGCATTAGGAAATAGACAGATGAACATTGAATTGGGCAAAAATATTAATCCGCGGGATATTGAAACCCGCATTCAACAGTTTTGGGATGCAAACACGTTTTGGGAAAATGATGTCGCATCGGATAAAAAACCGTTCTGCATCATGATGCCGCCGCCCAACGTGACGGGGAATCTGCATATGGGTCATGCGTTGGACAATGTTCTGACCGATATTATTTGCCGGTACAAGCGGATGGATGGCTATGACGTTCTGTGGCAGCCGGGGACCGACCACGCGTCCATTGCGACCCAGTTGATGGTGGAACGTGATTTGTCCAAGCGCGGCATTAATCCGCGCAGTCTGACGGTGCCCGAATTGCTGGATGCCGCATGGGCGTTCAAGGCGGACAAGGGCGGCCAGATTATGAACCAGTTGCACACCCTGGGGGTGACGCCGGTGTGGCGGCGCGAACGCTTTACCATGGACGATGGGTTGTCGCGCGCGGTGACAAAACTGTTCGTCAAAATGTATAACGAAGGCTTGATTTACAAGGCACGGCGTCTGGTCAATTGGTGCCCGAAACAACAGACGTCCATTTCAGATTTGGAAGTGGATATCAAAGAAGAAAAGGGCAAATTCTATTACTTTAATTATCCGTTAAAGGATGGGGGCTTTATCGAAATCGCGACGACGCGCCCCGAAACATTATTCGGGGACCAGGCGATTGCGATACACCCCGATAACGAAAAGTTAAAGCATTTGATTGGGCGCACGGCCATCATCCCGCTGACCAATATTGAAATCCCGGTGATTGCGGATGTTCATGCCGACCCGGACAAGGGGACCGGCGCCGTGAAAATTACCCCGGCGCACGACAAGGATGACTGGGCCGTCGGCCTGCGCCATGATTTGCCGGTGGTCTGCGTTTTGACGAATGACGCCAAGATGGCCGATATCGACGTGGTGCCAGAAAAGTATCGCGGAATGGACCGCTTTGCCGCGCGCGCCGAAATTATTTCGGATTTGGATGCGGCGGGTTTATTGACCCACATTGATGATAAAACAATTCCGACACCGTATTCCGAACGCGGCGGCGTTGTGATTGAATACATGGTGCGTGACGAATGGTTTGTGGATGCCAAAAAGTTGGCTGAACCGGCCATTGCCGCGGTGGAATCGGGTCGGATTAAATTTATGCCCGAACACCGGTACAACCTGTTTATGGCGT
The DNA here is from genome assembly GCA_964017835.1 of uncultured Alphaproteobacteria bacterium. Lineage (GTDB taxonomy): Bacteria > Pseudomonadota > Alphaproteobacteria > Rs-D84 > Rs-D84 > Enterousia. The sequence goes on from CAXHMP010000013.1 coordinate 4,017, forward strand.
GGATGCGTGACATTCATGAATGGTCGATTTCGCGGCAACTCTGGTGGGGGCATCATATCCCGGCCTGGTACGACGCGGATGGAAACATCTTTGTTGCCGAAAGTGAAGCCGAGGCCCAGAAAATGGCCGGCGGACGCGAATTGACGCGTGACACGTCGTGCCTGGATACGTGGTTTTCGTCCGGTCTGTGGCCGTTTTCAACATTGGGTTGGCCGGATAAAACACCGGAACTGGACAAATACTATCCGACGGATTTATTGTACACCGGACCCGATATTATCTTTTTCTGGGTGGCGCGCATGGTCATGATGGGCATGTATGTGATGGGTGATATCCCGTTCCATACCGTGAACTTTCACGGCCTGGTGCGTGACGCCAAGGGTCAAAAGATGTCCAAGACCAAGGGCAACGGCGTTGACCCGTTGACGACGGTCGACAAATTCGGGGCGGACGCGTTACGGTACTGGATTGCGACGGCCCCCATTGGGACGGATATTCGTTACAGCGATGACGAAGTCAAACGCGGGTCGAAATTATTGACCAAATTGTGGAATGCGTCGAAACTGGTGCTGATGAATTTGCGTGACTTTGACCCTGCATCGACCCCGGCGGTGCCGGTCGCCGACCGCTTTATCGAAGATAGATGGGTGTTGGCGGAACTGAACCGGACGGTGGCAGAGGTGCGGCGTAATTTGGACAAGTATGACAATTACAATGCGCGCGCGGCCATTGACACGTTCTTTTATGACATTTTCTGTGACCAGTATTTGGAATTTACCAAAGACCGGTTCTGGTCCCCGGAAAAGTATGACGCGGTATCCCAACCGGCGGCCCAGTGGACACTGTACACGGTGCTGCGCGCGATATTGGGCCTGTATGCGCCGTTTATCCCGTTTTTGACCGAAGAACTGTGGCAAAAGATTTACCAAGATGCCGAAGGGGGCCAAACCCTGCATCTGACGGCGTATCCGACGGTTATGGCCGAATATGAAACGGACACCGCCGATATGCAGGTCGCGCTGGATATTTTGCGGACGGTGCGGGGGCTGCGTACGGAACGCAAAATCGGCAATGGGGCAAAGTTGGAAACGTTGACCGTGCCGGCGGGAACGCCCGGGACAGTCTTTGGGGTGATAAAAGCCGCGGCGCGCGCCAATGAGATTGTGGTGGGCGATGCGGTTGACTTTGTCGTTGCCCCCAGCGTTGGGGAATAACATGGCCGAACAACTGATTGAAAAACGCACGTTGCAGGCGTATCAGTGCGACCGATATGGCAATATGCGGCCGCTGATTTTGATGAATGAACTCCAGGGTATGGGGGACAAGCATGCGGAACAACTCGGCGTTGGCTATGCCTATTGCCAGGCGCATGGTATCGCATGGGTGGTGACGCATTATTTGGTCGATATTATTGAAATGCCGACCGAACGCGAGGAACTGACCTTTGTCACATGGCCGTCATGCCAGGATACGTTGCGCGCAACGCGTGATTTTGAAATTCGCGGGGCGGATAATCGCCTGATGGTGCGGGCGACGTCACAGTGGGTCTTGATTGATATGGCACGGCGCCGCCCGGTGCGGTTGGACGAAAATCTGCCTAAATGGGTGATAAACGAATGTCGCGCATGGGACCGTCCGTTTGAAAAGTTCACGGATTTCGTCCCGGAAAAGTCCCATACGATGAAGTGTCGCTTTGACGATATCGACGTGAATCAGCATATCAATAATGCCGTTTATGCGGTCTGGGCGACGGAAAGTGTCGGGTATGAATACCGCAACACGCACACGTTGCGCGGGATTGAGTTGAATTTCAAGAAAGAAATCAGTCCCGACACCCCGTCAATTACGGTTGACGTGGCGATTGACGGGTTGGTGTCACATCATAAAATTGTCACCCCCGACGGCGTGGACCACGCGGCGGTTGTGTGTCATTGGTTGCCGCGCGAATAATTAGTGGATTGCTAAATTTTTATTATTGCAAATTGGATAAAAATCTTTATAATTTGCAATGCTTTTGGGGTGTCGTCTAATGGTAGGACAAGAGATTTTGGTTCTCTTTATCATGGTTCGAATCCGTGCGCCCCAACCAAAAATTCAACCCGCCGCATGGCGGGTTTAATTTTTGGTTGGGATTGACGGAGGCAGAACCACATGGTTCGACTACGCCGTCGGCAAGAACGAGCAAAGCGATGTTCGCGCCGTACAAGTGTCCCACAGCCACGACAGTGGCGAGGAAAAACAAGTAGGCGAGATAAGCGAAGCGCAGTCGAGCCGTTACGGTTTCCCCGCAGGCACTTTGTGCCGAGGGAATTGAGTGCGCGACAGACCAAGATAGACCGAACCGCCCAAAAGGGCGGTTTTTAGTTTGGTTTGCAATTATCACGCAGAGTTCGGATGTTTAGTTTTTTAATTTGCTAATTTTCGCCAACTTTCGAACTATTTTTCCGCTGCGGCAATTTTGGCGCGTAACTCTATTTCGTTATCACAAATGTATCGATAGGATTCATCCATAAACTGGGTAATGTCGGTTGCATTTTTAAACATGTTGGTCAATGTCGTCAGTATCGGCGCACCGGCAATTTCCATATCATAAAAATATGAGTACGCAATATCGCGTTTATTCGTCATGTCACCAAAGAATCCAGCCAATGCCGAATTGCGCACAATGACATCAACAACCATTTCCGACAGTATCCATTTTATATGTGGGCTGTCATATTCGCTGGGGTCGTCTTTGAAATTTTCGTGCCAAATGTAAAACCAAGCAAAATGAACCATTTCATGAACAGCGGTTTCAATCATATAATCATGGCTATACTGATAAAAAACATCAAACGAGGCTTTGCTGATATCGCGCGGACATATCGGATCCAGTCCGATGCGGCCCGTGATATTATTTAAAATGCCCGACACGTCGCAACCAAAGGCATCCGCAAACGCATCATTTAATTTTTGCATGTTCCGGTCCCAGTATTCGTTTTGTGCTTTAACCGTATCAGTAATCATTGGGGCGCGGGTCGGGGCGATTTTGTAAAGTGTGTCCGTAATGTATGTGTCGCGGTCGTCAGGGTCCAGGCCATTATAATAATCACGGTCAATTTCTGGGTATTTATCAAACAGGCGCTTTTTCCACCAGTTACCCATATTGCTGTTTAAAATCATCAAAATAAAATCGATGTCGTCCGTGATTGGCGTCTGTATCCATTTTATGTGCATTTTGTCCCCCTGGGAATATCGGCGTGTATTAATCACAGGCTGTGACTATAACGCGTCTTCGCATAATTTAACCTGTTTAATTATTTTGTTTATTTTAGTCAGGCTGGTGATATTAAAACCGGTTGATACGCCCCCAAATACAGTTGTTGCGCCCGCCATCACATTTGCGGTGGTGTTCAGGTTTTTTTCTTTGTTCCGGCCGTGATTGGAATTGTCATTACGGACCCTGTCCCCGTTGGCGATGGCACTGGTCACGGTGCCGGTGACGCCGGTGACGGTTCCGGCAATGCTGGTCCCCATGGCAACAGATTGGTGTTTTTCAAATTTTTCAATTTCGTCGGCGTCAATATTGGAACACCATGTTTTTACATTATTCAATTTTTGGACAATTGGATTTTCAACCGGGTTCAGGCCGACCATATCTGTGTTTGCAACCCGCGTGATGGCGTTGTTGCATGCGGTGATTTGTTGAATCAAATCAGATTGGTCCCGATTGACACCCGATAAAATTGCAGATGTAATATTTGTCGCCGTTGCCCCCGCCATCAGCCCAGTGCGCCAATTGCCCAGGCGGACAGATTTTTTGGTTGCATTCCCCAATTGTTCCATCAATTCGGCAATTTGACCCATGGGAATGATAACATGTTCCAAAAAGTCCGCATCAGACATGGCCGCGACCCCGTCTGGGGTGCATCCGCCGGCATCACAAATCTGTTGTTCCAAACGTTCAATTTCCCGGTCAATTTTGGACTTGGACAATCCGGCATAGAGCGCGCCGCCCGCCGCCGCCGTGCCAACGCCCGACACAACCGTATTTCCGGTTGTCATATTTTTCAGGTGTTGCAATTCATCGGATATGCCACCACAAACCGCACGGGTCGCATTGTATAACTGGCCCAGTTGGGCAAGGCGGTCCGTGTCATCGGCGTGTGCCACAGGATAAAGCGCCAACACCAAACCAACACCCAAGATAAAATGAATTAATTTCATCGCGTTATATTTTAACACAAGGGACGATGATAATCAATCGCCGGGATTTGGTTGGGAAAATATATTACATTTTTCCGATATTTAATGTACACTATCCATTGGGTTGGGGGCTGTCGAATATATCGAATAAGACAGTAACATGTGAGTGTGTAAACGTTAACTTCCAACCCTTGATTGGTTGGGGGGCGCGCGATATACATGAATAAGCGGCACCATTTCTTACGATGGTAGTCAACCCCCAACACCCTTGATTGGTTGGAGGCTGCGATATACATAAATAAGCAGGCAATCGGTTACGTATTGTTCTTAACCTCCAACCACCTTTTTCCTTGGTGGTTTTCTTTTAATCGTGGGGGGCGAAATGAAACGGGTGACGGCAGTTTCAGATATTGATGTACGTATTGGCCAGGCGATTTTGCGTCTGCGGCGGCGCCAGGGGTTAACCCAAAAAGATTTGGCACGGCATTTGGGGATTACTTTTCAACAGATTCAAAAATACGAATGTGCCGGCAATCGAATATCGGCGTCACGCCTGTATCAGATTGCCCAGGTCTTGGAAATTCCCATCGGCGCCATGTTTGCCGAGGCCGCCATTACAGACACGGCAAACAGTCGTCAAATGAAGGCCTTGGTGACAATTGTCAACGATTTGCCGGACAGGGATAAAAAAATAATCTTCTTTATCGCAAACCGATTGAAAAAATATTCCCGCGCGGGACAGGCAGTGGGTTATTGTCCATAAATAAATTCGGGATGTTGCATTAATGCAATCAAGGCGTCCGTGTTGTCATCGGGCGATGAATGTTGACGGATGGTTTTGCCGCATTTCTGGCATTTGTGCGTGATGACAAAGCGGTCGCCCCGTGGTTCGGCAGAAATGGGCCGCATCATGCCGCCGCACGTGGCCGCGCGGTCGCCGGGGTTGATATCCACATGGCGCGACCATAAACAATTCGGACAGTGGTTGGTGTAACCGTTGCCATGAACGACTGCGCCGCAATGGGCGCAGTCAAAATCTTCGACATGTTTGGTAAATGTCTTCATTAAATGCCCAGCGCGCTGCGGTACATTTTAGTTAATTCGTCCGCTTCGTCCAATTCATCCGGGTCCAATTTGCGCAGACGGATCATCTGGCGGATATATTTCGGGTCGAAACCGGCGGATTTCGCCTCGCTATAAATCTCTTTCACATCGGCGGCGATGTTGGCCGCGTCTTCGTTCAATTTTTCGATGCGTTCGATAATGCCGACCAATTGTTCGTTGTCAATGGCGCCGTGGTTTGCATTTTTCATCATAAGCGATTTCCCCTTGTTTATTTCAAAACTTTATGATATATCAATTAACGCAAAAATCAAGGAAAACAAAAAATGAAAAAATTTACAAAAATTACGTCCTCTATCGGACCGAAAAGCGAAACCAAAGAAGTTTTACGCAATATGATTGAAGCGGGGGTTAATGTCTGCCGTTTGAATTTCAGCCATGATACCGGTGACGTCCAGGGGCAAAAAATCGACATCATCCGTGAAATTTCAGCCGAAACCGGCAATCCGGTTGCGGTCCTGGTCGATTTGCAGGGGCCAAAACACCGTATTGGCGTCTTTGAAACCGAAGACCGTTTCCCCATCACCCCGGGCCAGAAATTTGTTTTTGATTCCGACCCGACGCCGGGCAATTCCAACCGTGTTCAATTGCCGGATATGGATGTGATTCATTCATTGAAATCGGGCGACCGCATTTTGCTGAACGACGGTAAAATTGAAATGCAGGTTGAAAAGGTTAACGACGACAGCATCGAAGCCACCGTTATCCGCGGGACTGAAATCTGGTCGCGTCGTGGATTTAACCTGCCGGATACCGAAGTGGCGACGTCTGTTTTGACCGCCAAAGACCGTGCGGATTTGGAATACGCGTTGACCAAGAATCCGGACTTTGTCGCGATTTCGTTCGTGCAGAAGCCCGAAGATGTCATTGAAACCCGTGAATTCATTACGGCGCGTACATCCCATCCGGTCAAAATTATTGCGAAAATCGAACGTCCCCAGGCCGTGGATAAAATCGAAGAAATTGTCGAAGTGGCCGATGGTATTATGATTGCTCGTGGCGACTTGGCCGTCGAAGTGCCGTTTGAAAAAGTTCCGGCGATTTCCCGTCGCATTGTGCGTCTGTGCCGTGAACACAACAAACCGGTTATCATGGCAACCCAGATGTTGGGGTCCATGGTCGACAGTGATTTCCCGACCCGCGCGGAAATTTCTGATATCGCGACGGCGGCATACCTGCACGTGGATTCGACCATGACATCCGAAGAAACAACCATCAGTGCCAACCCGGCCTTTGTCGCCGAAACCATGGCCAAGATTTTGAAGAACGCCGATGCAGATTCCATCGAAAACGGCCAGGATTGGTCCGATGTCGAAGATTTGCCGGCCAATGATTGGGCGCTGTCCGTGACGGTGATGGCCGAATTGAACAATGCCGATGCCATTGTCGTCTTTGCGTCATCCACCAACGCCGCGACATGGATTTCATGCCGCCGTCCGGATGTGCCGGTCTATGCCGTTGCGCGTGAATCCGTTGTCGCAAACCAGCTGTGTTTGTCGCGCGGCGTGTTCCCGGTGTGCGATGCAAAAATGTTCGACGAACGTGACGCCATCGCGGCCGTCAAACATTTCGGTTTGGAATCCGGCATTATCGTCATTGTCGACGGGGAAAAAATTTCCCTGCGCAAATTGGGTTAATTATCAACCCGATGTGATGAATCCGCCCTTGACCCATGGGGCGGATTTTTTGTATGATTTACGCGATGAAGTTCGCAATCGTATCGGTTTTATTAATCTGTTGGACCGCCACGCTGCATGCGGCGGGGTATCGTGCGGCATTGGTGGCTGATATGGATACAGGGCGCGTGTTGGTGTCTGAAAACGCGAACGATTTGAATTATCCGGCAAGTTTAACCAAAATCATGACGCTGTATCTGACGTTTGACGCGTTGGAACACGGGCGGCTGCACCTGGATGACTATTTGATTGTGTCGAATTATGCGGCCGCGGCGGCGCCGGTAAAACTGGGTCTGGCGGCCGGGTCCAAGATTACGGTCGAAGACGCGATAAAGGCCGTCGCGGTGTTAAGTGCCAACGACGTTGCGCGCGTCTTGGCCGAAAATTTAAAGGGCGGCAAAGAAGGGAACTTTGCGTCATTGATGACGCGGGTCGCGACGGAAATCGGATTGGCGAAAACAAACTTTGAAAATTCGTCCGGCCTGCCCAACGACGACCAGATGTCGACCGCCCGCGATATCGCGTTGCTGTCGATGGCGGTGTATAAACATTTTCCCAAATACTGGAAATATTTCGGGATTAAAACATGGACGTACAATGGCAAGACGTACACCAACGGCAACCGGTTGCTGGGGACATATCCGGGCTGTGACGGGATGAAGACCGGATATACCAACAAATCGAAATATTCATTGGTTGCAACTGCATCACGCGGGAACCGGCGGTTGATATCGGTGGTCTTGGGCGCGGCGGACAAAGACATTCGCGCGGCGGCATCAACCAACATGTTAAACCGGGGATTTGAATTAATCGGGGCCGCCAATGCCGCGCCAACGGCCGCCCCCACGACGTTTATGCCGGCCGCGCCGGCGCAGACCGCGCCCGCGGTCGCCAAATCGGCACCGGTGCAAAAAAGCGCCGCGACCAAACCGGCGCCTGCGTCGGGCAACGCCGGGGTTCAGTTTGGGGCCTTTTCATCGCGCGCCGCGGCGGACGTCCAGGTGGCCCGTGTCATTAAATTCTTGGGCGTGACGCCGGTCGTGGAACCTGCGCCCAACGGCATGCACCGCGTGCGGGTTAAAAATTTATCGGATGCCGCGGCCGCGAATTTAAAATCCCGCGCCGCGTCCCACGGCATCGACAGTTTTATATTTCATTAGAATAGTTGTGTTATGAATCCGAAAATTGACAAGTTGATTAAACAGTTTGCGCGCCTGCCCCGCGTGGGGTCGCGTGCGGCGGGCCGGATTGTCATCGCCCTGTTACAGGATAAAACCGGCCGCGCCGAAATGTTGGCGGCGGCCTTGATGGACGCGGTGGACGGCATTGCGCCGTGTCCCAAATGCGGCGTGCTGACCGACCGGGAATCGGGCCTGTGCGAATATTGCCGGGATGCGGCGCGCGCCAATGGCCAGATTGCCGTCGTGCGGGATTTGTCGGATGTCTGGACGCTGGAAAAATCCGGGGTCTTTCGCGGGCGGTATCATATTCTGGGGGGACAGTTGTCCGGGGTGGCGGGGGTCACGCCCGATGATTTAAATATTGCATCACTGCCCGCGCGCATTGAGGGTGAAAATATTACCGAGGTTATCTTTGCCCTGCCCAATACGGTCGAAGGGAAAACGACCCAACATTATGTCATGTCGGTCATCGGCGCGCGCGACGGATTGGCGTTTTCCGAATTGGCGTCCGGCGTGCCGCTGGGGGGGGATTTGGATTATTTGGACGACGGGACGCTGTCGCTGGCGTTCGGGGGGCGCAAGACGTTATGACGGACAATGTGTTTTCTTTGCCGCCGGTGTCCGAAATGATGCGGGATGCAGGATTGACGCCCAAAAAGCAACTGGGTCAGAATTTCTTATTCGATTTGAATTTAACGGGTCGCATTGCGCGGTCGGTCCCGGATATCGCGCAAACCCCTGTGGTCGAAGTGGGACCGGGGCCGGGCGGATTGACGCGGGCATTACTGATGGCGGGGGCAAAGCGGGTTGTCGCGATTGAGAAAGACCGTGGCGCAGAACCTATTCTGAGCCGAATCAAAGACGCCGCCGCGGGGCGCCTGGATGTGATTTATGACGATGCGCTGCGGGTGGATTTTGCGGCGTTGGGGTTGGATGACTATGCCATTTGCGCCAATTTGCCGTATAATGTGGGGACGATGTTGCTGATTCATTGGTTGGAAAAATTGGCGACCCAACGCGACGGCCACGGCATTCAATCATTGACATTAATGTTCCAACGCGAGGTGGCCCTGCGTATCACCGCGCGCCCCGGTGACGAACACTATGGGCGGTTGGCGGTGCTGACGTCACTGGTGGCGGATGCGCGGATTTTGTTCGATGTGCCGCGCACGGCCTTTACCCCCGCGCCCAAGGTAACGTCCGCCGTGGTCCAGATTATTCCCAATCCGACCAAGATTGCAGCCTTGGAGAATTTGGATGCCATCCAGGCGATAACCGCCAAGTTATTTGGCCAGCGGCGCAAGATGATACGCGGGATTATGCCGAATGTCGACTGGGCGCGATTTGGGTTGGCGGGAACGGAACGGGCGGAAAATCTGACCCCGGAAAAGTTTGCCGAAATTGCGGCGCACACCAATGCAATTAATTTCTGAATTCAGAAATCAAATCCGCCTTGCATAAAACGCCGCTATGCGGTATAATTCCTGGGGTTTAGGATTAAAACACTATGCCTAATCCAAAGGGACGGTTGTTTGCGACAATAATCCCACGATAAAAATCCCAGAAATCCGCATCATTATTTTCCGAAATTATGCCTAATCCAACCGTCGGGTTTTTATTGGTCCCAATGGCTGCGTTGGCGTCGGAAAATTTGATTGAAAATATTCGTTCCAATTTCAATGTTACCGTTACCGACGGCGTTGTTCGCCAGGTTGAGGCGGATACCCGTACCGGCATACAATGGAAATTACAGGCATGGTATAACAACGTCAATCATGAACCGTCTAATAATCAAATGACGTATGAATCCATCTGGGATTTTTGGCGCAGTCAGACCGGCTTTGTTTCATACACGTTCACAACCCCCGATGATTTAAAGGATTTGGCATATTTTAGATTTGGTCTTAATGGCACCAAAATTGATACCACCATTATATTTAACATCCAAAACGTCTTGCCAAATACCCAATACACGCTGCAATGGCGGGTGTTGAATACGACCCAGGGTGAAATCGCCTGGACCGATATGTTTTTGACCCATTGCGCGGACGGCTATGCATTGCCATTGGGAAATACAACCTGTGTCCAGATGTGTCGGGCGGGCATCACACGCCTGAGGGTGGGCGAGGTAACCACCGGGTTGTATGCCGCGCGCACCGCAACGCCCGCCCTGTGCGTTGAATACAATGGTCAAATTTGCTATGGCCATTTGGCGCCGGGAAACGGGGCGGGATTAAATGTTCATCTGGACGGTGGGGTGTATCATTTGACCCATTAAAGTGGGATAAAAAAACGGATGACATGACGGGGCGTTTTCTTTATAATAATCCCTAAGCACAGAGGGGAGAAATATGCCGTTATCAATTTTAATTTTCTTTGCCATTGCGTTTGGTTTGGTGTTTGTGTTGCGCCTGGCGCGGGTGGGGACATTATTGGCATTTTTGTTCGCAGGGATTATTTCCGGTCCGTATGTTTTGAATCTGTTTGAACTGACCGATACATGGAAATTCCTGGGGGAAATGGGAATTATGTTTTTGTGGTTCAACATCGGGCTGGAAATCAACATGCGGCGCCTGTGGCAGATGCGGCGTACGATATTCGGTTTTGGTGCGGCCCAGGTGCTGATGGTGGTCGCGATGCTGTTCCCGATTTTGTTCGGGTTGACATCTTGGTCCATTATGGGGTCGGTCATGGTGGCATTGATTCTGGCCATGAGTAGTATGAGTGAAGACTTACAACTGTTGGCGGACCGCAACGAATTGGGAACATCCATGGGACGCCAGGCGTTTTCTATTTTGTTGTTCCAGGATTTGTTGTCAATTCCGCTGTTGGCGATGGTGCCGGTCTTGGCGGGTAAATCCATTAATTTGGGGGCGACGGTCATCGACATTGTGGTGTTGTCGGTTGGCTTAATCCTGAGTGTGGTTATCGTCGGGCGTCTGATTTTAAATCCGTTGATGCGTTTGGTGGCGCGCCTGCGGTCCAAAGAGGCGTTTTTGTTGGCCATCATGTTGAATATTGTCGTGTGGGCGGTGGTGTTGGACTTTTTGGGATTGCCGCCGGCACTGGGGGCGTTCTTGGGCGGGATGCTGATGTCGGAAACAATTTACCAGCATCAGATTCGCGCGGCCATTGGACCGTATGCGATGCTGTTTATGGCGCTGTTCTTTGTATCGCTGGGGATGGGGCTGAATATTGATTTGCTGATGCAAAACTGGGTGATTGTTGCGCTGGGGCTGGGGGCGTTGATATTTATCAAATTTGTGGCGATTTACATGGTGGCGCGCGTGCGCGGGGTGATGTCGCATGATGCCGCAATGATTGCCTTGATTCTGGCCCAGGCGGGGGAATTTGGTCTGTTGATTTTGCAGACCATGAAAAACAGCGGCATCCAGGCCATTCCCGCCATGCACGAAGAAATTCTGAGTGCGATTATCATTTTGTCGATTATGGCAACACCAATTATGTTGGCCGTCTATGATAAATTACAGCGGCGCGGATGGCTGTTTTCCCATTGGCGCCAGCGCGAAGAAAATAAAAAGATTGACCGCACCACGCCGGCCGTCATCATCTGTGGATTTGGGCGCGTGGGCCAAATTGTGGCCCAGATGCTGGATTCGGCCGGGGTGACGTATGCCGCGCTGGATTTGAATGTGGACGCGGTGATGCGGGGGCGGGAAAACGGTTTTAATGTCTTCTATGGCGACACGACCAGTGAAACAGTCCTGCGGGATATGGGATTGACCCCGCGCAAAACGCGTGCAGTGGTGGTGGCGCTGGATAATTCGGCAACCGCACACGACACGGTTGAATGCGTGCGGGCCGTGGCGCCGCGCGTCAAGATTTTTGCCCGCGCGCGTAACCTGGCCGAATCCAAGGAATTAATTCGCATCGGTGTTAAAGAGGCCCAACCCGAAACCATTGAATCGTCATTCCGGCTGGCGTACGGGGTGCTGGAAAACATCGGGGTTTCCGAACGGCGCATTGATGATTTGCTGGACCAGATGCGTGCGAATAATTACGCGGCACTGGACACCGATGCGTCTGGCAAGTAAAGCATTGGGGAATTGTTTCCTACGCGGGTGCGGTATGCGCCCGCGTTTTATATTTGCATTTGGGGGGCGGGATTGGTATATTGCCCAAAACGGGGAAAAAGGATGAAAAAAATACTAAAAATTTCCGCCATTATTTTGGGCGTTATCATTTTGGACCAGTTGACCAAAGGATACCTGTTGTATCTGTTGACGGGGACGGTGCCGATGCATGGTGATGCATGGGATTTGGTGCCGGTGCCATACTTGATGCGTCAAATGGGGGCGGTGTTTAATATCGTCTTTACATGGAATCCCGGGGCGTCGTTTTCGTTGCTGCGCGGTGTTGGGGAATATGCGCCGTGGGCGATTTCCATCGCAACCGGGGCGATTGTCGGGTTTATCCTGCAATACTTGTATGCACGTGCATGTACGTACGAACGCACCGCGCTGGCGCTGATTGCCGGCGGGGCAATTGGAAACTTAATCGACCGGGTGCGGTTTGGTGCCGTGATTGACTTTTTGGACTTTCATATCGGGGGCATCCATTGGCCGGCGTTTAATGTGGCGGATATGTGCATCGTTATTGGTGTCGCATTGTATCTGATGAATTGGTATATCCAACGGCGGCGTTGCCGGGTTGCCGTGACAAAAGGGGAATAAATATGATCAAGTTTTTGGACAATAATTCGGGCTTTGCCCAATGGAATGCGAACAAACAGGCGGCGGCCACGTCGTCGCGGTTTGGGCGGGCGCTGTGGTGGATGGTGATTTTCATGGCATCATGGTGGGCGGTGTCGTTATGGATGGGACCGAAAAAGACCCCCACACCCGCAACCGATACGACAACCCCGGCCGTTGATATTTCGGCCATCCCCGTACAGCAGGTGGGCAATGATGATATCGCCATTGATGTCCAGGGACTGCGCCTGTCGCGGGTTGAATTACGTCACTTTGCGGCATCAGACCAAGGGGACGCCGCGCGCGTTATTCTGTTGGATGACAAGGCTGACTTTGCCGAAGTTGGTCTGTTGGCGACCGGAACCACGGCACCCACGGCCACAACCCAATGGCGCACCCAGGACGGGGTTATGCATTGGAAAAACAAAGATGGGGTGTCGTATCGGCGCACAATTAATGCAGATGGCTATGTCATCACCATCACGGACCAGGTTACCAACGGGTCGCAGCGTGACATATCGGTCGCGCCCTATGCCCGGATTGTCCGCACCACGTCGGCCGGCCGCAGCGCGGGTGTCTTTACCGGTGCCATCGCCAATGTCAACGGGGATCTGGAACGCCAAGATTGGCATGATTTGAACAAGCGTGCGTATGCATACACAACGACAAATGGATATGTCGGCTTTGCGGACCAATATTGGGAAACAATCCTGGCGGTGGATGCCCCGGACCAGACCATTCGCATGAAACAAATTGATGCCATGCTGGACGCCGCCCGTTACCAAGTGGATGCGGCCGCGGCCGCGCGCCAGGTTGCCGCCGGCAAAACGGAAACTATTCAAACGCGTCTGTTTGCCGGTCCCCGCGATCAACAGGTCCTGGGGGCGGCCGATGCCCAGATTCCCGAAATTTCACGCACAATGGATTACGGGTGGTTTTGGTTCCTGACCCGGCCATTGTTGTGGGTGCTGAATACATTGAACGCGTTGGTCATGAATTACGGGGTGGCGATTATCCTGTTGACGATTGCGCTGCGGTTCGTGCTGTGGCCGTTGACACGTAAATCATACACATCGATGATGGCCATGCAAAAGATGCAGCCCGAAATGGCCCGCATTCAAAAGCAATTTGCCAATGACAAGCCCCGGATGCAGATGGAAATGCTGCGCCTGTATCAGACGCACAAGACGTCGCCGATGTCGGGATGCCTGCCGATGCTGATTCAGATTCCGATTTTCTTTGCGCTGTACAAGGCACTGTTGATTTCGGTCCAGATGCGCAGCGCACATTTCCTGTGGATTTCGGATTTGGCGGCGATGGACCCGTACTTTATCCTGCCGATATTAATGGGGGCGACAATGTGGTGGCAACAGCGCTTGCAGACACCCGCCACCGCCAAATCGGGCGGTAATGATGTCGCGGCCCAGACCCAGCGGATGATGCGTTGGATGCCGTTGCTGTTCACGATTATGTTTGCGTGGATGCCGGCGGGATTGGTTTTGTATTGGACCGTGTCGAATTTGTTCGGCATTGCCCAAATGTACATTATCAAGCGTCGTAAATAAAAAAATCCCCGTATGGCCGCCCACGGAATTTACATTTTCATGGACCCCGCTTTTGCGGGGATTTTTTTTGGGGGTATCAGCGTCCCCATCGGCCCCGTTCGTGCGAACGGGGCGGGAACAAACGACCAAATCACAGCGTATGTCGGCGCAGGTATTGGTACAGGCCATCGGGCGTCTGGATATGTGGCGCGCGAATGCGCAAGGCACGCTTGGTCATATCGACACAGGTATATGCCTGTGCGGCGTTAAAATCACGTGGCAAATGGCCCGGGACATAGACAAAAGACCAACCGTGCGCCCGCAGGATTTTTAAATCCCGGCTGTGCAGTCGAAGGCGCGCCGCATGCCCGGGATATGTAAACTGATACATGACCAAGGCGTCGGATTCGACCGGTGTTATCACCGCGCAATGGCGCAGGCGGCGGCACAGCAGCCGCGGGATGATTTTTGATGTGTTTGTCGCAAATGCAATGATAATCATTTTTCTTTCCATTGATGTGTTAAAAAACTTATTCAATCCAACCCCGTTTTTGGGCTGCTGCGCCAATGGTGGCCATCGCATCCCGCCACAGGGCGGCCGCACGGTTTTCCGCCCAGATGTGTTGGTGTGGGGCGCGGCGCCGGTCGCCGAATTCTTTGATGACAGCCAATTGTTCATCATTTAATCGGCCCGATAAATACAGCCGTGTGATTAATGTTTCAACATCCAATAATTCGCATGCCCGTCGCGACGACGTGCGATTGGCGCGAACAAAACCACGCGCGACGCTGCGCGAATAAAGAAACCAGAACCACAACTGTTCGGCGTTTTGAAATTTTTCGGCACTTTGGTGGGGTTTTGTCTGCATCATTTTGGCTCTCCTTTTGGTTGACATTGCGTTTTTTATATAAAACATTGCTAGAAAACTGTAAATAGTTACAACTGATAGTTGAAATATGATTCGGTTTTCCAATTTCTTAAAGTGATTTTTATTTTTATAATCGAATCGCAGTTGTTGCTGCGGCTGTTTTTATAAATCTGGCCGGTGTCGACGCCTGATTCATTATTCGTCGCGGATTCAATCGCATCGTCGGCGGTTTCATCCGAATTTGCACGGCCAATATTTGTCATGAAATAAACCCGCATGACGCGGGTTTAAAGTATTGGTGGGAAACAATCGCCCCCCGTTTCGGGGCAACAATTAAATCCTTGGTCCCCCATATCGGTATAGATTTCGCCCGTACAGCATCCGTTGCCGTCCGGCACCGTGCCATCTTCGCATGTGATAATCGGCGCTTCTTCGACCGTGGGTGTGAACGGATTTTGTATAGTGTTGTCATCGTTGTATGTCAAGCCCAAGACTTCTTCATTATACTTTTGCGTATTGTTAATCAGCTTGGACCCCGTGCTGTCGGTCAGACTGGTTTGCTGCTGGTTTTCAAAGACAGCCTCTTGCTTGGCATTATTAATCGCCTTGTACTGTTTGGACTGGCAATAGAACAAGACAGTGCGGTAATCCAACCCGGCGCTGGATATTTCCGCCTCGGCCCCGCGGCGGATTTTGTTCGGTTGACTGTCGTCGCAATAGCCGTCCAGATTGAAGGACCGCACCTGACCTGTCCAGGTACCGTCGGTATAATCGGGCGTCGCGCTGTGCGTTTGGGTAAAGCGTTTTTCAGACCCGTACGGCGCGATGGCACATTTCTTGGTACTGGACCCCGGCGCCCCGCATGTGACCAACAAATCAACCGGCGAAAAGACCGTGATACGTGTCCCGGCCGCGATGGAAAACGGCGGCACGGTGTTGTCCATCATATCCACCATCAATTTTTGGGCCACCTGGTTCCAGGCGGTGATGATTTCGTTCTTGGCCAATTCCGAGGAACGCACCTGGCCGCTTTGGACCACGGTGTTGTTGTCCAGGTCAATCTGGTTCACAAAGCGGTCGGAAATTGGCGCAATCAGGTTCACCGCCGCCGGCACAATCGCCGTCAGCATAGGCATAACAAACTGTTCCAGGTAATCGGTGCTGCCGTGGCCGGGGACACCAACGCGACCCTGGGCGTCGCCGGAAAAGGGATTTTGACCCTTCGGGAAATTAAATTCCACGCCGTCTGGACGAATAAACTGGTACCATTCGATTTCCATACGGCCAATCGCCTTGTACGGACCCGGCAGATTACCCGTCACATACCCCAACATCAATGTCCCGGTCGGGATGATAATTGTGCGCCCGTCGTCGGAATAGACGTTACGGTCCACTGTCGCCCGCACCGGCAAGCCGCGCGAATGCAGCGTCTTTTCGTCGGCCCGAACCTCGGACACGATGGTGGCGGGAATCGGTTTATATTGGCGCAAAATGAACGACCGGTCATAGGGCATACTGGACACAACGGTTTCACCCGATGATGTAAAGGAAACGTCTTGGGGGGCAGCCTCGGTAATAATATGCGCGTGGGCGCCGGTCCCGGCGGACATGGGCAGTGTTGCCAATTCATCGGTCGTTAATTGCCGGGCGCGGTTTTGTGCGCGGGGGGTTACCGGATTTGATAACTGGGGCAGGGTGCCGGTTGTAATCGTGGCGTTGTATCCGATGTTTTCGGCGTCAGTCCCAATTTTCTGGGATGGATTATCAATGGCCGTTATGATGCCGTTGTCGGGGTTATAGACGCCCGTCGGCGCATTACAATCACGGTCGGCAAACGGATGAAAATAATACGTGCCGTGTTCCGGACGAATCCATCCGATTTGCGTTCCGGCATTGTTATATCCCGGAAAGGCAAAATCAGAACATGATTCGGGCGCCGGTGTATATTCATCATTCTGGGCCGGTGCAGGTTCGCGATTACGGGTGGTGCGCTTGGCCGGGGAATTGTCCGTTATGGTCGGGATATCGGGCGTATCCCAAATATCATCCAATCCCAAATCTGGTGTAATTGCCGCGATGTCGCGTTCAATTTCGTCCCGGATGGGCCGATGTTCAGGCATAGGTTCGGGTATCGGTTCCGGTTCGGGGCGTGCCACCGGTGTCGGGTCGATTGCGGGTTTTGATGTGTCCGCGCGCGCGCCCAAAACGATTGGAATATTTTGGGTCTGGGTCATTGTGTCGGGCATGTCCGCGCCGCGCCAATCGATAAACAGCGCCATTGCCTGGGCATCCATTGTGGCCGTCGGGGCATATTGGACATCAATGGTGCATGAAATTTTGTCATTGATTTCACCGATGTTTGTACACGTCGTCTTGGGTGCGGTCAATCCCGGCATGTCCCCGGATGCACGGACCGCTGTGACGGTGACCGGGGCGGTTGCGGCAACCGTGATTTTCATCGATTGACGCGCGCCAACCGTTGTCTTTGACCAATCAATGGAATCAGGGGTGACAATCAGGGTCGGTGCCGGGGCATCCGTGTCGGTCGGTACGGAGGCGCGATTGTCCGAACCACGCAGTAACATTGTCATCAGGATTAACACCACGATGAACGCCACCGCCAGGGCCAGCCACTGGACATTACGCGGCATCGTTTTGCGCAGTTCAGAAAATTGATTCAATATTTTTTTCATTCATTACCCCACCGCCCGTGGTCTTGCCGGGCCGATTATTGAATCCGCACGACGTGACAGCTGGCGCCGCTGAACTTTAACATTTGGTCGCACAGACGTTGGGCGGCATCGATGTCCGCCATCGGCCCAATGCGTAACCGGTACAGGCGTGCCGTCGATGCGTCCGCCCCCAGGTCGCCCACCCCCTGTTCATCGACCGCAAAGAACACCATGTCTTTGTACGGTGTCAACAGACCTTGGCCGTCTTCGCCGCTGAATTTGGCCAACAAAGATGTCCAGTAATCATTCAAGGCCTTGACCGATGTGTCCGATTTCAATTCAACCGCAACGCCGGCCTGGTTGCTGGGGATTAACGGAATGTTTGTCTGGGGCAGGTATGCGCCCGCGGTGTTGCGCGCGGTCGGTACCATTGTGACCCCGCCGGAATTGCCCGCGGCGGCCCCGCCACCGACGCCATAGCCCGCCGGCATGTAATACCCCATGCCGTTCGCGGCGGTTGTATCGGAAACAAACATCGGCGTGGTGCTGTAATTATTGACAGACCCACTCATCGCGGCCAAGTCGGCGTTATACGCAATATTGTTTAATGATTGGCCCGACATCATCGATTGGGCAACGTTCGCCTCGGCCAAGGCCATGACAGAGGCTGTATCTGCAATCAAGAACGGTTTTTCACGCTTTTTAATGCAAACGATACGTTGGCCACTGCGCAGAACCATGTCGCCGACCGCTTCGACAATCAGCAGGCGCCCGTCCGACCCGTCGGTGCGGAAACCAACCGGGGATTCACCGCCTTCGACCAACAGCGATACAACCGGACGCTGGGTCATGGCGATGACTTTGTCGCCAAAATCGATATAGGTAAAGATGCGGTCGCGCCACACGCGTTCGGGTGCAATCACGTAATCGTCGGGATTTGGGACAAAGATGTCCAAATCAAAACGAAATTCCGACGGGTCGATTTTCATCGATTTAATCCAGCCGTAATCTTCGCC
>CAXHMP010000014.1:0-15758 GCA_964017835.1 uncultured Alphaproteobacteria bacterium
CCCTGCGCGGGATGGACACAGAAACGTATGCGCGCCGCCGGTCACAGTTGCTGGAATTTATCGGATTTGATTACAACTTGCGGACGATTGTGCGTGATTTGCCCGGCGGTATCAAGCAAGAGGTTGCCCTGTGCGTCGCCCTGTTGCACGACCCGAAAATTATATTTTTGGACGAACCGACCGCCGGGGTGGCGCCGCGGTCGCGCATGCGGTTTTGGCGGCTGATTAAAAAATTGGCCGCCGATGGCAAAACGGTCTTTGTCACGACGCACTATATGGACGAAGCGGAAAATTGCCACCGAATTGCGCTGATGCGGTCGGGGGAACTGGTTGCGGTGGACAGTCCCGCGGCCTTAAAGCGAAAAACATTTGGCGACACGCTGTTTAACTTTACCCCGCGGGCAAAAAATTCACCATTGCCCACGGCGGATGTGTTGGATATCTGTGAACCATATGGCCGGCATTATCATATACGTTTTCGCGACGGGGTGGATGCGGCGGCCGAAATTCGTCGCCATAAAAAACATTTTGAAATTAAAAAGATATCCCCGTCATTAGAGGATGTGTTTATCAGACTGGTCGAGGGGGCAAACCGATGAAACGATTTTCATTCCCCCGCGCCGCGGCCATTTTTTCCAAGGAATTTAAACACATCCTGCGGGACCCGTTCACGTTGGTCATGGCGTTGTTGTTGCCACTGATGATTGTGCTGATACTGGGGAATTCAATCGAGTTTAATATACGGTCCATCAATATGGGCTATGTTGATGCGGACCGAACGGAAAGTTCGCGCAGGTTGATTGAAACGTTCGGCAGTTCGAATTATTTTCGGCCCTTTGAATTGGATAATCCGTCGGATGGATTTGACCATGTCTTGGCCGAACGGGCGCGGGCCGTCTTGGTTGTGCCGCCGAATTTCGAGCGTGATATGCACGCCGGTCATGGCGCGGATGTTCAAATCATGCTGGACGGGGCGGACAATTCATCGATTATTGCGATTACAAATTATCTGCGGACGATTAATCAAAACGCCCATTTCAAGATAAACGACATACCCCGCAATATGACGGCGGAAAAATTAAAGATGAAGTCGCGGTACATGTTTAATCCCGAATTAAATTCGCGGTGGTTTTCGGTGCCGGGATTGGCGGCGGTGATTATTGCGCTGGTGGCGATTATGCTGACCACGCTGACGATTTGTCGGGAATGGGAACGGGGGTCGATGGAAATGCTGTTGTCCACACCGGCAACGACCCTGGAAATCATTTTTGGCAAAGTTTTGCCATACGCCATTTTGTCCTTTGTCGGATTTATCTTGGTCTTTGTCATTGCGCGCACGGTGTTTGGTGTTCCCTTTGTCGGCAGTTATTTGACCCTGGTGCTGGGGACATTGTTGTTTATATTGGGATATTTGGCGATTGGGCTGTTTATTTCCGTATCCACGCACAAGCAAGATGTTGCCATCCAGTTTGCCTGTATCATTGGATTGTTGCCGGCGGTCGTATTGTCGGGGTTTGTATTTCCGGTTGAGTACATGAACCGGGCGTATATGGCGGTGTCGTCGATTTTTCCTGCGCGGTTTTATATTGAATTATCCCGGGACCAATTTCTAAAGGGCAGTTCCCTGTGGGCCATGGGACCGCAATTGTTGGCGATGGGGGCAATTGCCGCTGTGTTGATTGTTGCGTGTCTGATTCGGTTTAAAAGGACGCTGGAATGAAAAAGTTTTGGGGATTTTTTAAAAAGGAAATCATCGCGCTGGTCCGCGACCCGGTATTGTTGGTTGCGGTGATGTTGATGCCGGCGGTCCAATTGGTGATTTACAGCGGCGCCATTACATTAGAGGCCAGAAACCTGCGCCTGGTGGTGGACAGTGTGCCGGGTGACATCGTCATGGACAAAATGTATAACCATGCCATCGGGTCGGGGTGGTTTATCCGCGTCCCCAATACCAGCGACGACGCTGTGGCCGCGGTCCAGGGGGGTGACGCCGATGTCGCCATAATCGCCCCCGATGGTGGATTGACCGCGGCGGTGGCCCGCGGGGACGGTCAAATCCAGATTTTAATCGACGCAACAAATATTTTAAAAGCCCAGAGTATCGAAGGGTATCTGCAGGGAGTATTGGCGACGACAATTCGGGAAATGGGATACGCGATGCCGGCGTCGCCCATCGCTTTTCACACGCGTATCATGTTCAACCCGGAATTAAACACGAAATGGTTTATGGTGCCGTCGCTGATTGCAATTTTGGTGTTTTTATCCCTGTTGATATTAATAACGATTTCCATTACCAAGGAAAAGGAATCAGGCACGATTGAAACGCTGGTATCCGCGCCGGTGTCAAAATATGACATTATCCTGGGCAAGGTTTTGCCATATGTTGCAGTGACGTTTTTAATCATGTTGTCGATTTTGGCGATTGGATTATTTTTGTATCGAATTCCGTTCGTGGGGTCGCCGACATTATTTATGCTGGGGTATTTCGTGTTCTGTGTGCCGGCGGCTGGTGGGGCAGTGCTGTTGGCGGATTATACCCGGACCCAGCAACAGGCCTTGTTGGGGGTGGTGATTGTGGCGTTTTTGGCACTAATGCTGTCGGGGGCGATTATTCCGACGGAAAACATGCCAACCGTGCTGCAGTATATCAGTCGGTTAAACCCGCTTAGCCATTATGCCTATATGGTGCGTAATTTGTTGTTAAAGGGAACCGATATTATGTATTTCATACGTCAATGCGCCGTCATGCTGGGGGTGGGGGCGCTGATATGGGTGATTGCCATTCGCAAATTTAAAACAACGTTATAAGTATGGGGGGAATTGGAATGATGTTTGGAAAATATTTGGTGATGTTATCGGCCGTGGTTTTGACAACGCCTGCGTTTGCAGATTTGTATTCGGCGTTACAGACCGTATACGACACCAACCCCACCATTGGTCACCAGCGGGCGGTTGTCGATGCCGCCGATGCGGAATTAAAACTGGCCCGGCGGCAAACATTACCCTATGTCGGGGTGGCGGCCGGGACCGGATTTTCGCGGACAAAACTGGGTGATTACACCATGGATTATGAACCGACCCAATTTGGAATCGAAGCCCAACAACCCCTGTTCCAGGGATTTTCAATCCTGTCCCAGATTAAGGCCGCAAAAAGTCAATTGGCCGCCCAACATGCTGTCCTGTATGCCACCCAGCAACAGGTGTTTTTGGATGCGATAAACGCCTATATCGACGTACTGAACACGGCCGAAATTTTAGACCTGAACAAAAATAATCAACGCGTTTTACAGGAATATTATGATTTTTGTGTCGCGCGCCAACGGGTCGGCGCCATGACCAAAACCGATGTCGCATCGTCATCGGCGCGGTTGGAAATGGCCCGCTATGCGGTGGCGGATGCCAATGCGGCATACAACAATGCGCTGGAAACATTTCGACGGATTTATGGGGATGTTTTGGATGATTACTGTGAAATCGATATGGAAAAAATGCGGCATTTGTTTCCTGAATCCGCCGCCGCCGCCCAAGATTTTGCCGTTGCCCATCACCCCAGCATTGTCGCCTTGAACGAAACCGAAAACGCGGCGCGGGAAACGATCATGATTGCGCGCAAGACGATTTTGCCGTCGATTGATGTGCGGGCTTCGGCGGTACAAATCGAAGATGTTCCTGTGCTGGACCGGGTGCGTGATGCCCGGGTCGGGGTTTATTTAAAAATGCCGCTGTTTGACCGTGGGTCGGCCTTTGCCAATGTAGACAAGACCAAATCCACCGTCGCCGGTATCCAGGAACAAATCATTGCGGCGCGCCGGGCGGTAATTGAAAATCTGAACAGTGCATGGAACATATACGACGCACAGTCGGCCGCCATTTCCGCCGCCACGGCCAGTGTTTCGGCCAACAAAATGGCGGTGGCGGGTATTCGTGACGAACAATCCAGCGGCCGGCGCACTGTGCTGGACGTTTTGAACACGCAACAGGAATTGTTAAAGTCCCAGGTGTCGTTATCCCGCGCCCAGCATGGCCAGGTTTCGGCGTTCTTTGCCATCTTGGCAGCGATGGGAAAATTGACGCCAGGGAATTTGGGAGTAAAGGTTCCCGACGGAATATAATCATATGGTGTGTCGTTGCAAACGGTATGGTTTTGCGATATAATAATAATATTCATTTTACAAAAGGATTTTATGATGGCCAAGGTAAAAACCACCCGTGCGCGTCGCATTAGTGCAAACCCTGTCTTGGATTATGTGCGTCGTTTATATAACCGCAGCGCGATGTTATTGATTGCCGAAGCGGTATTGTTCGCCGCCCTGGCGGTGTTTATGTTATTCCGCCCGGTCCAGATTATGGGAACATTGACGTTGGTGGCGGGGATATTGCTGGCCCTGTTTGGGGGTTATCGCGTTGTCATCGGCCTGGCGGGTGACGGTCGGCCGGGGACCAGTCGCGGTTTGGACATTGTGTTCGGATTATTAAATGTTTTGGTGGGGGTGCTGTTTATCACCCATCCGATGGGGGCGATGATTGGTATGGTCTATGTCTTTGCTGTTCTGTTTCTGGTCAAGGCGTTCCAGGCCCTGGTCTTTGCCATCAATATGGCGCGCGCCCGGTTTGGCCATTATATTATGGATTTGATATTTGCAATTGTTTTGGTTGCGGTGGCGGTCTTGATGTTGGTCTATCCAGTGGCGGGATTGGTGACGGTGATGTATTATCTGGCGTTCACATTGTTGCTGTATGCGGCGGTTAATATCTTTATGTATTTGGAATTGGTTAAATTAAAACGTTTGGCAACCCAAGAATAAAAACCGGGGATTTTCCCCGGTTTTTTTTGTTTGCAAACATCCCCGGCGCACATTACCATCATTGTATTGCCAAAAGGGGCGCGTTTGAGAAAATTTGTATTAATCTTGTTATTCATGGGATGGGTTGCGGGCGCGCCGGCCAAAACCATCACCATGACCACGGTCCAGGCGATGCACTTGGCGGCGGACTTGATTGAACGTGGTGATTTGGACCATGCGTCGCAAATTCTGACCCAGACGCCGCCGATGAGCAATCCCGCGCTGGAAATCGAACGCTGGTTTTTAATGGGGCAAATTGCCCAGCGTTCGGGCGACATTGACCGCGCCGTCCAGATTTATCACCAAATCCTGGACCAACAGCCGGACCTGGCGCGCGTGCGATTTGAATTGGCGGTCTGTTATATGACCCAGAAAAAGTGGCGGCGGGCGGATTATCACCTGCGGCTGGCGATGGCGGGGACCGATTTGCCTGAAAACGCGCGACAGATGATGAATTATTACCGCTATCTGGTGCGCCAGAACAAGAATTGGAATGTCTGGTTCAATATCGGTGCGGCGCCCGACAACAATGTCAATAACGCGGTTGGTGGGC
Organism: uncultured Alphaproteobacteria bacterium; assembly: GCA_964017835.1. GTDB lineage: Bacteria > Pseudomonadota > Alphaproteobacteria > Rs-D84 > Rs-D84 > Enterousia. Next base: position 5,398 of record CAXHMP010000014.1, read on the forward strand.
GCGAATGCGTGATGACGCTGTTTGGGCCGATGTGTCGTGATTTGGATAAGCCCGAATCGGCCGTTGGGTTGAACATGACACTGGGTGGTAATTATGAATTCAAGTTGTCGGACAATTGGCGCTGGAAATCCGAAGGGGGAATTTACGGCAACGTTTATGATAAATCAGATTATGATGATTTATATCTGTTTGCGGCGACCGGACCGCGTTACGTGTGGACGCGGGGCGACGTATGGATTGCGCCAACGGTGGCGCGCCGGTGGTACGGATGGGATGCATACAACTGGTCGGCGGGGATGCGGGTGGATACCAACTATGATTTCACCAGAAAACTGTCCGCTGGTTTATCGTTGCGATTTATGCAAAATATGTATGACACATTCGGCGATTATTTAGATGGGCAAACATACATGGCCCAGATGCGTCTGACGCATTCGGTGAACGCGCGGCTGTATATCAATACGCGTGTTGGCGTCACCCGCGAAGATGCCACCAACGGCATGTATTCGTATTGGTCGCCTAATTTGTCGGTCGGCATCGGGGCGGAATTGCCATGGGGATTTCATGTCTATATGGAACCAGGCATTTATTGGACCTGGTATGATGATGCGCGTTGGACGGTGGTTGATGGCGACTTTGTCCAGCGAACCGAACATGATTTCACGCATCGGTATGCCATATCCGTGTCGAATAATAAATTGGGCATCTGGGGATTTGTACCGACCATAACGGTCAGTTATACCCAGCGCGATTCGAATATGTGGCAACGTGAATTTCATAAAACCGCCATTGAATTCACGATGCAGCAACGGTTTTAAAAACCAATACTTTGAACAAAGGGGGGCAGGGGGGATGAACATCAACAGATATTTAACAATTATGGGCTGTGTCGCTATGACGGCCTGCGGGTATAACCCCCGGCACGCCGGTTCAGGCGGTGGTGTTTGAAACCGAATATTACGGCGATAATAATACCCCGACCGAGGCAACGTCCATTTTCCAGTACCAACAATCAGGCGCATCGGGGACCATAAACGCCGTTATCGGTTTTGGCGGCAAACGATAAATCATTACATGACCGATTACCGACATCCGAATGTCAATGTGTGGACGGCTGTACAGAGCTGTGCTGGGAATATATGGATTATAAATCGCATCCGGAATTGCCCGATTCAAATTTATTTAAATACTTTTTCCCAAAGGGCGCATTCACAAAACATGAAATTAAATAACTGTCCCGGTTATTTCAACGCGGCCAAAATATCGCCGGATTTGATGTATTCGGGCGTGTCGGAATCCAGTTTTTTTTGCGCCCGGGTTGCGTATTTTTCCGCCTGTTTTTTATCCCCCATGATGGCATAGTATTCGGCGCGCGCCCAATCGGCCCGGGCATCGTCGCCATATGCGCGCGCCAATGTCCAATATGTTAATGCCATCCTGTCGCCCCCCAGTAATGCCCGCCGGCACAGGTCAATGGCACGTGCGGCGTCGCCGGGCTTGTTCCGTTCGGTCAATACCATGGCCAATGCCGTTTCGATTTGGGGGGCGTTGTCCATTAATTCCAGACTGTGGTCATATGCGTCAATTGCATCATCATAGTGGCCATATTGAAATGCTGCATCGCCCAATAATTCGTAAAAATAGGGATTCTTTGGCGCCCGCGATATCAATGTGTGCGCGCCCGTCATCGCCGCATCCAGATTCCCGCCGCGCATATTGGCGATGGCCCGTGCATAGATGGCGGCATCGGATTTGTCGCGCGCCGGGTACAGCGCCGCTACGCGCGCCGGCGTGTCCAGGTAACCGATTAATTTGGCCCGTGCCAGTTCATATTGGGCCGCCCATTTTTTGTCGCGCGCGCTGTCGCGTTTTTTTGTATCGGGGTGGGCCGCGATATAGGCGCGCACGTTTTTCAATCGTTCGGACGTCAATGGGTGATTGACATGGTTGGGGTTAATTTTCGATTCGGCCGCGCCTGTGATGTTCTGCATCTGTTCAAAGACCGCGATAAATCCGTCCGCCGGCAATCCGGCGCGCTGCATCAAATCCAGACCCAATTGGTCGGCCATGCGTTCTTCGTCCCGGGTGAATGCCATGGCGCCGCTGGTGGCGACACCGCCGGCCCCGGCCAGCACGCCCACCCCCAGCGATGGGTCACCGCCCGCCGCCATCAACGCCACCCCCAGGGCCTGAATCAAATACGCCCGCCGCATTTCCGAATTCATGCGCGCCGACATTTGGGCCATATGCCCCCCCAGGGTATGTCCCAATTCGTGCGCCACAACCGCCTGCAGGGCGGCCGGGGATTTGATGCGCGTCAACAGGCCCGTGTAAATAAAGACTTCGTCCCCGCCGCGGACAAAGGCGTTAAAGTCATCGTCATGGACAATATTGATTTTCAACCGGTTTGGGGCGATATCGGCCGCTGCGGCCAATGGGGCAATTATCTGGGCCAGTGTCTGTTCAATTTCCGTATCGTTAATCAATGATGCCGCGTGCGTCGGGGCCAATGTCAAACACATTAAAAATGCAATTATCATGCGCCGCATTTCGTTACGCCCCCAGTGTTGTGCGTCGGTCAAAGATGAACATTAAATCGGATATCCATTGGGGCGGGGCGTCCATTTCCATCGCCGCGCGCGATGCCAATTTGAACAAATCGCGGTGTTCGCGGTAATCGACAAAGTGGTACTGAATCCATCCGCTTTGCCGCGTCCCCAGCAATTCACCCGTGCCGCGCATCATCAGGTCTTGTTCCGCGATAACAAACCCGTCGTCCGTTTCACACAACACGTCCAGGCGCTTGCCGCCATCTTCGCTGATACCGCGCGAATGCAACAGGATGCAATACGATTGCGCTGTGCCGCGCCCCACGCGCCCGCGCAATTGGTGCAGCGCCGCCAGGCCAAATCGTTCCGCATTTTCGATAACGATAATCGTTGCACGGGGGACGTCGATGCCAACTTCGATAACCGTGGTTGCAACCAACAGCGGCATGTCCATGTTGTCGGCCGCAAATTTTTCCATGACGCTGTCGCGTTGTTTTTTGTCCATTTGCCCGTGGACCAGGCCCGCGCCCGGAAAATATTTCTTTAAATCATCATGGCGCGCGACCGCCGCCGTCATATCGGATTCTTCGGTTTCAGACACCAGGGGCGTGACCCAGAACACCTTGGCCCCGGTGGCAATTTGCGCGCCGATGCGCGCGACCAAGGCCCCAATCCGGTCAATGGGTAATTTGGACGTTTTAATCGGCAAACGGCCCGCGGGCTTTTCATTAATTATCGATACGTCCATGTCGCCGTAAATCGTCATCGACAACGTGCGCGGAATGGGTGTCGCCGACAACGCCAACAGGTCCGGGTTATTGCCCTTGGCCCGCATGGCGGTGCGTTGCGATACGCCAAAGCGATGCTGTTCATCAATGATGACCAACCCCAAATCCCGGTATTCCACATCGTCGGAAAACAGGGCGTGCGTGCCCACCACCAACCGCGTGCGCCCGGACCGCAGGGAAATTAATTTTTCGCGCCGCGCCGCACCCTTGTCCCGGCCCGTCAGCACATCGCACACCAACCCCATTTTGGCGCACATCGGGGCCAATTTGGCAAAATGTTGCTGGGCCAGGGTATCTGTTGGCGCCATCAAAACAGTCTGGGCGCCGGTTTCGGCCATGGCGACCGCCGCGGCCAGGGCAACCATTGTTTTGCCGCTGCCGACGTCCCCCTGGACCAGGCGATGCATCGCCGTATCCTCATTCATGTCGGATAAAATCTCGTCAATGGCGCGGCGCTGGGCCGCGGTTAAATCAAAGGGCAGGGTGGCATAGAATTTATCCATCAAATCGTATTTATGGGCGCGCACCGGTCGGCGGTGGACGCCGGTACGCCGTTCACGCCGCGTTATCGCAATCGCCGATTGATGCGCCAATAATTCATAGTATGCCAATTTAACCCGCGCGGTCGCATTGGGCGCCAACGCATCATCGGAATCAGGAAAATGTATCGCCCGCATCGCGTCAAAAAATTCGCGCGTGTCGTCATCGGCATCCGCGATGTGCGGGGTCAACGCGTCAAAGATTTGATTGCGGACATTGGCAAATGTTTTTTGGGTTAACCCTTCGCCGGCGGGGTAAATCGCCTGGCGGGCGGGGATTTTGTTCGCGTCATCGGGCGTTTCGATAAATTCAGGATGATTGATAACCATGCCGCCGCGCGGTGGCCGGTCCAATTTCCCGCTGATAACACGGTATTCGCCGACCGGCAATTTTTTCAGCCAATAATCCAAAAAGTTCACATTAAAGAATTGCACCGTCACACGGTTTCCGGCCCCGTCGGTACAGATAACCTGGGTCGGGGCGCGCCGCCCACGTCGAAAACCGCCCCCGGTTTTGTGTGATTGAACCCGCACCATTGCGGTGACAATTTCCCCCGTTGGGGCGTCCATCAGGTTGTCGATAACATCACGTCGCCGCACGCCGGTCGGTCGGTGTAATAAAAAGTCCAGCACGCGCCGCCCGCCCAACACGTCGTCAAACCGTGCAGCCAGGACGGGGCCTACACCCTTGACGAATTGCAGGTCAGTTATCAGAAAATCATACAAATCGCGCTTCATATACCAAGAATTTAGCCAAAAATCCCCCCGCACGCAAGGGGTATGTTATGACATTGGATGTTTGTTTGGATGCCATGCACATCTGTAACGGGGCGGGGCATCAATCAGAAATAAAAAATCCCCCGATTGGGGGATTTTATTAGCGGCAGCCGCCGGTCGCATTACCAATGATTTTGGAAATCGAGATATCCTTGTGCAACAAGAAATCATATTCGCAGTTACCAGATTTATAAGAACCTGTGCAGGCCGCCAATGTCATAACGGCAAACAACGCCAACATTACTTTTTTCATATACTTCTCCTTTGCTTTCAAAAGTACCATGGGATTATATCCCCATGTCAGAGAATTTTCAATATTTTTATAGGCAATTTTTCATCCAATGAATCCGCCGACCGCATACGGCAATCACATCCATACGCGCATCACCCGTCCAACGATTGCGGACCAAATATGTTTCCGCCGCCGCCCGCAGGCGATGCGATTGATGCGTCGTTATCGCGTCCCATGCGGTCGTGATGTCGGGACGATATTTTACTTCGACAAAAATGATTAAATTTCCGCGGCGGGCGATAATGTCAATTTCGGCGCGCCCCGTATGACGGCCCGTGGTGTAACGCGTATGCAAAATGCGAAACCCGCGCAAACGCAAAAACCACCGCGCCCGCCATTCGGCCATTAATCCCGATTGATAAGATGTTAATGCCCTAGAACGCATAGGGCTTGGCGGTAAAGTTTTCACGTGCCTGTTCCACGTTTTGCGCCGCGTCGGATGAAAAACGCCCCATGTCCACCAAATCCAGTGACCCGTAATACGCCGTCATCATGGGGTCGTACGCATTTGATGTCGTAATCCATTTGTCTGTGCCGGAATTTGGCGCACCATATTTGTCCAGGACGCTTTGCCAAAAGGACAAGATTTTCTTTTCCCGCTGGTTCGCGAATTTTTCAGCGTCGCCTTCGATATCGTTAACGTCGTTGGTGTACACCACGCGCCAAACAACGTTGTCGGTTGCGTTACTGGTGAAATAGATGACGATTTCTTCGCCTGTGTTTTCCCGCACCAGGTGCAGTTCCGACGCATACAGTAATCCCCGGTTGCGCGCCAAACTGTTGATACATTTTTCCAATTCGGCGGGGGCAAAAATATTTTGCTGGCGACATTCATAGTCCAGATTGTATTTCCAATCTTTGGCAATGGTGTAAATAATGCTGTCTTTTTGACGCGGCGCGTACAGGCCCTTGGTTTTGAAGAACAGGGTTTGGACATCTTCGAACGGCATGCCCAACATGACGCCTGCGATATCAAATCCGCCAACATTCGCCGCGCGGCCATCCATATTTATTGACACGGGCGACGTTGTTAAGTCGGCATTATCACTGTCGACGATGGCAAAATTTTCAAATGAAAACGGATCATCAGCCATGGCCGGGGTCATGCATAATCCCATCAATAAACACAAAAACAATTTCTTTATCATTTGATACCGTCCGATTGGTGGGTATGGTGTTTAGTTTTGATTCTGCGCCACTTCTTCGACGCGGAATTTAAATATTGCCGCCGGGTCGCCCCCGTTGGCCAGATATTCGCGGATATTAAACGGTTTGCCATGCATTTGGTCGCGTAATTGGTTGACAAAGGCGATACGCAGATAAATAACCCCACGCGTAATTTCGGGCGTCTGGGTCATATCGTTGGGAATTGGCCATGTTTGTAATTCATAAACAACGGTCCAATACTCACTGCCTGCGGGGCGCAAGATTTCATTCGCCACCAATACCCGCCGCAGCGCGTTTTGTTCTGCCAGGCGTTCAATATCACGCGCGGCCCCGTCCACCCATTCATTGAACACCGCCGGTGTCGACATCAAGGCCAGTATTCCGTCCCGGCGGGTGCGGCGTGCAATGTTTTCCACATCCGGCGTGACATAGAAATATTCCATCACAAATTTTTTTATCAGTGATTCTAAAACCACCTGGTCCGGCAATTGGTCCACAGAAACCGGCACGCCGATTCGCGCCGTCGACAGGTTATTTGGTTGAAAAACAAAGGGTTCGACCGAAAATTTATCCCCCGCGTCATAGACCGCCGCCGCAAAATACAACCCTGCAAACATCAGCAGCAATATCATCAAACCGGTCAAGAACATGATAATCTTTCTCATCAATTCATCCGATATGCGTTAAAGCCCGCGATATAAAATCCCATGTTCGACGGGTAGTATGTTGTGTTGCGTGCCACCTTGGCCCAGGCGTTGATTGGCATTGTGCCGTTTGATGTGTTGACCACCGCCGTCACGCGCCATGTGCCGCCGGCGTCCGTAATGGGACCCGATGGGTAAATATTCAATGAATTCGTGTCCAATGTCCATGTTTCGCCCGCATTCGCTATCGCGGTATAGCCCGGCATAACATCGCGGGCAAAGCGGGTATAAACCTCGTCCCCGGTGGCGCAGTATATGGCGCACACCCGCGTTGCCGCCACACGCGCATCACCCGATGCGCATTCGTTGCGGGTGCATTTGCGCCATGCGGCCGCATTGCCCGACGCATTGTCAGATATGTGAAACCATTGTGTGACAAAATTGCCGACAACAGATTCCTGCATCGTGCGGGTGACAGAATATTCCAATCGCGGTCCCCCGCGGCCAACAACCGTCCATTGCCCAGTTGCGTTATCAATTGATATCATAAACGGGTCCAGCCGCCGCGCACGCGCCGTCCACAACAACGCCCCACACAAACAAATCGCAATAAAAAATGCGACCAATGTCCACATAGACATCACCCGGGATAGCGCAATACGCGACCCGGCGGGAAATGCGGGTGTATCAAAATTGCCTGGGTAATCCAAAATCTATCCCCCCACGGGCGTGGTTGTTACGCCTGAAACACCATGATGCAGGCGCACGGACTAAGTTTCAATTCGTTGTTGTCATAACCGACACCGACGGGTTCGCGGTCATACACCTGGCCACAGCCGGCCAATGCCAGTGCCATAAAAATACCAATTACAAATTTTTTCATTTATTGTGTCCCCCTGTGTACCGGAATTATAAGAAAATCAGGACAAGCCCGTCAAGCCTAAAACAAAAAATGGGGATATATATTTGTTGACAATTTTTTAAAATTGGCTATATTGTATAAGAAGTAAAAATAACAGGGAATGATATGTCCGACGTTGACCGAAGTACCGGTGGTTTAACCACAAACATTGCTATTGCGCATTTTGAACAGTTCTATCCAATTCGGGACCGACGTAACCAAGATTTGGTAAATATTTATATTTCGCATGCCAACCGGGCGCAGCCTGTTTTTGGCACTGTTTATTTAATGCATGGTTACGGCGGCAGTCCCGTTGAACCCTGTATGATTGTCCCAAAAGAATTGGCCTTGGCGTCTGGATTTGATGTGGTTGCAATCGAAGGCGTGGCGCTGTCGGCGACATACGGGGAGCCAAAAAAATCCATAAATATGAATTTACAGCGGCAAAAGCGTGCGTTGTTGGTCGCCATTACGCATTGCCAGGGGCGTTTGGACATAAGTCACAATTATCGGGTGGCATGGGCGCATTCAATGTCATGTCGGGCTTTGACCGATTTGATGGTGACATCGCCCATGATACGTGGTGCCTTTAACACGGTGGTGATGAATAATCCGTATTTCTTGCCACCAATGCGGGTGCAACAGGTACGTGACAAATTAATGGCGCGTGACCCATCGGGTCGGATGTGGCGGTCTTTGCTGCATAAATCCGTGACCCAGATGCGACAAATCGAAAATGTCCAATATTGTTATCCCGCCAGTTTGTATAACCTTGGTGTGCCATTACCCACGGCATGGACATATGAAAAATTACCCGATATCGCCGGACATTTGTCGTCATATATCAATAACGACACACGTGTTTCGTTTGTATTGGGAACAAACGACGATATGGCCGAATATAAGCAGAACGTGGAACTGTACAGTGGTCTGCGCGTGCCGAACAAAGAATTGGTGTCGATTGACGGGGCCAACCATTCGTTTGAAAATGCGCTGGGGCAGTATCAGGTATCCACCAGTCAAATATTAACTGGGATTCAGCAGCGAAGCCTGGGGCAATCCACCCGGTAATGATTTTATACCCGCATTTGATGCGGGTATAATTAAATCTTGTAAAAAGCGGCTTATTGCCATATAATGTAAAGCATAGACAGTTATGACACTATGCCTAATCTAAACGACCGTTTAGACTAGCTTTTTTTTTGCTTTTAGAAAAGCCGATTTTCTGCACTTTTCCGTATACCTTCCTATGCCTAATCTAAACGGTGGTTTAGATTAGGCATAGGAAAGAGGGACTAGGGAAAAATGTCGCAAAAATTGGTTCGTTTGTTGGGTGGTGTCATGGCGGTGTTTTGCCTGGTATCGAATCGGGTACATGCTGCAACCATGACGACAACAACCCCGACAACACCCGGGACATCGACGCCGACCACGCCCGAGACATCGACGCCGACGACGCCCGAGACATCGACGCCGACGACGCCCGAGACGACAACCCCGACAACACCCGGGACATCGACGCCGACGACCCCGTCGGGTGGAACAACAGCATATGTTTGTCCTGTCAAAGACACACCATGGCTTTTGCCTATAGTAATGGCTGGAACAACTGCCGCCGTGCCGGATGCTACATCTGTGGGCCGTGGGAGTTATAAAGGTTATGTTTATGACATTTATAAAACCGAACTGCCAAACACTCGCGTAAGCATTTGTTCAGGTAAAGTCAGTGCAGATGTGTGTCGTAATCCAGCACAGTATATGGGGTACTGTGATTCAAATAATATAATGTATGTGTCAACCGCACGTGTTGGGTGGAGTTGGCCATCAGGCGGCGGTTGTGGAACTGGCATTGACACCAATGATTTTTCTCTAACCTATTACCTGCTTACTTGTGATATCGGTTTTTATAGAACCCAATACAATTTTGGGGCCTGGGCCAGTTCAACAAAAGATATGGATAATTGGGATAGATGTCGACCGTGTTACGGCATTGATTACCAAACGGGTCACGCCGAATGCGGATTTTATGCGGCATCTACGTCTGCGTGGAATTATTCCAATCCCATGACGCCCAATGGCAATGGATTTCAATGGTATTCGGACCAAAGTCAAACAGGAATGGCGGCATGTCGTGCCATGCCCATTGATGATGTTGTCACCGTTGACGGCAGTGATAATACTGGGTCTTTTGAAATTATTGTCGACGGCGAATGCGTCTATAGTGATTAAGCAATCATTAAAAATTTCCCCAATCAAAGGGGCGGGCTTTTAATTTTAATGGGCCGTCGCGACCGGATTGGCTACGCCGACCTTGCAAAATTTGCTGACGCAAACCGGCATACTGACGTCTGCCTTTTTGCGGCGGTTCGACCGGCTCCTTCGCCGGTTCTCATCACGGTGCCGCAAGCCCATAAAAAAACACGCCATGCGGCGTCTTTTTTAATGGGGCGGGCGACCGGGTACCTGCGATATCATGCGTTGCATGATATCTTCGTATTGTTCGCGGCGCGTTGCGCGCTCACCACTCGTTAGCGCTCGACTGCGCGATGCTTGTCTTGCTTACTCGTAGTCGAACCGGCCGGTTCAAATCCGACCCCGTCCAGTATTAAAATAAAAACCCCGCACAAGGCGGGCTTTTAATTTTAATGGGCCGTCGCGACCGGATTGGCTACGCCGACCTTGCAAAATTTGCTGACGCAAACCG
>CAXHMP010000014.1:15858-22946 GCA_964017835.1 uncultured Alphaproteobacteria bacterium
GCATACTGACGTCTGCCTTTTTGCGGCGGTTCGACCGGCTCCTTCGCCGGTTCTCATCACGGTACCGCAAGCCCATAAAAAAACACGCCAAAAGGCGTCTTTTTTAATGGGGCGGGCGACCGGATTCGAACCGGCGACAACCGGTACCACAAACCGGTGCTCTAACCAACTGAGCTACGCCCGCCATACATGGCCCCAGTGTATATGATGTTTCCTAAATTTGCAAGCAGAAATTCCAGGTTAGTTGAATTTTCCAGATTCCCCACCAGAAATCCCGGGTCGGTTGAATTTATTCGATTTTTTTGATATAATTTTGGGCATGAAAAATGAACATGTGCCATTTAATGATGAACCGGCCACCAATCCAGACCGGGATTATATCGCCGGGAAATATTCGACATTTGACCCGGATTTAAGCCGTCAGGCCGCCGCGGCCAATCAGACCGGCAATCGTTCGGACAAAGTCGCCGCTTTGCATGCCGCCAACAAACGGGTGAATGCGGCCAAGGCAATGGCCCTGGGGGTGTATATTGCAGAAAGATTTGAACGGGCGCTGGCCCAGGTGCCGGAACTGGGGCGCATGTATGAAAATTTTGACCAATTAAACTGGGATGACAAGGTTGATTTTGCCCAATATTTAGTCAACGAAGCAATCAAACGTATCGATTTGGTTGAAAAACATGAATTGCCCACAATCCGTGTGCGGTCCGGCCGGGATGTTAAAATAGCCGGCTTTCGGTTGGCACTGGGCAAGTTCCCGGAAATCATGTTGAACCCAGACATGCACAAGCCAGAGGGACGTTCTGATTCAAAATTGTCGCCCCGGTCTGATTTTATGGCGACAATAATTCATGAATTTCAACATGCCATTGATTTTATGGTGCCGCGGATGTCGGCACTGGGCGCCCAGGTGGTGAATATTGCCCAGCAGCAATACCAGGATGTGGTTAAAAACGCCGCCACCGGCGAAGCAGACAGGGTTTTGTACGAATTAAATCCCTTGGAAATTATGGCCTATGGGTGGTTTGATAAATTTGGCCGCCACAATTAATCTGTTAAAATAAAAAACCGTCCATTCGGACGGTGTTTGATTTCTGGTGGAGCTGATCGGACTGGATATTCCCATCCAAAATCAAACCAATCGCATCCGCTCTTGGTGATTTTGGTGGGCCCCTTTCACTGCGCATGCGTGACCGCATGCTTCGTTTCGAACCGACCGGTTCTTCGTCCGTAAGCGCCAAAAATAAAAAACCGTCCATTCGGACGGTGTTTTATTTCTGGTGGAGCTGATCGGACTCGAACCGACGACCCCTTGCATGCCATGCAAGTGCTCTACCAACTGAGCTACAACCCCATTACGAGATGCTATTCTATATTTCTTCTTGCCAAATGTCAAATCAATTTGCTAATCTTTTTTTATCAAATTTCGCCAAGGGAGATTATTATATGGATTATGCAATTTTAAAATCCGAAGTTGAACAAAAGACCCAGTCAACCATCGAAGTCTTGAAAAATGAATATGCCGGCCTGCGGACGGGACGCGCATCGGTGCATTTGCTGGACGGGGTGCGCGTGCCGGTGTATGGCGCGGAAATGCCCCTGAACCAGATTGCGACCGTGTCCGCGCCTGATACCCAGACGCTGTCGGTGACGGTGTGGGATATTACAAACGCGCCTGCCGCGGAAAAGGCCATTCGTGATTCCGGTTTGGGGCTGAACCCGATGACGGCGGGCGGTGTTATTCGCCTGAATCTGCCGCCGTTGACCGAAGAACGCCGCAAGGAATTAACCAAGGTTTCCGGCAAATACGCCGAAGAGGCCAAAATTTCCATGCGCAACATTCGCCAGGATGCCATGGGTAAAATTAAGCGCGCCGTGACTGACAAAGAAATTTCCGAAGACGAACAACGCAAGTTCGAAGATGATTTGCAAAAGGTCTTTGAAATGCGCGCCGCCGAAGTGGATGCCTTGGCGCGTCAGAAAGAAGCCGATATTATGTCTGTCTAAACCCAAAACAGGACACGCCAAATGTTTAAATTTTTCGCCAAAAAGCATGCACCGGTCGTCGCCACGGCCAAAATCCCTGCTCATATTGCGTTTATTTGCGACGGAAACCGTCGTTGGGCGGAAAACCAGGGATTGCCGCCCTTGATGGGACACCAGGCCGGCATTTCAAATTTTGAAAATTTGGTTGATTGGTACATGGCCCGCGGGGTTTCGACGGTGTCGTTTTTTATCTTTTCCACCGAAAATTGGAACCGTTCGGACGAAGAGGTTAAGTTTCTGATGAACCTGTTTCAGACAGAACTGAGCAAGAATTTAAAGCATGCGGTGGACAAGAATCTGCGCTATCGCATTGTGGGGTCGCGCGACCGGTTGCCGAAAAAGTTGGCGGATTTGTGCGATAAATTGGAATCTTCGTCATCGGAAAACACCGGTGGGACGGTTGTCTTTGCGTTAAATTACGGCGGGCGTGACGAAATTGTTCGCGCGATTAACGCCGCGATTGCGGATGGGGCGCCGGTGGATATGGATACGTTTGAAACGTATTTGGATACCGGCGAGTTGCCGCCGGTGGATTTGATGCTGCGGACCAGTAACGAATTCCGGATTTCAAATTTCCTGTTGTGGAAATTGGCGTATGCTGAACTGATGTTCATTCCCGAACATTGGCCTGAATTTGTCAAAAGTGAAAAGTTATGGCAGCGGACCCTGGACGAATACGCATCGCGCGACCGTCGTTTCGGTGGGGGGAAAAAGTCAAATTACCTGGGGAAAAGCAAGAAATGAAAGCGAAACTGTCAAATTCTGTTACACGTATTTTGGCCGCGGGCGTGATGATTCTCATTGCCGCCGCGGCCGCTGTCGCCCAATATTTCGGGTGGCCGGCGGTACGCTGGTTGGTCATGTTGGTGGGCGTCGGGATGATTGTCGAAATGGTGACGTGCCTGGTGCGAGTCGACCGTAAAAACCTGCGTAAAAATGCGTTGGTGTATGGCGGATTTTTGGCGTGGTTGTTCGTGGTTTTTGCGGCCGGTACCGTGGTCGGTGGGCGGCCGTGGATTATTTTATTAATGCTGATGATTATTGCCGCGGCCGACAGCGGGGCATGGCTGTTTGGAAAATTAATTGGCGGGGACAAAATGTGGGAACGGCTGTCGTCGGGAAAAACATGGTCGGGCCAGATTGCAGGAATTATCTGTGGAACGTTTGCGTCGGTTCTATACGGATTGCTGGGGACGGATACGTTTATGCCGCAATTGATGTGGATTGGAATCAGTGTGGCGTTATTATCCCAGTATGGCGATTTGACCGCCAGCATGATTAAACGCCGCATGGGTATCAAAGATTTTGGCAATATTATCCCCGGTCATGGGGGCATCCTGGACCGCTTTGACGGGTGGATTTATGTTTTGCCGGTGGTATGGTTGGTGATGATGTAGTGTAATGCGGGTATCCCGCCAAGGAATGGAAAGGACAAGGTAAATGCAAATATTATTGACGGTTTTGTCATTGCTGATTGTATTGGGCGTCGTGGTGTTTGTTCATGAATTTGGACACTTTTTGGCGGCGCGGTGGGCCGGCGTGCGCGTTAATAAGTTTTCCATTGGATTTGGTCCGGCATTGGTCAAATGGTGCGACCGGTGTGGCACCGTGTGGCAGATTGCAGCCTTGCCCCTGGGGGGATTTGTGTCGATTTACGGCCAAGATGACATGTTCGACCGAAAAAAATATAATGCGTTGCCGGCGGATAAAAAGTGCGGCCATTATTTATCGGTCCCGGCATGGAAACAATTTATCATTATTGCCGCCGGTGTCACCATGAACTTTATTTTGGCATGGGGGATTAATTCGGCACTGTTTATGTTCCAGCCGAAAAATGTCCAATTGCCGGTCGTCGGCCAAGTAATTCAGGAATCGGTGGCATTTAATGCCGGGGTTAAACCGGGCGATATCGTTTTACGTATCGATAAAGAAAAAATCACCAACTGGGGCGAAATCATTATTGCCAAGGAATTGGCCGCGGGCCGTGACGCGGACGTGTTGCTGTTGCGTGATACAAAACTGGTCCAGGTTCAATTGTCACCGGCGGCGCGCTGGGGGCTGATTGCAGACGGCAGCAAGACCGAATTCCGTAAAAAGGGATTTTTTGGCGCCATTTATTCCGGCGCGCGCCAAACATATTACCAATCGAAAACGCTGTTGGTTGTCTTGAAACAGGTGGTGACCGGTGAACGACCGGCCAAGGAATTGGGTTCGTTTATCACCATTGCCAAGGAATCCGGACGTGCCATGTCGATGGGGATATTTGCGCTGCTGTCGTTTATTGCACTGTTGTCGGTGAATTTGGGGGTGGTCAATTTGCTGCCGGTGCCGGTGTTGGATGGCGGGTATTTGCTGATATTAATTATCGAAGGAATTACGCGCCGTAAATTGGGTGGTCGCGGTATGGAAATTGCGATTTTATGCGGTTGGGGGTTGATTATCGGGCTGTTCGCGCTGACGATGTGGAATGATTTGGCGCGTGCGTTCGGGTTGATGTAACAAAAGAATAGGGCGGATAATGCGAAATAAAATTCTAAGATTTGGTGCGACTGTGACGGCGGTAATGGGGCCGTGGGCGGCATATGGCGCGACGGTGGCACGTATTGATGTCACCGGGCATCAACGCATGGACGCCGAATCGATTCGTATTTTGGCCGATGTGAAACGTGGGGACAATTTAAACAGTGAACGCGTCAATCAAATCGCCAAAAAATTACAGGAAAGCGGTTATTTTTCCCGCGTTAATGTGACGATGGACGGCGACGTCTTGAAAATTAAAATTACCGAGGCGCCCATTGTTTCCCGTGTTACGGTCGAAGGAAATGACGATGTATCCACCGATGATTTGAAAAAAGAAATCCGTCTAAAAGAACGGGCGTCGTACGATGAATCGGTCATTGGGGCGGACGTCCAGCGTATGTTGACCATTTATCAACGCAAAGGTTTTTTTGGTACTAAAATCGAGCCGAAAAAAATCACCTTGCCCGACAACCGGGTTAATGTCGTTTATGAAATCAAGGAAGGTCATCCCACCTATATCAACAAGATTGATTTTGTGGGCAATAAAAAATTCCGGTCCAGTGAACTGCGCGGTGAAATTTTGTCGCGTGAACATGCCTGGTGGCGGTTCATGACCCAGTTCGATGTCTTTGACGAAGACCGCATTATGTATGACCAACAGATGCTGCGTCAGTTTTACTTGCGTAACGGTTATGTTGATTTCCAGGTGAAAAATGCCGCCGGCGTGTTCACACCCGACCGGCAATATTATTCGGTGACCTTTACCGTTGACGAAGGGGAAAAGTATAAATTCGGCAAACTGACCGTTGATAATCCGTTCCCGGATGTTCCCGATGATGTCTTGAATGATGCGTTGAAAATGACCCATCGTGATACGTATAACGTGGATTTGGTCGAAGAAACGATAACCGCGCTGCGTGGGGCGGTGGCGGATTATGGGTATGCCTTTGTCACGGTGGAACCCGTTCCGGTCAAACATGATGACACCAAAACTGTCGATTTGGACTTTAAAATTCAAAAGACCAACCGCATTTATATCAACAGCATTAATATTCTGGGAAATGTCCGCACATTTGACACGGTGATAGAGCAACTGTTGCCCATGCGGGCGGGCGATCCGTTTTCGTTACAGACCATCGAACAGGGGCGCCAGAATCTGATGCGCACGCGTTATTTCAAAGACGTTCAAATTGTCCCCAGTCGCATTGCAGATGCGAACATGATGAACCTGGATATCAAGGTCGAAGAACAACCCACCGGCGAATTATCCGGGGGGCTGGGGTGGTCCAATATCAACGGATTTATGGTTGATGCGGGGATTACCGAAAATAACTTTATGGGGCGCGGCCAAACCGTCCAATTGCGCGGGTCCATCGCGGAATACCAGAAACAGGCGTTGTTTAGTTTTACCGAACCCTATTTGTTCGGGCGCGCGTTGTCGGCGGGGTTTGACGTGTCGTATACCATGTATAATTATTCGTCGTTGGGCGGCTTTGGGTACGACCGTGATTCATTGTCGGTGTCGGGGCGCCTGGGGTGGCGTTTGACGGACCACTGGACCCAGATGATGCGTTTGTCGGCGACATTCGATCAGAATTATGATTTGCAGTCATCGGGGTGGCGTGCGGCAAATTTATACACCCTGGGGACCAGTCTGCGGTATCATAATTTAAAGACCAATTTTGAACAAAACACCCACACTGGGGTGGTTGGCAACCTGGGGGTGTCGTACACCGGGTTTGGCGGAACGGAAACCTTTATGCGGTACAATGCGGACGTTATTGGGTTCGTTAATTTCTGGGATGACCGGTGGCAGTTGCGTTCGTCATTGGATTTGGGTGTGTTGCAATCGATTGGCGGGGATTATATTTCACGCGTGTACCGTTATTTCTTGGGCGGGGAAACGTTGCGCGGTTTTGACGTTGCCGGCGTCGGCAGCCGTAATTGGTATTACAACAGTTATTCGTTGGGGGGACTGTGGAAAATCAACGGGTCGACCCAGTTGAATTTCCCCATCTTTATCCCCGATGAATACCAGATTAAAGGCTTTGTCTTTGCCGATTACGGCATTCTGGGCAAGCCACCCCACGAAGAAGATACATTCTGTATCGCGGGTAAATGCGCCCCCAATCAGATTGACCAGGGCCTGCGTGCCTCGGTTGGGGTTGGGATTTATTGGAATACCCCGATGGGACCAATGAATTTTTCATGGGGGTGGCCGATTAAGAAAAATGATTATGACCGGGAACAGCGATTCTTGCTGTCATTCGAAACCCAGTTTTAAAAATCCCCCTTGCGAAAAACGCCGCAATTCGGTATAATCTGTGCGTTTGGATGGGATGACACTATGCCTAATCCAAAGGGACGTTTGCATACGACAATAATCCCAAAATAAAAATCCCAGATTTCCGCATTTTTTTCCTCCGACTTTATGCCTAATCTAACCGTCGGTTTGGGTGCGGCGTGGGCCGGTTGCACCGTAGAGCAAGGTTTTATCCGCAATTTTTCCAGCAGTACAGCGC
>CAXHMP010000015.1:0-22371 GCA_964017835.1 uncultured Alphaproteobacteria bacterium
GATTTCCCGACAGCAGGACCCCACGCGGCACGCGTGCGCCAACAGCCTTGAACTTGTCCTTGTTTTTCAGGAAATCGACCACCTCCATCAATTCCTGCTTTTCCGAATTGATGCCGGCAACGTCCTTGAACGTGGTCTTGGGCTTGCCCGTGGTGATTTTTGTCGGGTTTTGATTCACCAATGCGCGCGACATGCCGCCCGCACCGCCGCGCATGCCGCGAAACAGCCACCATATGAACAGCAGTCCCATTAAAATCAGCACCCACATCCCCAGGTAATCCACCCAGGTCTTGGAATCGTCAATACTGACCGCGGCGCCGGCGGCCGAAAACCGTTCCAGCAAATCCGGGTCGTATGCAATCGTTGCGCGGTATGGTGTTCCATCGCGCAGGGTTCCATTCGCATTGTTCCCCCGGATATCCATGGTTTGAATATCTTTTTCCCGACGCAATACGTCCGAAAACGATAATTCCACCGGACGGGGGGCGTTCATTAATGTGCGCGCGCCCGTTGGTGCGCCGCCGCCCATCAGTAATGTCCGTGCAATCATGGCCACGAACATGACCCCGAAAATAATCAGAAATATCGACGAACCGTCGGGTTTAGTGATTTTTTTTTGATTTTTCATTTTCCTTCCTAAGACTTGTACTGCATCCTTCGGGAACAATCAGAATGCGATTGTTGAACCGGCGCAGCGTGCATCCCCCCAGGGTAAATTTGCAATCTTGCCGCAAAAAATCCATCGCCCGTTCCAGCGATTTTAACCGCGGCGGATATTCATTTCCCCCAACCTGTTGTATCAAGTTGCCCAGCAACTTTAGTCCAATGTCGGTCGCTTCGTCAAATAGAAAAGATTCCATAAACACAACACGGCGCAAATCCGCCCCCAGGGTTGCCATGCGGCCCGCGATATACTCATCCAGTGCGCATCGTGTCCGGTCCAAATTACGCATCGCCAATAAAATCCGCGAATCCGAAATGCCCAATTGGTCGTTCAGGATGCGCCGCCGCGCCCGCATGCGAACGCGCGCATAATTTAAATCGTCATTCATTTCGTCATGAATGTATTCGACGTCATGGGTCTGACAATATTGAACCAATTCGTCGCGTGACACATCCAGCAACGGTCGCACGACACGCACGCCGTGGCGCATCGAAACCCGACGCATCCCCCCCAGACCGTAAATCCCGCTGCCCCGGGCCAGATTTAATAAAAATGTTTCGATTTGGTCGTCGGCCTGGTGCGCAATCACCAGGGTTTTAATGCCGTGGCTGTGACAGAAATCGGTCATCAATTTATATCGGGCGGTTCGGGCGGCGGCCTCGATTCCGGCGGTGGGTTTTGTCCCCGCCCATTCCAGGATGTAACACGGCACCCCCAGTTTTTCGCACGCATTGCGGACAAATTGCGCATCCGCCCCCGCGGCCGCGCGCAGGCCGTGATTCACATGCAGGGCAACCATATCGACATTCATCTTGGCCGCCATATGCAACAGGGCCGTGGAATCGACGCCCCCGCTGACCGCGATGGCCAATTTTTCATGGGAAAACGGCCGGATAAAGTTCGCAAATTTCTGATTCATCTTGGGGGTATTTTATGCTATAATTCGCAAAAATAAAGGAAAAAGACAATGGCAGGAAAACTAAAATCCGTGGCGGTTTATTGCGGTCATCAATTTGGCACAGACCCCGCCTTTGCCCGTGATGCGGAAATTATCGGAACCATGTTGGCTAAAAACAATATTCGCGTGGTTTTTGGTGGTGGCAATGTGGGGTTAATGGGGACGGTTGCAAATGCGGCGTTGGCCGCGGGTGGACACGTGACGGGCATCACCACCCACGATGTCGTCGCGAAACAGGAACCCTTGCACGATAACCTGGACCGGTTTGAAATTGTTGACGGTGTCAACGAACGCAAACAGAAAATGTTCGAATTGTCCGATGGATTTATCATTTTGCCGGGTGGGACGGGAACATTGAATGAATTGACCGATATTATGACGATGCAACAAATTGGTGAAACGAACAAGCCGCTGTTCTTTATGAATACACTGGGGTTCTGGGGGCCATTTGCACGATTGCTGGTGCATATGAGAAAAACGGGTTTCTTTGTTCATACCCAAGATTACAATATGCAGGGCGCCAACACGCCTGACGAATTAATGGATATGGTGTTAAACTATTAAAACTCAATCACTTTGTCGCGTGCGGTGGCGCCGCGAACAATTTGAATTTGGGATTTTGGCACGTCGTAATGGCGTGCCAACATTTTTATCACGGCCGCGTTTGCATCCCCGTCGGCCGGCGCCGCGGTTGTATAAACGCGCAGGCTGCCGTCATCCTGGGGTTCGACGGCGTTGCGACGTGCGCGGGGTATGACGCGGATTTTTATTTGCGGCACACGCGGTCCATTTCCTTGGAAAATTCATCCGTTCTGGCGCCCGCCATCAGATGCAGGTGAAAATGAAATACCGATTGTTCAACAAACGGCGCCGCCGCCCCCGCATTGGCCAGGATGTTAAAGTTTTCACAAATGCCCAATTTTTCCGCCGTTTCGCGAAAGCATTTCCAAAATCCCGCCTGGACATCAGCCGGCGCGCGGGTGACAAAATCCAAAATGTTTTCATAATCGCCCTTTGGGATAACCAGGGCATGATGTTCAAACAGCGGATTGATGTCTTGGAAACTAAGCGCGAAATCATTTTCGCAAATTTTATGACACGGAATTTCCCCGCGAATGATTTTAGCAAACACGTTGTTTGAATCGTACATATTAATTCCCCTTGTCTAATCACGTTGATGGTATTACAGTGACTGTATAAAATCAAGCCTTGAAATCGCGCCCCGGCGCATTATATCAATGCCTGCAGCAAAGGAGATATATTTATGCTAAAACCCTTACACAATTATGTTCTGCTGGAAAGAATCGAAGAAGAAAACAAGACCGCAGGTGGGATTATCATCCCCGACACGGCCAAGGAAAAGCCGTCCCGCGGGCGCGTTATTGCCGCGGGCGATGGTGCCTGGGATGGGGGCGCGCGTATCCCGATGACGGTCAAATCCGGCGACACGGTTTTATTTGCCAAATGGGCGTCCAGCGCCAATGACGTGAAAATCGACGGCAAAGACTTTGTCTTAATCAAAGAAACAGACATTTTGGGAATTTTATAAGATAGATAAGATAGAAAGGAATCAATATGGCCAAGGAAATAACTTTTGACACAGACAAACTGGCGGCGGGCGTCGATAAATTGGCGAACGCGGTCAAAATTACTATGGGTCCCAAGGGACGCACGGTCGTCATCGATAAATCGTACGGTTCCCCTGTCGCGACCAAGGACGGCGTGACGGTGGCCAAGGCGGTATCGTTGCCCGACCCGGTTGAAAATATTGGCGCCCGCATGGTCCAGGAAGTTGCCAAAAAAGCCGGCGACGATGCCGGTGACGGCACGACCACGGCAACGGTCTTGGCGCAAAAATTAATCCGCGAAGGGCGCCGCGTGATTGCCGCCGGCATGAACCCGATGGACGTCAAACGCGGTATTGATATGGCGACTGCGGCCGTGGTTGCCGATATTGAAAAGCATGCCCGCCCCGTCAAAAACAGTGCCGAAATTGCCCAGGTGGCAACCATTTCCGCCAATTCGGACCACGAAATCGGTGAAAAAATCGCCGCCGCCATGGACAAGGTGGGCAAAGAAGGCGTCATCACCGTCGAAGAGGCCAAAGGTCTGGATACGGAAATCGACATTGTCGAAGGGATGCAGTTCGACCAGGGATTCATGTCCCCGTATTTTGTCACCAACAGCGAAAAAATGTTGGCGGAACTGGATGGGGCGCAAATCTTGGTGTCGGAAAAAAAGATTACCGGGTTGCAGGCGTTGCTGCCCATTTTGGAACCGATTGCCCAGTCGGGGCGCCCGCTGTTGATTATCGCCGAAGACGTTGAATCCGAAGCGTTGGCGACATTGGTTCTGAACCGGTTGCGGGGTGGGTTAAAGGTTTGTGCGGTCAAGGCGCCGGGCTTTGGCGACCGCCGCAAAGAAATGCTAAAAGATATTGCGATTGTCACCGGGGCGACCATTATTTCCGATGATATGGGCATGACGTTGGAAAACATCACGCCGGCGGTTTTGGGGTCGGCCAAGAAAGTTGTCGTATCCAAGGATTCAACCCTGTTGGCCCAGGGGGCGGGTGATAAAAAAGCCATTGCCGCCCGTGCCGATGAAATCCGCGTGGCCCTGGCCAACAGCACCAGCGACTATGACCGTGAAAAATTGTCGGAACGCCTGGCCAAATTGGTGGGCGGTGTCGCCGTGATTAAGGTTGGTGGCATGACGGAATTAGAGGTCAAGGAAAAGAAAGACCGTGTTGATGATGCCTTGGCGGCGACCCGCGCGGCGGTGGCTGATGGGATTGTGGCCGGCGGTGGTGTTGCCCTGGTTCGTGCAGTGGCAGCGTTGGAAAAAGTTACCGGTGCCAACACCGACCAAAATGTGGGTATTGATATCGTGCGCCGCGCGATTGTTGCCCCCTGCGCCCAGATTGCCGAAAACGCGGGTGTGTCGGGTGAAATCGTTGTCGGCAAAGTATCGGACGCCAAAGATTACAATACCGGGTACAACGCCCAAACCGGCGAATACGTTGATATGATGAAGGCGGGCATCATCGACCCGGCCAAAGTGGTCAAGACCGCCATCCAGGCGGCGGCCAGCACCGCCGGCGTCATTTTGACAACCGGCGCCGTTATGTCGGATATTCCCGAAGAAAAATCATCCCCTGCGCCCCAAATGGGCGGCATGCCGGGCATGATGTAAAAAATCCGTCATCCCCCCGGGTCTTTTACGCGAACTTGGTTTGCGTGAACAGGCGCCGGGGGATTTTTTTATTTTATTAAACCCAATTCAAAACCGTTTTAAAGTAGTCCCAGGGACGGAAAAACAGGGCCAAAATACAGAATTTATAAAAATCAACCATAACTAGATTTTTTTAAAAAATTAAATTTTTTTACTTGCACATCGGGTGACAATTTGTCATAATACACGCATAGGTGGAGAGGAATGTTTTTCTTTGGCGGAAAACATTAAATTTGGCGATGATAAAAAACAATATAAAATTTATCCGAAAACAATTGGGTATCAATAAAACCGAACTGGCGGCGCGCGCCAAAACCGCCCCGTCAATGATATCGCGCCTGGAATCGGGGGAACGCAAATTAACGTTGGAATGGATTGATACACTGCATCGTGCCTTGGATTGCCAGCCGTGGGAACTGTTCCCCAATGAATGGCAGCCTGCGCCCGGCGGTGTCGCGGATATCGACCGTTTCCTGCGCATTTTGGACAGCACCAACAAGACACTGGATGAAATTAATAAAACCGCCCCCGAAGATGAAAAAATCCGCTTTGTGATATATCTGTATAACCAAGGATACGATGCGCCGACGGCCTTGACGCCCGCCAATGACAACGAAATTGCCCGCGCGGTTCGAATTGCATGGCGGGCATAATAAAGACCCTTGCATAATTTTTCTAGTTATGAGAGAATATTCTCATGACAAGGGAATTACTTACAGAAACGCCTGCGTTTAAACGCTTTATCAAATCCACAATGGACAAGGTTCCGGCTGACATGTCTGCGCCCCAATCGGGGTCTGGGGGCGTGGGTGTCACCAATTATGTTTACGCCCCATACAGCCAATTGGCCGACCGTGGCGCCAAGAATGTCAAGCACACGCATCCCATATATTATGTGGTGTTTTTCGGAATGCTGTTGGTGTTTGTTGTCTATGTCATTTCAACGATTGTCGGGATTACCACCGCCCAGGCGTCTGAATTTTCCGCCCAGGTGCGCCAGGTTGCCCAATGTGAACGCAAGTCCCCAAACCAGATTCACGGTGAACTGCGCGCCAAATATGGGTATAACAAATATACCAATATGAATCAGATTCAATATTATCGCGCCACGGGTAATCTGGACGACAGAATGTGTGAACAATAATCGAAAAATTCACTTTTTTGCCCCAGTCTGGGGTATTTTTTTGTATTGCTTTTTGACAAATTGGTAAAAATATACTTGATTATTTTGTGACAATCTGTCAATATATAAGACATCAAGGGGCATAAAAAGGGATGAGAGGACATGCCAAAAGATATTTAATAAGTGACACTGGGGCCGGTTGCGGCGTGCCGCGTGTGTGTCATGGGTGGTCGTTGATAAATCTGGCCATGCTGCGGTGGGTTGGGGTTGTCGCCATGGGCATTGTTACGGGGGTGATGTTGTCCCGATTGTATTCTTGGCCGGTTGTTTTGGACAATTGTGTATTAAACCCAATCACGGGATGTTGGGAATGTTGTCCAAAAATCGAACATACGTCGACCGGCGCGCGCTGTGCGGCCGGGACCGGTGTTCGGGTCTTGGAAAATTCAATATCCGATTTATAATTGAAAAAAGTTTTTAATTACGCTAGAGTCATGATTGAACCCAAAGGGATTTGTGGTTCGGGGTCTTCAAAAACCCGGTTTATCCGGCGCGTATGCGTCGATATATTTCCCGGCACCATAATGTCGGGGTGCGTTTGTTATACAACAGGGCATTGCCCAAAGGCAAACGGATCACTGATAAACTGATTTTTGAACGCCCCGGCCGTCATTCTTTTGGCGGTTTTCTTTTTAATCCGGGGGATAATATGAGAAGATTATTATTAGCACTAGGTCTATTTATGGTACCGTTTTCGGCCATGGCGATTTTGGGGGGCAAAGACCCGGGTGAGGAATGTTCCACATCAGATGATGTCCTGGGGCAGGAAAGTTCGGAATGCCACACCGGCAGCGTTTGTGTCTTTAGCACGTCCAGAAATCGCGGCGTTTGCTTCCCCGATTGCACATATATTGAAAATACCTCAGATATTAAACAATGGGTTATGCAGACCCTGCAATGGGATGTGGGCGAAAATAATATTATTTCTTGCTCTTGTACCGACACGGTCGATTTTGACGCGAGTCAGTTATCAACCCGGTATCGATGCGTGCTGGGATATTACGGTCGGCCGACCAATTCCACATCCGGGTGTACCAAATGTCCTGGTGATGGGGTGACTATCACGGACGAATATTCGGGGCTGTTGGGGGGATTATCGGCCACGTCATGCATTTTGCGTGATGGGGGTACCGCCCGGGATACATCCGGGACCTTTACCGTGACGGCCGATTGTCCCTGGATGGAATAAGGGGGGCGCGTTGGCGGATGCCTCAGGCCTTGTTGGTCCGGGGCTTTTTGGGCTTTGGCAACGGTAAAATAATCGCCAGCATATTGACCATGTCGGCGGCCAAGTCTGTATTTTCAATATCCAGGACATAGTGTGGGCGCGCCCCGTTGTACGGGATACCCGTATCGGGTGTAACCCCATGACGGGCAAACATGTCCAATGTTTCGGGGATTTGTTTGACGTACACTGTGTCGTCACAGACCAATAAAACAGGCCGCCCCGCGGCATAGAACATATATTCGCCAAACATCTTTTTATGCGAAATATCGCATTTCCCGTCCAATTGGTCGTGGATAAAGTTCACAAATTCGTTGCTGGTGGCCATGGGTTGTTTCCTGGAATTATTACGATTAATTATACCATGGCGGTTGGCAAAGAAAAAATAATTATTTAATCAGGATAAAAACAGTAAAAAAATATGAAATTTCAATATGATACAATTAATGAAAGTATGCCTAATCCAAACGGAGGTTTGGATTATCTACCTTTTCGGGGGAATCATATCCCAGATTTCCGGGACATGTCAATAGTATTTTATGCCGAATCCAAACCTCCGTTTGGATTGAATAAAAGGGCAGCCAAGAATGAAATTTTTGTTGTTTATTACAGGTATTCTTTTTGTTGTATCCCCTGTGTTCGGGGTGTCCCAATGTCGGGTTTATACGTGCAACAGCGGGTATTATAAAAATTCACTGATATCATGCAAATCTTGTCCCAGTTTAACTACGTCAAGCGGGGCAATAAAATACGGTACAACCAATGTGGGGGCGACGTCGATAACGGAATGCACCATGTCCGGCGGTACATTTAAAGATGCGACGGGGACGTATGAATTTACGTCGCCTTGCAAGTATTCGTATTGATTCAGTCCAAGGAGAAAACATAACATGGCAAAGCAAATTCGCGGTTTGTGGATGCGTTTGGGAACAATATTTCTTTCGTTGTATTTTGCGCCGGTGACATATTTATGGGGAATGTTGTTTGGGGCGGGTGATGCCCGTGCTGGAACGGTTTCGTGCGTTGGGTACGGGGCGCGTGAATGCGATGGTGTTGCATCTGAAAGTTTACAACCCGGGGAAAGACGCCGGTGTGTATGCGGCACAAATCCACCCAAATCGTTTGACGTCTGGTGTTCGGAATATGACCCGACGGGTGATGGGCGACCAACATATACGTTGAATGCCACCACATGTGCGGCGGAATCGTGTTCAACCAACGGTGCAACACGCGATTGTTCGACCAGCTCTCAATATGGAACCCAGACGTGCAGCGGGGGATATTGGGGAACATGTCAAAAGGGAAATTGCAAGGCCGGGTATTTAAAGGTGTCGGGGTCGTGCTATGCAACTTGCTTTATTGCCAATGGAACGGGGTACTTGTATGAAGAAAATGAAGTTGAAGAATCTTCCAGCAGCAGTTCGTCGTCTGTTTAATCGGCCACGGCGATTTGTTTATCACCGGCAATTAATTCCGGCCATTTGGGATGAAAACAAACGGATGCGTCGGTTGGTATCTAATGCGCTGCAGATGTTGGCGTGGCACTATATTGCCTATATTCAAAATCTGGGATTTCCATTGAACGACAGCGATATTCGAGATATTTTTGTTCACGGTTCGTCCACCAATTATTATTATGACGATTTCAGTGATATTGACCTGTGTATTGTGGCGGATTTAAGTAAAATTCAAAAGATGTTGCCGGCAACGGACATGCATGCACTGATGAAAAGTTTTTTGCATTCGTTTTTGC
The DNA here is from genome assembly GCA_964017835.1 of uncultured Alphaproteobacteria bacterium. GTDB lineage: Bacteria > Pseudomonadota > Alphaproteobacteria > Rs-D84 > Rs-D84 > Enterousia. The sequence goes on from CAXHMP010000015.1 coordinate 9,018, forward strand.
GCAATTATCGTATTCGGATTTGCGGTCGCGGTGTGGATATCGAAGTGGCTGATATCACCTGTGGACCCACGGGGAACAAAGTTGGTTCAATTTATTCGTTGGTGCGTGATACATGGCTGCGTGCGCCGCGGCAACTGACCGATGCTCAAATTCATACTATCCGTCGTGATGCCCGGCAGAAATATCGGCAAATTGCGCAGGAATACCAACAAATAGTTCGTAATGGTATGCAGGGTGATTTTGTTGAAACCTTTTTAATGCGTTTGATTACGGAACGCCGGGCGGATTATTGCGCCAATATAGAACAACCGGTTACATCAGTCGCCATGGCGTTTCGTATGGCGCGTTCCCGTGGGATTTTGCGTCGGTTAAAGCAGCGTGCAACCCAGTTGCGGTCCCAGAATTTTAATATTAATACTTAATTGTCCGGGTTGCATTTCCTTTTATTTGGGGTATATTATGCAAAACCAAGATGGAAACTGTCATGAAAATCGCGTTGGATTGTGATGATGTTTTGGTCAATACCCATGAATCATTATATCAATTTTATAAAACCCAACATCCCTCGGACCGGATTAATCCGAACGCGCCGTCATTGACATGGCCGGCGTTTGCGGGTGACGAGGCCAAAACAATTGCATGGTTTGAATTATGGTGCCACAGCATCTTTTACGACACCAGCATGCCTTTGGCGGGGGCGACGGACGGGGTCCGAAAATTACAAGAATTGGGGCATACACTCTATGTTGTATCAAAAACATCGCCGCATTTGTTATCGCGCCGCCGCGCGCACTTGACGAAACTGTTCGGGAATGCGTTCACAGATATTATTTGCCTGGGGGCGGGGTCCAAACGTGACGCCGTGCAAAAAATCGGCGCAGAGGTTTTGGTTGATGACGATACCCGAAATATCATGGAATGTTATGACGTGACGACATGTATCGCCATGCAGAATCAGGTTAATTCGGATATCTTTGCCAAAACGGCGATGCCATCGGGCGTTAAAATCGCCTGTACATGGCAGGATGTCTTGCAAATTATCCGTCACAAATCCCATCAGCGCTAAGATTCAGGGATTATAATATCGGCGTTTGGCCTGTTCGCCCGATGTCAGTCTTAATTTTGATTCAAACAAAATTCAAATCCCCAGTATGCGCCGGCCCCACCACCAAAAAATCGTTTGATGTATAGGGAACAATGTCCGCCGCACCTTTGGCATCCCATGCCTAGGTGCAATCGGATAAAATCTGGCCCGCCAAGCATGGGCCTGTAAACGGGACGTTTTGTTCAATTATGGCCAAAATTTGTCTGTGGGAATCATGTCGGTTTGGCCGATATTGTTTTTGGGCTATTTTACCTATGCGATTGCCCGGGTGCAGTTGAACACCGCCATCCAGAACATGATTCCGTCGGCCCGGCGATCCATGGTCTTGTCCTTTACAGATATTTTGTGCCAGATAACGGTCATTTTGTTTTATGGTCTGATAACCGTCGGGGCGGTGTTTGGCGGGTATAAAACAGGCTTTATGATTTTAGGCATCTGCGTTATGATTGTGGGGATGGGTGCGCTGGCGGCATATCGAAAACAAGCGCATTGAATTTATGGCGCAGCCGGAAAGATTGTAATTCCCATCCGTCGCGATGCGCCGTCTGGGCCCCTTTCTGCTACGTAAATCTCGAACAGCGCGGTGCTTGTTCTCGATAACTCCGCAATCGAACTCTCGCGTTCTCATCTTTTCGGGCAGTGCATAAATTAAAACCGGCCAACGGCCGGTTTAAATTTATGGCGCACCCAGAAAGATTCGAACTCTCAACCTTCTGATCCGTAGTCAGATGCTCTATCCAATTGAGCCATGGGTGCAACGGTATTGTATTTTATACTTTTTTATTTCAATTGCAAGAAAAATATCACTGTTTTTTTAAAAACCATAACGCAGGTTGAAATAGGGCGTAAAATTGTCAATTACGTCATCGTCCAATGTCCGCAAATACCGAACCCCGATGTCTGTATACAGATTCCCCATCAGATTCAATCCAAATCCGGCCGTCGCGCCGTATATAAACGATGTTTTCGTATCATTATGGTCGCGGATAAAGTCGGGCAGGTCACGTTTATACGTTGTTGCCCCCGCGGTCAGGCCAAAGTGAATACCGCTGCGTCGGGTGGAAAAACGCGGGGTCGCCAGGATATTGACCAAATACATCTGGGTTTTCAGGTCATAATCATGTGTTGCCGGGCCGTTTGCCGCCTGGAATTGGTATTCTTTGCGGAAAATGGTGTTGGCATATTCAAATTCCGTACGCATTTGAACGTTTGCCAATTTATATCGCACCCCGGCCGCCCCGGAAAAGCCGCCACTGCGCGCGTTGTCGCCGCCCAGGCTGAGTCCCAATGAACCGCCGGCCGAAAAGTACGGCGACCATGCGTGCGCCGGTGTAATCATCAATCCAATCAATAAAAACAATGTCAATTTGCGTGTCATCATATCCCCCAAAATATTATGTCCCTAGTATAGAATATAACAAGTGGCATTGTCATCAGAAAAAGATAATTCCCATTTTGTGTTCAAAATATGATATAATCCCTGGGGTATTAATTTGAACCGACGGTTACAAAGGGGAATATATGAAAAATACAATTGCAATTGTAGGGGTTGCAATGGCCATGATGCCAATGAGTGTCATGGCGGATACGGTCGCGAATATGGTCGCGCGTTTGGAATCGGTGCGTACAGTGTGCGGTGGAATATCTGATGACATATCGCGTGTTACCGGCATTGCCAAGGCCAACACGGCGGTCAATGCGGTCGGTGCGGCGGCCGGCGGCGGTGCGCTGTATGCCGGGATTAAAAAATCATCTGAAAATCAACGCATCCAAGAATTAATGGGCCAGATAAAATCTGCGGCCGGCGCCAACGGTGAACGGGTGGCATCGATGTCGGATGACCAATTTTTGGATGATATTATTACCCCCATCGCCGAAATAGCCCAGATTCAGGAATCTGTTTTAAAATCAATGAAACTGACCAATTGGCGTACAGGATTGATGATTGGGGGCGCGGCAACACACGTCGCGTCGGCCATTATGGCGGGGACAAACAAAAACCAATCTGATTTGATTCAGCGTATCACGGCATGCAATGAATTGGTGCGCGATTTGTCCGACGCCCGTAATCAGTTCCAGGCGGCCGGTGAAAACCCGATGGACCATGCCTGGTGGGGGCAGGTGGACAATATTCTGTCATGGTGCGGAAATATCAATACCAAGGATATTGAAAAAATTGAACGTCGTATGAAAACCGTTATGGGTACGGGCATTGGTGGCGCGGTTGTGGATATTGCCGGGGCCGGCGTCAGCGGTGCCACCAATACCGCGAAAGTCGCCCTGGATTTTTCCCAAGACGGGCTGCAGAAAAAACAGAATATGGATACCGCGGCCAATGTTATGGCGGGTGTCGGCACGGCGGCCAGTTTAACCGGCACAGGATTCAATGTGTCGATTTTATCCCTGGGGAAAAAATTAATCAATCAGGCCCAGCGTTGTGAAGAGGTGTTAAAATGATAAAAATGGTATTCATCCTATCTGTGCTATTGCCGGTGGCGGCGTTTGCTGATATGACAATTCCCCCAAACGCGGCGAAAACCGGGGACGATATGTATAAAACACTGGACGATGATCAGGCCAAGACAGCTTTGATTCAGGAACTAAGCGGCGAAACACTAAAATCAATATGCCAATCAATCAAAGGATATCTGGAAAAATGGGATATGACCATTGAAATCAATCCCGGGCAAAATTGGGTGGATGCCGTTGATTGTGATAAAAATAAAACACCCGAGGAACGCGATTTGTTGTGGCAGGCATGCATGTTTGCCGCCCATGAAATCAAGACCCAGGGAGTCATCCAAAACACGCGTGAGACTTTGTTGGCACGTATGTTTCGTTATCCGTGCGCCTTTAATGATGGAAACCGTGCAAAAATCACGTGTGAAATTGGGGATGTTACCCGGTGCGTATCGGTTGAATCGCCGGCGGCATATAATAATGCCTGGGACGATTATATGGTCGCGTGCTGTATCATTTCCCCGGACACGGTTAACCAAATAAAAACAACTGTCCAGGGGGATAAAGTATCGACGTCGGTCAATGCCGTTATATCGCCCGCAAGTATGGTGAAACGTTCCTATCGAACGGAACAAGACGTGACGTTGCAAGACTTTGATAATGAATGCAAATATCTTAACGGAAAAAAACGGCGGCGCTAAAAGATGCCCGACGTTTTCCAACAGACGCCCTGTTATAACAACAGGGCGTTATTTAATTTTTGAATTGCCGTGATAGATTTCATTAAAGTGTCGGCGGCATACGGATTTATAATTGTCGGACCCCAATGTGAATTGGTCGCCCGCCCGAATGACCTGGCCGGCGGCATTAAAGCGTAAATGATGGCTGGCCAGCTTCATACATCCCGGTATTTGACAGTTTGATTCCATGCGGTGTAATTTGGCGCCAACCTCTATCAATCGGCGGGCGGCGGGGAAAATCTGTTCATTGCTGTCCACCATTAACCCATATGCCATAACGATAATATCCCCGCAATCGGCAATGGTGACCATGCGGTCAATATCCGCCGGGGCAAAGAATTGTACTTCGTCCACGAACAAGACCCGGGTTCCCGGTTCCGGTTCAAACCCGTCCAGGCAATCCACCGGGGTTGCATCCGCCGAAATCCCCAGGCGCGACACAATGCGCCGGTCATCAAATCGCGTGTCAAAGGCGGGCTTGATTATTTGAACATGTGTGCCGTTGCGTTCAAAGTTATGTGCATTGGTGATTAATTGGGCGGATTTTGAACAGCCCATCGTCCCATAATGAAAGTGTAAATTTGCCATGTGTATGTCCCTAATCGTTTCTGATGCGGCGATTATAGTCCGATGCGGTGAAAAAATAAAGGGCTTTTGTGTGCCGCTTTTGGTCATAGCAAATGGTTCCTGGTGAATTTTATGGGGCGGGCCCGTATGATATGCAAAAACAAAGGCGCCTTATGAAAAAATATCTGTTATTTGTTGCCACAGTATTCTTGGGCCATGGGGCATATGCGGCCGATACGGCATTGTGGGGGCCGGGCTATTTGAATCAGGTTGCAAATGCCTGGGCCAGTATTATCACCCAAACAGGCCCCAGTGCGGTCTATGCGGCCCGAATCCAGGACGCGCGCAACACCAATCTGGCCCAGTTTTATGAACTGATTTCGATTATTGGCAATAATGACACCGCCATCACGCTGTTTGAAACAAACCGTCATATTGATACGGCCATGACGCCGGTTGCCACACCGATGCGTCCACGATTTGAAACCCAGCGGTTCTTGGTCGATGCCGCCGTCTTTGGGGCCACAAACGATTATGATTCCAATGAAAACGCCAATTTCAAGACAAACACCACCGGCGTCGCCGTTAGTGCGCAAATATACCTGGCCGATAGCACGCAAATCGGGGTGGAATACACGCGCAGCATGACCGACACCAAGGACGACAAAGTCTATACTGATGCCGTCACCAACAGTTTGACCTTGTTCGCCCAATATCACGCCCGGCCGGGCTGGTTTTTAAACGGGGCGGCCAATATTGGGAAAACGCGCTGGGCCAACGATAAAACGATTGCCGGGGTCAAAGACAGCGGTGATTACGATACGGAATTTCTGGCCGGGCAAATCAGCGGCGGTATCCAGTTATCCCGCGGCCCAATTGTTATAACACCGCAAATCGGGGCGCGATATACCTATGTACGGTCGGACCGCCATATCGACGGCGCCGCACAATCGTTTGAAAAGTGGTTCTTTAACACCCTGGCGGCACGGGCAGGGGTGGAATTCGCCTATGACTTTGTCGGGCCGGATTTCCGTTTGCGGCCCATGGTGCGCATTGGGGGCGGATACGACGCCCTGCGCCACGGCAGTGATTTTGTCCGTGTTCATGTCCTGAGTGGCCAGTATTATGACACACCCATTGATGCACCGTCACGGTTTGCGCTGGATACCGGGGTAGGGCTGCGCTTTTATGGGCCGATGTTTTCGGCCGGGTTGGAATATCGGCTGGATTTACGCCAAGATTATATAAACCATAACGGATGGCTGACGCTAAAGATTGCGTTTTAATCCCGGGGTCAAATATGCTATAATGCCTGTGATGAAATATTCATGGGCATTTTTTTGTGCAATGTTTTTGGTGCCGGCTTTTGGCGCAGGGAACAGTTTCTTGGCCCCGGCGTCGTTTCCCGGGACGTTTGCCGATTTAGATTTTAATCAGCGTATGGATGTCTTGGCCGCCGGGTACCAGCCCTGGGAATCCGAATATAAAAATGGCCGGTGCGTTAAAAATTGTGCCTATCCGGGGATTACAATCGCGGATGACGACCGTTTGGTTCAACAATACACCACTGCCGCCGTGAACCAGTTGCGTCAGCGTGGCTATGTCCAGACGCCGGGCGGATTGATGCCGACGATGGTTCCGACCCCGAATAAACCTGCAGGGCCGGCGGTTTTGCCGACGGCGGCAAATGTTGGGACGGCGCCCACAATTTCCAATGTCGGGGCGGGCAGTGCGACCGAATGCGCCCAACGAAACCCCCAAATCCCCACGGCCCAGGATGTCCCGGTTGGCGAACCGTTAATGGGCCGGCCGCGGATTACCACGCCGTACGGCGAACGCATTCACCCCATAACGGGCGACACACAATTGCACAAGGCGGTGGACTTTGCCGCGCCGATTGGAACACCGGTCTTTGCGCCCGCCGCCGGAACGGTGTCGGCGGCGTGGACGGATGCATCGTGTGGGCGCGGCCTGCGTATCCGCCATGCCGATGGGTTTGAAACAACATACTGTCATTTGTCGGATAATTCGTTGGTCGGCATCGGCAGTGTTGTTGGGGCGGGGTGCCTGGTGGCAAAAACCGGAAATACCGGACGGTCAACGGGGGCGCATTTGCACTATGGCATTAAAAAAGACGGTAATTTTATTGACCCGACCCGGTTTTTAAATCGGTCTTGAATGAACGGCGCCTGCGGAAACGAACGGCGAAACTGCCGTTATTAATGGGGCGCCATGATGTGATTTTGGGGGCCAAAGTGCTGTCAGTGGCCCATTGCTGGAATTTAATTTTTAAAATGCCGCTGGCGCCGGTGATAATAACTGCGTCGCGCACCCCGCTGTCACCCAGGGCATTTATCATCTGCCACGCCTGTTCTTGGGTCCGGTGATGCAAATCCAGACGGTAAAATTCAGGGATTTCAATCGGTTCAGGCACCAGTTGCCCCAACCGCAATTGCCGACGCACCGCGCGATTGACCGCCCGCGTGTCGGGGACAAAATCGCGGTCGGCCATCGCCAAAATATCTTCGTCGGTCAATTGTTTCATATCCATGACCCTATCAAATTTTACGCTCCATTGCAAATAATCGATAAAACGCTTGATTTTTGGGAAAAAAGACTATAAACTAAACGTCGCTGGATAATCAGAACTGATTAAGCGGCGGTGCATTTGGTCCCGCACGACGATAAGGATTCTGTTCATTGTCTGGCACCGAAAAACCAAAACAAAGGATACTTTAAAATGGCAAGAGCAGGTGCGAAACGCAGCACACGTAAATTAAAGATTAGCCGCCGCTTGGGTGTAAACCTGTGGGGTCAGGCGAAATCCCCGATTAACAAACGTAAATACAAACCGGGCCAGCATGGGCCGACGTCCCGTGGGGGAAATTCGTCCGATTATGCAAAACAGATGCGTGCGAAACAGACCCTGAAAGGGTACTATGGCAACGTCGGCGAAAAGAAATTCCGTGCCTATTATTTAGAAGCCTCTAATATGAAAGGGGATACGCCGGATAATTTGATTGGCTTGCTGGAACGCCGTTTGGATGCGGTTGTGTACCGCGCGAAATTGGCCCCGACCGTTTTCTCGGCGCGCCAGTTGGTCAGCCACGGTCACATCTATGTCAATGACAAACGCGTCAAGATTGCCTCGTACCAGGTGAAACCTGGCGATGTCATCACCGTCAGTGAAAAGGCGAAACAGATGCCGTTGGTTGTTTTGGCGTTGGAATCGGCCGAACGGACATTCCCGGATTACATCAATGTCGACAGTGCGAACTTTGTCGCCACATTTGTGCGCGTTCCCGCGTTCCAAGACGTTCCGTACCCGGTTCAAATGTCGCCGGAATTGGTCGTCGAATTCTATTCGCGTTAATCAAGAAATCCCGGACAACCGGGATTTTTTATTTCTGAATTGTTTGGTTCTGTTCTTAATATTCCGGGCTCTTAAGCTTCGTTGTCATCACACACAAGGGCGTCCATCGTGCAAGCGATGGCGACCGCAGCGTGGCAATCCAGTTAATAAAAAGGATATATACATATTTATACTGGATTGCCACGGGCGCCGGCCCCGCGTTGCTCTGCCGCCACCCTCGCAATGACAGGGGTTTTTAAGAGCCTGGGAACTTAAGAATCATCCCAAAACAAATTAGAAATCAGCACTCAGAAATCGGACTTCCATAGGGGTTATCTTTTGCCCTCTAACTGGTCCAGGATGCGGTCCAATTTTCGCAGCGAACTGTGTGCGCAACCGCGTCCACGCCATGTCATCAGTTCTTCGCCGGTTTTCTGGTCCGCAATCGATACATTGAAATTCCACCACCACAGGCCATTGAATATACACAGCGGATTCATCCATTCACGACGTTCATTAACTTTGATTACATATTTGACATCGTCAGATAATTCATATTTTTCGAATTCAATATTTTCGCCGCCTGATAATTTTCGGTTTTTCCCAACTGTCAATGAATATCCGCGTTCTTCGATGCGTTGCTTGATGCTGCGTTTCATGGAATATCCACCGGCAATCGCATGCACGGTTGTACCCGGTTCCATTGTGTTGGGCTTGACATACACACTGTTGCATCCGCCCAGGGCCAATGTCGTCGTCATCATGATAAAAGCAAATGATTTTTTCATTTTTCCCCTCCGTTTTTTGGTATTGTTGCTAGGACTTTTTTCATCATACCCCTTATCTTTGCCCAAAAACAAGAAAAAATATGTTCTTGATATTATTCCCCGGACCGTTATCATAAGGTGTTGGATAGATAAACAGGTAAAAAATGATTATATTTAGCAAAATTAAGGAAAAAATTTTCAAGAATCCATTTGTGTTTAATTACCGTCGCATGTGGCCGTATGTTAAACCCTATTGGTTCCGTGCGCTGATGTCGATTTTGTTGGCGATTCCCATCGGGTCGCTGGATGCGGTCATTGCCTTGTCGTTAAAGCCGTACATGGATTTGGTCATGGTTGAAAAATCCATCCAGACCGCATGGTACATTCCGCTGGCGATTATTTTGTTCACCTCGGTCCAGGGGGGATTGACGTACGCGGTGAATTACCTGAACACCTGGGTCGGGGCCAAGATTACAAATCTGTTGAAATTGGATTTGTACAAAAAGATGTTGACCCTGGAAACAGATTTCTTTAACAAGCGCAATTCCGGTGATGTCATTTTTATGTTTAACAACAATGCGGATATGGCTTGTTCGGGGCTGTTAAACAACCTTAAAACCTTTGTCCAAAAATTATTCACGGCAATATCGCTGATATTTGTGCTGTTTTATACGTCGTGGCAATTGGCGCTGGTCTGTGTGACGGTTTTGGTGGTGGCGTTATTGCCGATGGCAACCGTGCGCCGTAAATTGAACGCAGTGATGAGCAAATCCATCGCTGCGGATTCATCGCTGTTGACGACGTACAATGAAACGTTTGCAGGAAACAAAACGATTATTTCGTATAATTTGGAAGAATGCCAAAAGAACAAGTTTAACCAGGTTTTGGAAAACGTTTTTAAACTGCGCATCAAAATGTTACAGCGTACGCGTTGGATTACGCCTGTGATGCACGTTGTTTTGTCGTTCGGAATTGGATTGGCGATTTGGTTCGGTTCTTATTTGATTCTGAGTGGAACGATTACCAGCGGTGCTTTTGTTTCGTTCCTGACGGCGTTGATTATGTTGTACACGCCGATGAAAAGCATCGGGGGGAATTTTAATTCTGTGTTGATGTCGTTTATGGCTATTGAACGTGTTTTCGAGATTTTAAACACTACGCCCGCCATTCACGACAGACCCAATGCTCGTAAATTTGACGGCAAATTGAACCGCATCAGTTTCAATGATTTGTGGTTTGAATATGTCCCGAATGTTCCGGTATTGAAAAACATTAATCTGACGGTTAATCGGGGTGAAACCATTGCCTTGGTTGGGAATTCCGGTGGTGGAAAATCAACGATTGTCAGCCTGTTGCCGCGATTTTATGACCCAACGCGGGGCAGTATCAGAATCGATGAAACCGATATCCGCGATTTCACATTGGCATCCCTGCGGCGTAATATCGCGGTGGTGTTCCAGGATAACTTCCTGTTTTCGGGAACTATCCGCGAAAACATCATGCTGGGTAACGAAAATGCCAGTGAACAGGACCTGGAAACCGCGATTAAAATGGCGTATCTGGACGATTTTATTAGTACGTTACAGGACGGTCTGGATACCCAGATTGGCGAACGAGGGATTTTGCTGTCCGGCGGCCAGAAACAGCGTGTTGCCATTGCACGCGCATTCTTGAAAAACGCGCCGATTTTGATTTTGGACGAAGCGACATCCGCCCTGGACAATCGTGCCGAGGCCGTGGTGCAAAAGGCAATTGAAAATCTGATGCAGGATAAAACTGTGTTTGTTATTGCGCATCGTCTGTCCACCATTCGCAACGCGTCCAAGATTGTGGTTATCAATCATGGCGAAATTGTTGAATCGGGCACACACGACGAATTGCTGGGGATTGAAAACGGGGCGTATCGCGCACTGTATGAAATGCAATTCAAAGATGAAAAGCATCCTGTGGCACCAAAAGACGGGGAATAAAATTAAACCGTTCCATTTGGAACGGTTTAATTTTTGGTGCACCCGACGGATTCGCTCGGCAACTTTGATGCCTGCGCGGCAGTCCTGACGTCTCGGCAGCGCGGGGGCTTGCCTCGACTACTCTTTGTCGAACGCTGCGCGTCCAAATCGCGGGGCGCAAATTCATAAACAAAACCGTTCCATTTGGAACGGTTTAATTTTTGGTGCACCCGGCGCGATTCGAACGCGCAATCCCCGCCTTCGGAGGGCGATGCTCTATCCAGTTAAGCCACGGGTGCATTTGCCAGAATATTATAAAGTTTTATCTGACAAATGCAAGGGATTATTCCCCGCTTTTGATTGTTTCGATATTAACCTGGCCTTTGAATTGCATTTCATACAGTGCGCGATACGCCCCGTTTTCAACCCCCAGCAATTCATCATGCGTTCCCGATTCCACAATTTCACCATGATTGATAACCACAATTTTGGATGCGTTGCGGATAGTGGACAAACGATGCGCAATGACGAACACCGTCTTGTCCTGCATCAGGTTTTCAATCGCCTTTTGCACAACGGCCTCGGCCTGATTATCCAGGGCGGATGTCGCTTCGTCCAAAATCAAAATCGGCGCGTTTTTCAAGAATGCGCGGGCAATGGCAACACGCTGTTTCTGGCCGCCAGACAACAAAATCCCACGTTCGCCAATTTGGGTATCCAGCCCATCCTGCAACGTACCAATAAAGTCATCCAAATACGCCATCTTAATCGCTGTTTCCAGTTCCTGTTCGCTGGCATTTTCGTTGCCCAACATGATGTTTTCACGGATTGTTCCCGAAAACAGGAAGTTATCCTGGAACACAACCGCGATATTACGCCGCAATGATGCCAGTGTAAAATCACGAATATCGGTGCCATCAATTTTTATCGCCCCCTGGGTCGGATCATAAAATCGCGGCAACAGACTGACTATCGTTGATTTGCCCCCGCCGGAATTCCCGACCAAGGCAATGGTTTCCCCCCGATTGACCGTCAGGTTAATGTTTTTCAACACCGGGACATTGGGAACGTATTCAAACCATAAATCATTAAAAGTGATATGGCTTAATTTACCGTCAAATTCATGGGCATTTGGATTGTCATGAATGGCGGGCGTCGTGTTCAAAATATCAAAGACGCGTTCAATGGCCATAAACGACATCAACACGGAATTAAAGTTGCCCCCAATACTTTTCATCGGCGTGTACAACATAATCAGCGCCGTCAAGAACGAAACAAAAGCCCCGCTGGTAATCGTATTGCTTAGAATCAGATAAGACCCAAACCAAATCGCCAAACCGATTCCGAACGACAAAACAACGTGCATCACAGGGGTAATCCAACGTGTGCGCTGTAACATCTTGATGCGCAGTTTAAACACGTTTTCCAAAACCTGGTTAAATTTGTTCTTTTGGCATTCTTCCAAATTATACGAAATAATGGTTTTATTACCGGCAAAGGTTTCATTGTACGTCGTCAACAGCGACGAATCCGCCGCGATGGATTTGCTCATCACTGCGTTCAATTTGCGGCGCACGGTCGCCATCGGCAGCAACGCCACCACCAACACCGTCACACACACCAGCGCCAGTTGCCACGACGTATAAAACAGCACGAATATCAGCGATATCGCCGTGAATAATTTCTGGACAAAGGTTTTAAGATTGTTCAGCAATCCCGAACAGGCCATATCCGCATTATTGTTAAACATAAAAATGACATCGCCGGAATTGCGCTTGTTAAAGAAATCTGTTTCCAGGGTCAACATCTTTTTGTACAAATCCATCTTTAACAGATTTGTGATTTTGGCCCCCACCCAGGTGTTCAGGTAATTCACCGCGTATGTCAATCCCCCCTGGACCGACGTGAACAAAATAATCGCCAGCGGGATGTACCACGCGGTCTGGATGGACTTTTCAACCATAACCAGGTCCATGTACGGCTTTAACGATAACGCAATGACCGCATCCAGCGACCCAATGGGAATCGCCAACAAAATCGACATCAGCGCGCGGAACCAATACGGTTTAACATATGGCCACATGCGGCGATAATTGAACACAAATTGATTCTTTAAAAATTTTTCCTTAATCTGGCTAAACACAATCATTTTTTTACCTGTTTATCTGTTCAACCCAATATGATAACGGGCCGGGGAATAATATCAAGAACATATTTTTTCTTGTGTTTGGGGCATGGCGCGCTATGATGAAAAAAATCCTACTAACAAGCAAATTAAAAAACGGAGGGGAAAAATGAACAAATCATTTGCTTTTATCATGATGGCGACGATATTGACCCTGGGCGGATGCAACAGTGTGTATGTCAAGCCCAACACAATGGAACCGGGTACAACCGTGCATGCGATTGCCGGT
>CAXHMP010000016.1:0-21110 GCA_964017835.1 uncultured Alphaproteobacteria bacterium
CGGGGCGACCATGAGTAGTTAAGAACAAGCCAACGGCGCAGTTCGAAACGTTACGAATGCCCCACAGGCCGGACGCATATAGTGCAACGGCCGAGGGACATGATTCGAACACAATTCAACAAATTGTTGATTGAATTCAGGCTTGTCACAGCCAAATTTAATAAAACGGGCGCCATATGGCACCCGTTTTATTAAACTCTGGTCGGGGCGACATGATTCGAACATGCGACATCTTGCTCCCAAAGCAAGCACTCTACCAGACTGAGCTACGCCCCGATTGAGCCTGAGTATATCAATTTTTTCCATAATTGCAATTGTTATCTGATTATTTTGTTCTTGTTTCGGGGGCATAAAGTTTCTATGATAAATTAAATGAAACGGTCACTGTTACTTCTTGTTGCGATAATGATGCCCGCCGCGGCCATGGCTGTCACGGTGCGTCCGACCGCCACGACCAGTGCGGTACGCGCCGCAACACGGTCAACCAATTCAACACCGTCTGCGGGATACGCCTATAATTACATGTATCCTTATTTAAACAATCAAATGCGTACCGATTTAAATCCAGGCGTCACCCCGTCCCAGGCGGGCAATCCCATCAGCGTGATTGCGCGCACCGAAAAAATGTCGTCTGATCGGCGTGTTGTTCCCCGCGCGGCCGCACGTTCAAACACGGCGCGTTCGGCGGTCGCGGGCGGGTCAACGGCACGCGCAGCGACGCCATCGTCGGGGGGCGTGGCCCGTGCGGCATCAACCGGCGCCACAACCGCATCGGCCGGCACATCCAACACGCGCCGCGTTGTTTCGCGCAGTGCATCAACATCCAGCGCAGCCCGCGCCGCGGTGCGCCAGACGGCCCGCACCACCGGCCCCATTTACACCGATGCCCAGGACGCCATCACATCCGACAGATGTCTGGCGGACTATACCCGGTGCATGAACAGTTATTGCCAGCGGGAAAAAACATCATATAACCGCTGTTACTGCAGCGCGCGTTTGGCCCAAATTGATGCCATGTATCAACCCGCTATTGATTCATTGATTAAACAATTATTGACATTACGCGGGTCGAATCATTGGACCGATGCAGAAATGAACGATTACTGGATGGAAACGATTGGCAAATACACCGGCGACAATTCGTGGACCAATCTGGACGATGCATTAAATATTGACTGGGCCGACACCGACAGTCGCGTCCGTGGCCAAAACGCCTTTGTCACCGGCCATGATTATTGTGTCCAGCATTTGCGTGGTTGCGCATACATGGCATCGAACCTGCGCGATGCATACCGTTCTGAAATTGCCCGCGATTGCAGCACGTATGAATCATCCCTGCAGCGGTTAAAGAATGCGGCGGAAAGTCTGGTCAACGCGTACAGTGAATAAACGCGTTTGCGTTAGCGCTGAACTTGCGTAAGAATATTTAAATAATCTGAATGTTTATCACGTAAAATCCGCATTGCCATTTCATAATCATTGCGCAAGGCACTATCCGTGGCCCGCGCCAGAATTTCTTGGGTCATGGTATGGGCGTGCATGACATTATTGTTTTGAATATGCCAACACAGGCTGCGGTATATTTTGCGGGCGCGCCACGATGCCCCACCATACAGCGTCCGGTATGTTTCCCCATAATCAATGCGACGGCCATTACGGTAATTACGCGGGGCCTCTTCACTGCGGGACATGAAAAAGATTTGGTTCGTATTTTTGCGCACATAGCACGATTCTTTTTCCCCGCCCCATTGGGATAACATATACGGATTGCCAATCAGTGACCCCATATACACCGGCGTATTATCACGCGGTTCGGCCCGATATGCCGCCAGTGCCGTCGGAATTTCATACATGGCCCCATGGTCGTCATTGGAATCGTGATAAATGGGAAAGTACACCTTTAACGCATAGGATGCATTTAATTCCGGGAATGACATACGACACACCACCCCCGCCAATCCAGACCAGCGCGAGGGTTGCAACCCGCTTGTCTTATGACACTCTATTTTGCATGTCGCATGAAACAAAGCCCCAATTGCCGGCAATTCAAAGATGATGTCTTGGTGGCAATGATGAATTGTTCGGGCTGAATCAACCAAAAAATCGTTTATCAAGTCATGGAAATCCATTGTCACCCGTGCGACATCGGCGTACGGCGACAGCGATGCACGCAATTGCGGCGGCAAGGCGCCAACATTTGTTGCCACATCACACCGGGTCAGAATCGCCCGCAATACTTCTGGGGTGCGATGCCAATGCCGGCGCAAATAATGCGTCAAACCTGCATGCTTTGGCCGCTGCACGGACCTTTTTTCTGATGAAGAAAAAATCTTTTGTTTCATAGGCATGAATATAGTACAAATTACCATAATGTCAATATAGAAAATAGTCTTTTCGTTTAAATGAAATCTATACGAATAGAACGGATTAGAAAAAAAGAGAACCATCCAAATTTTTCTGCTTTTGCGTGATTCTGTGATGATATTATCAGCCTTTTTAAGAAATTTTACCTATGTTTAGGTATTGATTACCAATGGCTTTACCTGCATAATCACCAAGAAAGATATCATGTAGGGGGATAACATGCTGACACATGCGGATGTATGGAATGCGTTGGATACAATCGCCATTAATAACCAAATCAGTTCATCATGTTTGGCACATTAATCAAGGTTCTAAATGGTCGCGGGATGAGCATGACAGAATTCGGCAATTTATGTGATTATCACGCCGCCACGCGCGAGGACAATAATTAATCGGTGACCGCGCCATCGGCTGGGGGGGGCGGTGTTTTAAAATCCCCTTGCCAATCCCCCAACATTAGAATATAATAAGAACGCACCGGGTGATACCCGATGTGGGGCTTAGAAACCTCTTACAAGAACACCCCAACCGTGGTTGGGGGGCTGTGATATACAAAAATAAACAGCGCTATTTCTTGTAATAGTTTCTAACCTCCAACCGCCCTTCATCACGGCGGATTTTTTAATTTTTGGGGAAAACGATGCCAGTGATATCGAATGAAACACGTCTGATTGGGGGTGCCATGCGGCATGGCCGCCGCATGAACCGCATCAGCCGCACGGACGCCGCGCGGGCCTTGCATGTAACGCTAGAGGAGTTGGGCCTTATTGAGGGCGGTCGGATGGTCATCCCGCGGCGCGTGCTAAACAGCCTGATGTACCACGGTCTGCGTAATAAGTGCAAAAGGGATGACAACGGTTCTTAAGTTCCCCAAACCAGAAATAAAAAATCCCCCTTGTGAAAAACACCGCAATGCGGTATAATTGCTGGGGTTTAGGATTAAAACACTATGCCTAATCCAAAGGGACGGTTGCATACGACAATAATCCCAATATAAAAATCCCAGATTTCCGCATTTTTTTCTCCGACTTTATGCCTAATCCAACCGTCGGTTTGAATACAACTAATTCCTGGGCGGGTTGCCGGGTGGATCAGAACGATATACGTAATTTGTCGGAATCATCAGCCCATACCAATGGCGGGATGATAAATATGACCTTGGTGGTACGTTGTAATGGTACCGATAATTTAGGTACTTTCAACATACCCACTTGTTATGAAACCGTATCATTACCGTACAGTTGTGTGTCGCTGAAACCGACATCCACCAATCCAGCGTATCAAACAACCCAGGATTTAACCCAGCACGCAACCGGTAAATATTGTTGGATGGCAAATGCAAATAAAAGTTTTTGGGGCGCATCAGTCGAATATTCATCATATGACGAGTGCAAACAACAATGCGCCAAATCAATAATGAAAATTTATGAAAGCACGGAACTAAACGAAGAATCCTTTGATATTCTTTTTCCAGGATATCTGGGGTAAATCCCCTGTCATTGCGTGGCCACCCACTTACACAATAATATTTTTTTATCAAGAACCACACCAAATCACCCAGCAATCTAAAATAAAAAAATCCCGGACCAATTCCTTATAACGAATAACTTGTATTTTATCCCTAATAAAAATCCCCCGGTTGGGGGGATTTTTATTCTTTGCCTTCGATTAATTTCTTTTTCAACGGTGCCAGTTTTTTAACGCTTTTGCCGATTTTGTTATACACATCGGACTTGGTCAAATCCATCGCGCTGCGAATGGCGTTGGAAAACGCCAGCGCATCACTGTTCCCGTGCGTCTTAATCGCAAACCCGCGCAGCCCCAGGAACATCGCCCCGGCATATGACCGCGGGTCAATTTTGTTCTTTAACCGCTTGAACACATGGACCAGGAAAAACGCCCCGATAATCGCCAAAAACGATTTCTTTAAATTGTCCATCAACACGCGCTTGATTAATTTTGCGGTCCCTTCGACCGTTTTCAGCACGATGTTACCGGTAAATCCATCGGTCACCACCACCTGGACGGTGCCGGCGCTGATGTCTGTCCCTTCGACAAAACCGATATAGTCATAGGGTAACTTGGCCTTGTTTTCCGCCAGCAATTTGTTCAACCGCTGTAATGTTTCGTTGCCCTTGGTGTCTTCTTCGCCAATATTTAAAATCCCCAATTTCGGGTTGGGCATATGACCGATGACGTCGGCATACACACTGCCCAAAACGGCAAAATCAAACAGATTTTCGGCATCGCATTGCACGTTTGCCCCCAAATCCAGCATCACAACGCGGCTGTCCCCGCCGCCCGACGGCAACATGGTCGTAATCGCAGGCCGTGAAATACCGTCCACGGTTTTCAGCGCCAGTTTTGCCAACGCCATCAACACGCCGGTATTGCCCGCACTGATGACCGCGGTGGAATTGCCTTCGCGGACATCCTTGATTGCCATATACATGGAAGTATTCTGAGCATGGCGGATAACATCGCGCACTTTGTCGGTACCCTTGATCATATCGGGCGCATGGATTATTTCGCAATTACGCGCCACACGCGGATATTTCATCATCATTTTGCGCAGGCGCTTTTCATCGCCAAATACACGAAAGAATGCAATGTCTTCGCCGTGCTGGAATAAAAACTGGTTCATTCCACCCAACACAGCCGCCGGGGCCTTGTCGCCCCCCATTGCATCAATTGAAATAATTTGTTTATTGTCAGCCATGACACATTATAAAAAAAGCAGAAGACACAAGTTTGGCCCCGTCCCTTCTGCTGTTGATATTGTTGCGAATTATTTCGAACCACACGCCGCACAAACGTGATGCGGGCGTTTCTTTTCACCACATGCCTTGCAAACGGTGGACGGCATAATGCTTAACGCGTCATGAGACCGGCGCTGGGCGCTGCGTGCTTTGCTTGTTTTACTTTTCGGCGTAGCCATTTCATAATCCTTTTATTTACGGTTAGATATTTTAGTATAAACTTGCCCTTTTGCAAGTGAAAACTTTAATCCGACAGCACCTGTGCCATAAAGATGCCATGATTGTGCATTAGTCCCACCACTGCACTGTGGTCATCCAGCCCCAGATAAAACTTGTAGCCCTGGGCCTGCAAATCGGCAATCACCGCGACCTTGTATTCGGCGGTGGTGCCGGGAAAATCATGCGGTTTACAGAAAACACGCTTGCGCACATTGGGCATTAGGCCGTTGATAAATGCCTCGACCTTTTCCTGGCCCATGGCCCAGCGGCCCGTGATAAAGATGATGGTAAAATCGCGTCCCAACGTTTCCAGAACCCGTATCATATTTTCATTGGGTTCACCAAACCGGTCATAGTTCGCAATGGCGAACTTTTTCGACACGACACCGTCAATATCACAAAAAATGGCGGGAATTTCCTGCATCACTTCATCCTGGGGGGCCGGTGGGACACGCCCACCGACCCTGTGGCTTAGATATCCAACAATTGCTGGTTCGCGTTTCCTTCGCGGGCCAATTGTTCGGCTTTTTCTTCCTCTTTGGCGATTTCGCGAACCCGACGGACGTACGCCCCGGTTCCCACCGGAATCAGACGACCCACAATCAGGTTTTCGTTAATCCCGACCAGTTTATCGGTCGCACCCGAAATCGCGGCATCAACCAAGACCTTGGTCGTCTGTTGGAACGACGCGTTGGAAATAAAGGACCGCGATGTCAACGATGCGCGGGTCAGACCGACCAACACCTGGGACGCTTCGGCCGCTTTGCCACCGTCGCGCGCCACACGGGCGTTTTCTTCTTCGAAATCGACGCGGTCGACAACCTGGCCCATCAGGAATCCGGTATCACCCGGGTTCGTGATTTCCACGCGACGTGTCATTTCACGAATCATGATTTCAATATGCTTGTCATTGATGGCCACGCCCTGCAGACGATAAACCTGCTGGACCTGGTCGACCATAAATGTCGCCAATGCTTTCTGGCCCAAGATGCGCAGAATATCCTGGGGAACCGGATCACCATCGACCAACTTTTCGGCCTTTTTCACAACGTCACCGCTGCGCACCAACAGGTTGGTTCCCTTTGGTACCGCGTATTCAACCGGGGCCGTGCCATCATCGGGTTCAATGCGAATGATGATTTTGGATTTCGCATCTTCCAGTTCGATGGTTCCATCAACTTCGGCCAGCAAAGCAGGATTGGCAGGACGACGCACTTCCAATAATTCTTCCACACGCGGCAGCCCACCGGTAATATCGCTGGTGCGCTTGGTCTGGACCGGAATACGGGCCAAAACGTCACCGGCCACAACCTTGTCGCCGTTCGCCACCGTCAGCATTGAATAAATCGGCAACAGGTATTCGGCAATTTTCTTGCCCCCCAGCGAAATGACATTGCCCTTGTCATCGACCAGGGTCACTGCCGGTTTCAAGGCCTTTTTGGTATTGGTTTTCCAATTAATAACCTTGCGCGAAACAATGCCGGTAACCGCATCAACTTCTTCTTGGAACGACACATTTTCGACCAAGTCGTTAAACGCAACAATACCGTCCTTTTCGGCAATAATGGTGTTGGAATACGGATCCCATTCGGCAACTTTTGCGCCTTTTTCCACCGCATCGCCGTCGTTGACAATCAACATCGACGCATACGGCAACGCCGCCGTGAACAGTTTTTCGCCCTTGTCATCAACCACGGCCAATTCACCATTACGGCTTAACACCACAATACGGCCCGCCGAATTTTTAATGGTATTGACACCCGTCAGTTTAATGGTCCCGGAAACCGGCACTTCGATAAAGTGGCTTTCCGCGCCCCCGGACGCAATCCCCCCAATGTGGAAGGTACGCAGTGTCAACTGGGTTCCGGGTTCACCAATGGACTGGCCCGCGATAATACCGACCGGTTCGCCCACATGAACCAATGTCCCGCGGGACAAATCCATCCCGTAACATTTCGCACACAACCCGTCGCTACAGCATGTCAGCACGCTGCGCACATCAACGGACGCCAAACCGGATTCACTGATTTTCTTGGCATCGGCCTTGGTAATCAAATCACCCGCCTTGACAATGACTTCTTTGGAAATCGGATGAACAACATCGTGCGCCGCGGTACGTCCCAAAACAACGTCGCCCAACGGCACCGACAGGCTTGAACCCTGGTACACCGGTTTGGCGGTGATGTATTCACTGGTGCCACAATCATGTTCGGTGATAACCGTGTTCTGGGCCAATTCGACCAAACGACGCGTCAGGTAACCCGCCGTCGCGGTCTTCAACGCCGTATCCGACATACCTTTACGCGCCCCGTGGGTCGATGTAAAGTATTCGGACATGGTCAAGCCTTCTTTAAAGTTCGAAATAATCGGAACTTCGATAATGGAACCGTCGGGTTTCTGCATCATACCACGCATACCGGCCAACTGCTGAATCTGACCTTTGGACCCACGGGCGCCGGACAACGCCATCATCAGAACCGAATTCCAATTGTCGCCCGTCGTCTTGCCCAGCGCGGCATACGCCAAATCACCCAATTTGTCGGTTGTTTTCTGCCACAAATCGACCAATTTGTTATAACGTTCGCCATGGGACAGCAACCCGTTTTGATACTGGTTTTCAATTTCCTGGGCCGCTTTTTCGGCATCGGCAATCATATCTTTCTTTTCTTCGGGAATGACAATATCGTCAAATCCAATGGAAATACCACTGCGCGCCGCCTGTTCAAAACCGGTGTTTTTCAATGCGTCCGCCAACAGAATCATTTCTTTGTCGCCGCAACGTTCATACGTTGTCGACAACAGGTTTTTGATTTCTTTTTTCGAAAAGACTTTGTTAACCAAATCGAACGGCATATTGTCGCATTTGGGCAACAATTCGCCCAGAATCATGCGCCCGGCGGTTGTTTTATAAATCTGGCCATTGATGCGGGCCACGATTGGCGTGTGCAGCGTAATGGTCTTGTTTTCCAGCGCCAGTTTCACTTCGTCCATATTGGCAAAGCGGGGCGATTTTTCATCATGTTCGCCGTTCATCAGCGAAATATAGTAAATCCCCAACACCATGTCCTGGGACAGTTCAATCATCGGTTCACCATTGGCGGGCGACAGAACGTTGTTCGACGACAACATCAATGTACGCGCTTCCAACTGCGCCTCTAATGAAATGGGAACGTGAACCGACATCTGGTCACCGTCAAAGTCAGCGTTAAAGCCTTTACACACCAACGGGTGCAGACGGATAGCCTTGCCTTCAATCAATTTCGGTTCGAACGCCAGCATTGACAAACGGTGCAACGACGGCGCACGGTTCAACAGAACCGGATGCTGGTAAATCACTTTTTCCAGAATTTCCCACACAATATCTTCGCCGTTTTCCACCATCTTGCGGGCGGTCTTTAACGTATTGGCGTAATCGCCGGCCATCAAACGCGCAAAAACGAACGGTTTGAACAATTCCAACGCCATCGTTTTGGGCAGCCCCACCTCGTGCAGGCGCAATGTCGGCCCAGACACAATCACACTGCGCCCGGAATAATCCACACGTTTCCCCAACATGTTCATACGGAAACGGCCCGATTTCCCACGCAACGAATCCGACAGCGATTTCAACGGACGACGGTTTTGCGACACCATCGGGCGCGCTTTGTGTCCATTATCGAACAGGGAATCAACTGCTTCCTGCAACATGCGTTTTTCATTGCGAACAATGATTTCCGGCGCGTGCATGTCGATAAATCTTTTCAGACGATTGTTACGAATAATCACGCGACGATACAAATCGTTCAAATCCGACGCCGCAACGTGACCCGCATCCAGTGTGACCAACGGACGCATGTCTGGCGGAATAACCGGAATAATATCCGGCAACATCCATGCCGGGTCGGTCTTGGAATCCAAGAACGCTTCGACCAGTTTTAATTGCTTAATCAGCGCCTTGCGCTTGGCTTCGGATTTTGTTTCCGCCAATTCCGCGCGCAGACGGCGGCGTTCGTCACCCATATCCAGGTTGGCGATAATATTGCGCACGCCTTCGGCACCGATGCCGACATGGAACGCATCCGCGCCAAATTCTTCGACGGCGGCCTGGTATTCATCTTCACTGATGACATCGTACATTTTCAACGATGTCAACCCCGGTTCCGTCACGATATAGGCATCGTAATAGATAACCTGTTCCAACTTTTTCTGGGGCAGATTGTTCAACAGCGTCGCAATCTTGCCTTCGCGCAGGAACCATGTATGGGATACCGGCATCGCCAGTTTGATATGCCCCATCCGTTCACGACGCACAGACGATGGCCCGATTTCAACGCCACAGCGTTCACAGACAACACCACGGAATTTGATACGTTTGTACTTGCCACAGGCACATTCATAATCCTTGACCGGTCCAAAGATTTGCTGACAGAACAATCCGTCGGCTTCGGGTTTCAAAGAATGATAGTTAATCGTTTCCGGTTTTTTGACTTCGCCGTGGGACCAAGACAAAATTTCTTCCGGTGACGCAATGGTAATGCGCAGGGCGTCAAACTGTTCCTTGTTTTCGATTTGTCCAAATATCTTTTGCAGCATATTGGTCATTTATTTTGCTCCTTTCATCGCTTACAGCGTGCCAGTGGTCAGCGCGCGCCGGGAATTCCCGACGCGTCCCACTCACACTAACCACTAATCAATTTTCTTTGGCGTCATGGCCAGGCCCAACCCGCGCAGTTCGCGGACCAGAACGTTAAACGCTTCGGGCGTTCCGGTCTGGATATCGTTGCTGCCGGAAATGATGGATTCGTACATCTTGTTGCGGCCTGCAATATCGTCAGATTTGACGGTCAACATTTCACGCAGCAAATGTGCGGCCCCATGCGCTTCCAGCGCCCAGACTTCCATTTCACCCAGTCGCTGGCCACCCATGTGTGCCTTACCCGACAGCGGCTGTTGCGTCACCAACGAATAGTTTCCGACCGAACGGGCGTGAATCTTTTCGTCCACAAAGTGATGCAGTTTCAGCATGTACATCACCCCAACCGTCACAGGTCGCGCAAACTTTTCACCAGTCATCCCGTCATACAGGTCAAACTGACCTGTTTCCGGCAATTTCGCCAGTTTCAGCATGCGACGGATATCTTCGGGCGTGGCGCCGTCAAACGTCGGCGTGGCCATCGGCACCCCGTTACGCAACAATGTTGCCTGGGCGCGCACGTCGGTATCGGTCATTTTTTCCAATTTTTCCGCCGTGTCTTTGCCGTAAACCTTGCCCATGATATTGCGCAGGTCATCGGTCACAGCACGCTTGGCTTTGACTTCGTCCAGGACTTCACCAATCTGATGCCCCAGTGTCCGCGCCGCCATCCCAAGGTGCGTTTCCAGAATCTGACCAATGTTCATACGCGACGGCACGCCCAACGGGTTCAACACGATATCAACCGGCGTCCCGTCGGCCAAATGCGGCATGTCTTCGACCGGCACAACCTTGGACACAATACCCTTGTTTCCATGGCGTCCCGCCATTTTATCCCCGGGCTGCAGTTTCATTTTGTGCGCGATGTAAACCTTGACTTCCTTTAACACACCCGCGTTCAGCGAATTGCTTTCGGTCGCCTTGGCCACTTCGGCATCGGCTTTTTCGTTTAACAGTTTCAGTTTAACCGTCAACTGTTCGCGCAGTTCGTCGATTTTCGTTTGGGCCTCTTTGTTTTTGACGACGATTTTTTTCATGTCCGACGGGCGGATGCCTTCAAAGACTTCGGTCGTCAATTTCTTGCCGACAAAGGGTTTGACACTGCCGGTACCTGAATCGATAACGACGCCTTCGGCCAATTGAAAGACCTGGTCGGCAAAGCCTTTTTCGATAATGGCGATTTCTTCGTCGCGGTCCTTGTTAATCTTTTCGATTTTCTGCAGTTCAATCATCTGGGTGCGTTCGTCTTTCTTGACGCCATGGCGTGTCAAGACGTTCACCCCGATAACGGTCCCTTCTTCGTTGGGTCCGACCTTTAACGACGTATCTTTGACGTTCAAGGCCTTTTCACCAAAGATGTTACGCAACAGCGCTTCTTCGGGCGTCAACAGTGTTTCGGATTTCGGCGAAACGCGGCCGACCAGGATGTCGCCCTGCTTCACACGCGCCCCGACATAAATGATACCGGATTCGTCCAGGTTTTTCAGCGCTTCTTCGCTGACGTTCGGAATATCGCGCGTCAGGCTTTCCGGCCCCAACTGGGTATCGCGAACCTTTAATTCCTTTTCAACGATTTTAACGGACGTAAAGACGTCATCACGCGAAATCCGTTCAGAAATCACGATGGAGTCTTCATAGTTGTATCCGCGCCACGGCATAAAGGCCACCAGCACGTTACGCCCCAGCGCCAGTTCACCGTAATTCATCGACGACCCGTCGGCAATGATGTCGCCGGCCGCGATGCGGTCGCCCACCTTGACCAAGGGCTTTTGATGAATCAACGTTTCACTGTTGGACCGTTCAAATTTTTCCAAATTGTAAATATCAACGCCGGTCACAACATTGCGGCTGTTCATACATTTGACCACAATGCGGTTCGCGTCCACGGATTCAACAACACCGCTGTGCTTGGCAACCACACCTGTGCGGGAATCGCGCGCCACTTCGCGTTCGATACCGGTCCCGACCAAGGGCGCATCCACGCGCAGCAACGGCACACCCTGGCGCTGCATGTTTGACCCCATCAGCGCACGGTTCGCGTCGTCCGATTCAACAAACGGAATCAGGCCCGTCGCGATGGACATAACCTGGCGCGGTTCGACGTCGATTAAATCGATTTCTTCTTTGGCAATCATGGTAAATTCGCCATCAACACGGGCGGTCACCATATCTTCGGCCAAGACGCGTCCGGCGGTTGTCGGGGTGTTCCCCTGGGCGATTTTATGACCCAATTCTTCATCGGCGGTCAAATACACGATTTTGTCGGTCACCGTGCCGTTTTCCACGACATAGTACGGTGTTTCGATAAATCCATAGGGATTGACACGCGCATACGCCGCCAAATGGTTAATCAGACCGATGTTCGCCCCTTCGGGGGTGTGAATCGGGCATAAACGGCCATAGTGCGTCGGATGGACGTCGCGGACATCGATACCCGCGCGGTCGCGGTTCAGCCCACCCGGCCCCAACGCCGAAATACGACGCTTGTGTTCCAATTCGGCCAACGGGTTGTACGCATCCATAAACTGGGATAATTGGGACGTCCCCAAGAATTCCGCCACCAGCGACATCAACGGTTTGACATTGATAACATCCTGGGGCTGCATGTTGGCGATGTTCGGACTCGACAATGCTTCGCGTACCAGGCGTTCGATACGCACCATCCCGGTGCGGAAATTTTGTTCCAACAATTCCCCAACCGTGCGAACGCGACGGTTCGACAGATTGTCGATATCATCAATAACATCCTTGCGGTCGATAATGTTGGTCAGTGTTTTCAACACGGCCAAGAAATCAGCCTTGGTCAGCAAACGTTCATCTTCGGGCTTTTTCCCCGATTCGATTTTCAAACGTTTGTTCATCTTAAAGCGACCCACGGCCGACAAATCATAATAGGCCGCGTCAAATCCCTGGCGCTGGAACAGGTTGATTGCCGCCTCCAGCGTCGGACGTTCACCCGGACGAATGATGTTGTAAATTTCAATCAGGGCTTCTTCGCGGTTGGTGGTCTTGTCCGCCATCAGGGTATTACGCATATGCGCACTGACGGTCGTATTGTCGATGGCAATCAGGGAAATTTCTTTGATTCCCATCTTTTCCAAATCGGCCAAAACTTCTTCGGTGATTTCGGTACCGGCCGGATAAACAACTTCGCCCGCGTTTGAAATTGGGTCGAACAGGTATTCCCCCACCAGATTTTCACCCGCCACGCCAAACGTCTTGGATGTGGATTCAATCTTGGCCAAACGCTTGGCCGTCAGACGGTCACCCTTGGCGGCCAAGTCTTTTTTATCCTTGGGATTGATGATGTCATAGTTCAGGCGATATTTATCCAACCCTTGGAACGATGCCACATCACCGGTCCACAATGCCCCGTCAAAATGCAACGGAATCTTTTTGTAAAACGCGCCCAAGATTTCCGTGTCAGACATGCCGCGAATGGTCGTCTTGCGCGGGTCGGCAATCCATTTCTTTTCGTCGTCGGCGGCGGGCAGACAGCGCAACAGAACGGTCGCCGGAATCTTGCGGCGGCGGTCGATGCGGACATAGATAACGCCCTTGGCTTCTTCGAAATCAATCCATGAACCGTGTTCGGGGATAATACGCGCTGTATACGTTTCGGGATTTCCGGCGACCTTGGATTCTTTGGTCGTACCGAAAACCACCCCCTGGGCGCGGTGCATTTGGGAAACGATAACACGTTCCACACCGGCGGCAATAAAGCTGCCGCGTTCGGTCATCAAGGGAACTTCGCCCATGAAAATTTCTTGTTCTTTGATATCGCGCAGCGTTTTTTTGCCATCTTCGGCGATATCCCATAAAATCAATCTCAGCTTCAATCTCAATTTGCTGGAATACGTCATATTGCGCAACATGCATTCTTTGACGTTATAAACAGGCTTGTCCAGCGTATATTCAACGAATTCCAGGTCCGCGACACCGGCATAATCCTTGATCGGGAACATGGACGAGAAAACATTCTGCAAACCGACATTCTTGCGGTTTTGCGGGTCAACGTCCGCCTGCAGGAAATCTTTATAAGAATCGTATTGAATTTCAACTAAATCAGGAAGCGGAGTTTGCAAAAAACTTTTACCAAAAGATTTTCTAAGTTTCTGGATAACTGCCATTTTTTTGAATCCTTTTTTTATGTGTTTTGCAAACAAAAAAGTTCGCGGTCTAAATCGCTGTTCCTTTTTACGCCTGGAATCCCGCCCGGGATATACAGCATCCCGGACGGGCGGCGACCGCGCATCGCGCGGTTAATCGGCGCGCCCCGTGGGGCGCGGGAATTATTTCAATTCCACTTTGGCGCCAGCGGCTTCCAACGTCGCCTTTAATTTTTCGGCTTCGTCTTTGGCGGCGGCTTCTTTCACGGCCTTGGGCGCGGATTCGACCAACGCTTTGGCTTCGCCCAATCCCAAACCTGTGATGTCTTTGACCGCTTTGATAACAGCCAATTTGTTCGCACCGGCATCCGCCAGGATAACGTCAAATTCGCTTTTTTCTTCTGCAGCAGCGGCGGCCGGGCCGGCGGCAACAGCCACCGCGGCGGCGGCGCTAACGCCCCACGTTTCTTCCAACGCTTTGGACAGTTCAACTGCTTCCAAAACGGACAATTTGGACAATTCTTCAACTAATTTCTGAATGTCTGCCATTTTTAAGCTCCTATTCGATATTTATTACCAGAATACACTATTCTGATTATTGTTGTTCTTTCTTTCCGTACTCGGCGGAAACACGGGCCAGGCGCGACGCCGGTTCGACCAGGATGCGCGCAATTGTTCCACGAATTTCCAACAGGGACGGCAGCTTGGATAACTGCATAACGCCGTCTGTATCCAACAGGTCCGCATCCATTTTCCCCCCGACGATGGTCAGGTTCGGATGGGCTTCGGCAAATTTCGCCAAAACCTTGGTGACCGCCAGACCGTCTGTCGCAATTGCGACGGCGGTGGGCCGCTTCATCAATTCGGAAACGGGCGCAAAGTCGGTGTCTTGCAACGCCAACTTCATCAAACGGTTTTTCACAACCTTGAACATGGAAACCAGCCCACGCAATTCATTGCGCAGCCCTTCCATTTCTTTCACGGTCAAGCCATGGTTTTCAATAACGAAAACACCGTTCGCCTGCGTCAGGGACGACTGTAACGCTGAAATCAAATCTGATTTTTCTTCGCGTTTCATTTTGTCATTTTCCTTCGCTACGTTCGTTTAACTTTCCATCCGCCGATACCGACGGGTGGGGCTAATCCCGATTAGGATTTTCCCAACCGGGGGCTGTTCCTGCCCCAAAGAATTTTCTCTTTGTCTATGATGGCCAAATGTTTAAACGTTTAACCGCACCATCAGTCTTGGACAGAAATCTGTCTAATGCCCGGCGGTTTCCCCGCCGGAACATTTATTATTTTGCATCGACCTTCAGACCCGGTCCCTGGGTTGTCGCAACCGCGATACCCAAGATATACTGGCCCTTGGATGACGCCGGCTTGATTTTCTTTAACTGTTCAATCAAAGCCATGGCGTTTTCCACCAATTTGTTCGTGTCAAACGACATTTTGCCGATACCCGCGTGGATAATACCTTTCTTTTCCGCGCGATATTCAATCTGGCCCGCCTTGGCGGTGGCAACCGCTTCGGCAACGTTGTTGGTAACCGTACCCAATTTCGGGTTCGGCATCAGTCCCTTGGGACCCAACACGCGCGCCACTTTCGACATTTTCGGCATCATATCCGGCGTCGCGATAACGCGGTCGAAATTGATTTCGCCACCCGCCACTTTTTCAATCAGGTCTTCGCCGCCGACAACATCCGCGCCGGCTTTTTTGGCTTCGTCCTGGGCGTTGGCGGTAAAGACCGCAACGCGAACGGTTTTACCCGTGCCATGCGGCAACGACAACATCCCACGAATGTTCTGATCGGCCTTGGTTACGTCAATGCCCAAACGCACGGCGATTTCCAATGTTTCGTCGAACTTTTTGGACGCATACCCACGCAACGTTTCAATCGCATCGGCCAAAGAATAAACTTTGTCCGTATCCAGGGACGCCCACGTTTTTTGTCTTTTCGTAACTTTCATGTTTTATTCCTCCACCTTGACGCCCATGGACCGGCATTGACCCGCAACGATGTTCATCGCAGATTCAACGGTAGAGCAATTTAAGTCCGGCATTTTCGCTTCGGCAATTTCCTTGATTTGTGCCTTGGAAATCGTGCCGACGAAATCACGGCCCGGTTTGTGGGACCCGATTTTCAACTTCAACGCCTTTTTGATGTAATACGACACCGGCGGCAACTTCATGATAAATTCAAAAGTGCGATCGGTATAAACCGTAATGATGCACGGAATCGGCATACCCGGTTCCTTGTCCGCGGTTTTGTCGTTAAACTGTTTGCAGAATTCGGCGATGTTTACACCCGCCGCACCCAACGCCGGCCCAATCGGAGGCGCAGGATTCGCTTGTTTTGCCGGGACGACCAGTTTGACCAGTCCCTTGACTTCTTTCTTTGCCATTTTTCACTCCATTTTTTGGTTAGTGTCGCGGTACGATATGGCGTATCCACCGCGTTTTCCCCGGGCTTTTTAACCCCAAGGATTGTGATTTTATAGCATTTTTTACCAAAAACCACAAAAAACTTTACTTTGTGCGCACTTTTTTTGAAATGATGTTTTGTTGCTGCACCAGTCTTTTAAACTTTTCCGCCGCCTGACGAATATTCTCTCTTTCACGCACCAACTTACGTATTGGCTTGGACGCTTTGATGTCCACGATATTTATATCCAAGACGACTATCTTCATACCTTATTAGACCCGTTCGACCTGTTCAAAATCCAATTCGACACTGGTTTCACGACCAAAGACCAAAATCGTCACGGTCATCTTTTGCTTAACGTTGTCCACTTCGGACACAACACCGTTAAACCCACCGAACGGCCCGTCGATAACATGCACTTCCTGGCCGACTTCGTATTCAATATCATCCACCGCGACGGCACCTTCTTCGACCTGCTTTTGCAAGCGACGCGCTTCTTCTTCGCTGACGGCAATGGGTTTGTTCTTCTGTCCCAAGAACATAACCACCTGGGGCATTAATTTGACCAACGAAAAGGTTTCGTTGTTTAACACCATTTGAACAACGATATACCCGGGAAAGAATTTCTTTTCAGATTTAACGCGTTTGCCGGCCTTGACCTCGGTCACTTCGCGGGTCGGAACCAAAATTTCCCCAAACAACGCGTTCAGGCGCCGCTTGTCAATCTGTTCGCGCAGACCGCGCGCGACCTTGTCTTCACATCCCGTGTGGACGTTAACGACAAACCATTGCATTTTGTCTTCCATCTATACTTCCTTTGCCCGTTTTTGTTTCAGAAAACCCATCCTACAACCGCGTTCAGCAGGCTGTCCACCACAAAGAAAAACAGCGCCGCCAGGGCGGAAAACACCAGAATCAAAATTGTTGTACGAACAACTGTGTCACGCGACGGCCATACGATTTTAAACCATTCGCTGCGCACAGATTTAATATATTCCAGTATTTTCTTCATAGAAATTCCGTACTTTTCATCAGTTTCCAAATTATCCAAACACACCATCGTGCGCTTGGATAATCTGGCAGGGGCAGAAGGAATGTTCGGCTTTGCCTCACCATTCGTATGGATTTTGCGGCGCTTTGCTTGCAAATTCCAACTCATAGTCGAACCCAACATTTTTTATATTCGGGTTCAATTCCTTCTGCTATCCAATTTGTCCCAAATTATCCAAACACACTATCGTGCGCTTGGATAATCTGGCAGGGGCAGAAGGAATCGAACCCTCATCCGCGGTTTTGGAGACCGATATTCTACCGTTGAACTATGCCCCTAATAAAATTTGCCTCTGATTACCTGTTACCGATGCCCGTGGCCCCGTATTCTGGGATACAATAACATACACAAAACAGAAATCAAGCGGAAAGTATTATATGACTTTAATCGCCCCAGCGCAAGCATATTTTCACCATCAATTCCTTTCATCTTATAAAATGATGCCATTGGACACACTTTTTTCTTGCACGTGGGCTTATTTTTTGTCTACAATCGAACCATGACAAGAGAGAATGCAGCCCCCGTCAAAAGCGTGGAGCCACCTGTTTTATTATCCCGATTGCTGACATTCGTCTTTTCCGGCGCGTTGGTTATGGTGCTGGTGCTGGTGGTGACGTTGGTGAAAATGTTCCCGTTGAACCGCCCCCAAATCTTTTTCCTGACGACGCAACCCCGGGCAGATTTGGAAATACGACTGCATGCGGTGGCCCCGGACGCCGAAAACATTGATATTTACAAGCGCAGTTTCATCAAGGAATATGTCAAGGCGCGCAATGAAATCATCCCCAACGTCGGGGTGATGCGCCGCAAATGGTCCAACACCGCCGACGGAATTGTTAATACGTGGAGTACACCCGACGTCTACGCCGGCCTGACCCAGACGAACATGTGGACGGCATTCATGAACGATGTGCCGGATGTTGAGTTTTATTGTCCGGTGGAATTTAATTCGATTGCCCCCCGCGCCCCGGATACCTATGCTGTCAATTTTACGTATTTTTGCACAAATAGTGATGGACAGAACGATAAAAAAGATTATACAATTATCATAAGATTGGAATCCGATGAAAATCCGACCATCAAATGGGGTGACCGCCTGTCAAATCCGCTGGGGATTCGGGTGGCCGAATATCGGGTTGAATCCGGAAATGGCGATCCCTTGGATTTTCAATAGGGACACCCCGGAATCAACGGACATATAAAAACCGTAAAAGGAAAGGGATAATTATGACTTTTGCAAACGCGCTGAAAATAAATGTATCTGTGCTGTGCCTGGCACTGGTCTGTGGCGGGATGCCGGCGCGCGCGGCCGAATACGGGGTTCAATCGGCATGGGACAACCCGAACGCCAACATGGCCGTGGGCAGTTCCAAGCCCGGATACGCCCAATTGCAATGGTCGGCCGGGAACGTGTTGCCTGTTAAATTACGTAACGGCATGGTGACGATGATTACCCTGCCCGACGGCGAACAGATTGTTGACGGCGTGGTTGGCAATGACGGCCTGTTTAAGTTCGAGGCCCAACAAAACGGTCGCACCATGTACATCACCCCCGAGGGCAGCAATATGGGGTCGGACACGAATTTGATTGTGACGGGTAAATCGGGCAATAAATACGTCTTTTATCTGCGCAGTGAACCATCGAATTCCAGCGAAATCACCTATTCCCAGGTGGACGTTGTCTTGGACGGCGGCGGCGCGTTGCCGATGGCGGTATCAAACGCGGCGCCGGCTTCGGGCAATATGGGGTCAATTTTCAAAAAGGCGCCCACCACATCCACCATTGGCGTTGACGGCGAAGATTACGGCTGGATTAAATCGATGAAAATCGACCCGTCGGAATTTCGTTTTGATTTGGACATCTTTGTCCCGAACCCCGACGATTACGTGATTGCGCCCGAACGCGTGTGGCGCGACCGCATCTTTACCTATATCGATTTTGGTGACAAAGTCATCGCCATGACCCAGCGTCCGGTGGTATCGCTGTTGGTCGAAGGCGGCGAATCCCCGGTGGGTTTCCGCACCGATGGCGAAGATGGTCGTCTGTTGATTGTCGAAGCGGTCGGCGACATGGTCCTGCGCAGTGGTCAACGTATCGTTTGCATTAAAAAGCGTGAAAAACCGTTCCTGATTGCAGATACGGCGTCTGTCATGGCCTTGGCCGAGGCGAACGTTGCCCAGTCCATGATATCGGGCCAATCGTTGAATAATATTGCGTATAACGCGGACCTGGCCGCGATGAGTGGGTCTGTCAATAATTACAGCACCACGCCGATGTTTGTTTCCGATACAACCGCCGGAAACGGTATGGGGTATTACATGCCGGCGGGCTATGGAATTGGAACGGGCACAGGCGGCGGCAACAGTGGCAACGGGATGATGATACCGTCGGCACGCAACACGGCGGGCGCATACCTGCCCCAGACGAACATCCCGCTGATTCCCAGCAACCAGGCCGGCGTTGCGGTTGAATTGAAATCCGACACCTCGGTCAAGGCCCTGAACGATTACTGGACATCTTTGTTGGCCAAATTCAGTGGCGAAGACGGCCAGGGTCTGTTGACACCATACAAAGACATGGTGTTCTTTGCGGTCGATGAACAGGGTGTGGGCGACCTGGGGTCTGACGCGTCAACGGCGCGCCTGTACCGGTTGCGTATTGGTCCGATGGCCGACATCGATACCGCCCAACGTCTGTGCGACCAAATGTTAAAGTTCAGCGGCGCCAGTTGTCACGTCGTGCGGATTCAATAATCGGCCCGGCGATGCCACGGGCGGTGGGGTAATGAATGAAAAAAATATTGAATCAATTTTCCGAACTGCGCAAAACGATGCCGCGTAATGTCCAATGGCTGGCGTTGGCGGTGGCGTTCATCGTGGTGTTAATATTAATGACCATGTTGTTGCGCGATTCCGGCAATGATGCATCCGTGCCGACCGATACCGACACCCCGGCCCCAGACCTGATTGTGACGCCCGATTCAATTGATTGGTCAAAGACAATGGTGAACACACGTCAATCGATGAAAATCACCGTTGCGGCGACCGCACCGGTCACCGTCACGGCGGTCCGTGCATCCGGTGATATGCCGGGCTTGATTGCGCCCAAGACGACATGCACAAACATTGGCGAAATCAATGACAAAATTTCATGCACCATTGACGTGCAATACGCCCCGACCGCGGCCGCCGATGCGCGGGCAATGGCCCTGTATATCGATTGGCGCGGGGCGGACATGCCCGACACAATGACCCAGACCCAGAATATTCCGATTGTCCTGGGTGCGCGCGCGGACACCCCAAAACCCGCGGCCGACCCGGCGCCGACGGCAACCCCGGAACCGGAACCGATACCAGAACCCACGCCTGAACATCGGCCCATCCGGGACGAAATTGAACGCGACATCGCGGCGATTTCACCGGATTTGGGTTTGGATGATATTTGGAATACGCCCGATACCCCCGCAATCGCAGATACCCCCAAAAAGGGCGGGCGCGGTGATGATAATTC
>CAXHMP010000017.1:0-19742 GCA_964017835.1 uncultured Alphaproteobacteria bacterium
TTTTTATCATATGTATTATATTCTATACGCCGCGCGTAATAATATTCTTTTCTGTCTTCTGATAACCTGTATTCTGTATCAATCTTGGTTAGTTCAATAATCAATTTCTCTACGTCAAATTTAATTGTATTATACAAAATAATCAATTCTAGGTTGATATCGCATAAAATTGCTTCTTGAATATCAAAATGGTTATAAATATCAAAAAATACTGCGCCGCCGCCAACAAATGGCTCTATATAGCGTTTTATGCCGCCCATTTTTAATTTTATAGGTAATCTTTGACGAATTTGGTCCAGCAATTGCCCCTTGCCGCCAGCCCATTTTAACACGGGCTTGCAATCTGAATATTCTGGCAATCGTGCTGGTATAGCAATCACTGTTTCCATTCCTTCTTATATAAAATACTAGAAGATATTAAATTTTGGATCCAGTCTTTTATTATGAATTATGCATGTTGACAACATTATCTATGGTAATGAGTTCAAAAGT
Organism: uncultured Alphaproteobacteria bacterium; assembly: GCA_964017835.1. GTDB lineage: Bacteria > Pseudomonadota > Alphaproteobacteria > Rs-D84 > Rs-D84 > Enterousia. The sequence goes on from CAXHMP010000017.1 coordinate 493, forward strand.
ACGCGATTTTCTGTGTGTCAAATATGTGTCAAAATGAATGTTATTGTATAGAGTTGCCTAGACTTAAATCACACTTTTCAAATCGACAAATTTAAAAAATACCGCAGAAAACAAGGTAAATTTCAGTTTAGGGAAGATTTATCAAGTGATTATTGCTTGGATTAACAGTCCGTTGTTCTACCGACTGAACTATGCCCGAATAACGCGACATATAATAACTCTAAAATCCGCACAAGTCAAGGACTTTCTAAACATTTTGTAAATAAAAATTGTGTGACCAAAAAATCCGCCTTTTCGGGCAAAAAATGCCCCGGTGTAGACAATGTGTAAAACGTTGTTAAAAATATCTGAAAGTCAAAATGTCTCTATAGATATATTCACATACGGTTTTGCTACAAACTAATATATTTTACAATTCGTCTTTGTTGGTTCATAGAACGACATTCTGTTGTTCTAGGAAAAGGTAAAAAAAGAGGGAATACATTAAATGAAGTGCAGTTTTGTTGCTGTGTGTTCAATTTGTGATAGAAAATTAACATAGAAAGTTATTGTTTTATGATTGGCAGGCAAGATAAATTAATATTTGCATATCCGTCGTCATATAAAAACTTTTCCATGGAATTTTTATCCAATATAACGTCTTCGGTTTGGTTTTGATACCTTTTATGAAAAGCATTTGCCACATTATAACCGTTTATAACTTGCAGACCACCGTTGCCTTCAACCAACAAAGTTGGGGTGGTATAAGGCACCAGTCTATGATTGCCCGTATCCATAACTGTTCTGCCATCGGACCCCAGATATGCCAACCCCATAGAATTAGATATAAAATCGGTCGCGATAGTTTTATACATATCTTCGCCGATTCTGCCAATTTTACGCATGTGCGGAATACTGATTGCAAAATTGGTAGATTTGCTGTTATAGTTATCTTTAATCTGTTGCATTTTTTCAATAAAGTCCAGTGTCATACCGTCGTCATTATCTATGCGAAAAGTCAGCATTTGTGATTCTTTTAAATCATCTGGAATAAGCATTTTGCCATCAGTGTAAATATTACGCAGAAAACGATATCTTTTTTCAAGATTATCAAATAACGTGCGTTTATCATCAGGGATTAGGTTTGTGTGATATACGCACAAAACAAAATCTTGATTAGTTTGTTGTGCAAATGATTCCAGTGTCACATTGCAGAAGATATTAAAACGATCTGAAAAATATGGGTCTTCGTATAATTGCACCAATGAACGCGAATTGTTTGTGTTCGTAAAACTGTTTGGAATCGCATAACGCACCATACCAATTATCATTACAACTCCTTTACACATCGGGTCATATAGTATAATATCCTATGCGTAAAAGGAAGAAAAATGTTAAAAGTTGTTGAGATTGTAAATAGACTTATTTGGTTTGCTGCTGACAGTATAAAATTAAAAATCCATTTTATTTTGAATTATTCGTTTGGGATTGTTCAGGGCGCACTTATGTTTTTTACGCCTTTTGCATTGTCTGAAATGGTGAAAAGCATAAGTGGGGCAGATAATCAAAAATTGCTGTATTGGTTTTGGATGTTGGTTGCAATGAGCCTGGGTTTGGTATTATCGAAATACATATCGCGATTTTTCTTTGAATATTTAGCACGTATAATACCAATTAAATTAAAAGAAAAATACTATGAAAAAGTGTATCGGCAATCTTATACTTGGCACACAAATAACAGTATCGGTTATTTTTTATCTGTTATCGATGATGTTGCTAAGATTATGCGAACATGGCTTTGGGCAATGAATTTCAGTTATATTCCAAGTTTAATTTTCACAGTTGTGTTTTTTATATATACATACATTAAATCGCCATATTTGTTCCTGTATCTGTTTGTTGGGATGTCTGTATTTGTTGTTTTGACGCGTCTTTTTTACACAAAAAGAATCTATTATACACATAACGCAACCCAATCAGATAATAACTTTAATAAGATATATACGGATTTTACATATAATGTTCGCAGTGTAAAAAAGATGAACCTGATTTATTTTGTTATGAATACATTGGGTCGCTTTTCATCGGAATCTTTCAAGAATAATAAAAAACTTATGCGATATAATGCAAACCAATGGGGCTTTACAGAATTATTTTTGTCGGGACTGTTTTTGATTCCAACTGGATTTTTTATATACCAATATTTAACAACAGGACAAAATATTGATTTGGTGGTTATGATTGTTGCGGTTCAGGGAAATATTCAAAATATAGGACGCGAATTTATGCATTTGATGACCGAATTGGCCGGTAATAAAACGCAAATTGATATTCTGGAAAAACATTTACAGGATTTACAAATTACAACAAATACAAACCGCAATATTCATATAAAGAAATGGAATAAAATAGTATTTGATAATATGATGTTTCAATTCAAATATGATAACACAAAATTCAAATCATTTATAAAGCATATCGAAATAAATCGTGGCGACCATATTGCGATTGTTGGTGTGTCCGGTACTGGTAAATCAACATTTTTGAATTTGTTAACGCGACAACTGGAACCGTTGTCGGGCAGTATAAAGATAGATAATGTTGATTATAAAAATGTTGCAGATGATTTCTTTAATAAAAATCTGACATATATTTCCCAGGATGTAGAACTGTTCAATCTGTCATTATATGAAAATATAACGTTGGGGCATAAAATAAGAAAACAAGAATTGAACAAGATATTATCTGGTTGTTGCCTTAATGATTTAATTCATAAAAATAACAATGATTTAAACCTGCAAATTGGGGAAAAGGGAATCAAGATTTCTGGTGGTGAAAGACAAAGAATAAACCTGGCGCGCGGATTGGTGTTAAATCGTGATATCTTGGTACTGGATGAAATAACTGCGAATCTGGACCCAAAAACAACCAAGAAAATCTGGGAATTTATATTCAAAGAATATAAAGCAAAAACAATTATTGCAATATCTCACACCCCAGAATTATTGAATCATGTCAATAAAGTGATTGAATTCAACAATGGCTGTGGAACGGTAAAAGAAAAATAAATCCACAATTGCAAGATGTGATTTTGCCGTTGTTGCATGAATTTAAATTGGAACATAAAATATAATATACAGCAACATGGGAATATATTGTCGATATTCTGCGGGGTTTTGAAAAAGGAGTATAAAAAGTTCGGTGTAGCCAGGGTGTAGAATTGCGTTTATATAAGGGGCATATTCGTATCTATTTGCGATGGAATTTGGTGTATTTTTTGAGCCGTATATGTAGAGCGTTGTGGCGAATTTCTGCGTAGTGTGGAGTGCTTTGGGGTAAAATACAAGGGCAAGTTAACAGTCCGTTGTTCTACCGACTGAACTATGCCCGAATTGCTCGACTATCCTATACCATATTTAAACCTATTTCAAGTGTTTTTTTTAATTATTGCGGGGCGGCGTTTTTGGTGCTATATTTCTTGGCGTCCAATATAAAAAAATGGAAGGATTTAAAATGTTATTAAAAGGAAAAAAGATTTTAATTACCGGCGTTGCCAATGATTGGTCCATGGCATGGGCCATTGCCAAGCGCGCCCATGATGAAGGCGCAGAAATCGCCATGCCGTATGCGATGCCCGCATTGGAAAAGCGCGTGCGCCCGCTGGCCGAATCCATCGGGGCCAAGTTTGTCCAGGAATGCAACGTTCAAAATGATGAACAGATGGATAAACTGTTTGCAGATATCGAATGTGAATGGGGCCATTTGGATGGAATGCTGCACGCGATTGCGTTTTCGGACAAAAACGAACTGACCGGCCGCTATGCCGACACAACGCGCGACAATTTCAAAAACACCATGGATATTTCTGTGTATTCGTTGGTTGATTTGACGCGCCGGGCATCCAAACTGATGACCGACGGCGGCAGTGTGGTTGCCCTGACGTATTTCGGTGGTGAAAAATCTGTACCGAATTACAACGTGATGGGTGTTGCAAAATCCGCCCTGGACAGCAGTGTGCGTTATTTGGCGTCCGATTTGGGGTGTGAAAACATTCGCGTCAACGCCATCAGCGCCGGGCCGATTATGACATTGGCATCCAGCGGTGTTGGCGGGTTCAAGGCGATGTTGCGCCTGAACGCGGACCAGACACCGCTGCGTCGCAATATGACATTGGATGACGTGTCTGGCGCCGCCGTGTATTTGTTCAGCAATCTGTCGTCAGCGGTGACGGGTGAAGTTCACCACGTCGATTGCGGTTATTCGACAACGGGCATGATGCCGAACGAATTAAAGGACATTGTGTTAAAGGGCCTGGAAGAAAAAGAAGGCCAATAACAGTTCCGCGTGGGCGACAGGTAGACGACGAGTTACCCGGTCGCAAAAAATCCCGTCCGGTTGGGCGGGATTTTTTTATACGATATTTAATCACGCATTTTTACAGATAAAGTACGCGTCATGGGATAATTTCTGGGTCTGGGGACCGGGGCCTTTTGGGGCAGTTTTTTTATCGTTTCCACCATTTGTGGTATGTATTCATAACTGATATAAGCGTTTATTTCCGTTGGATTTAATAAGTAGTTTTTAGTGTTCTCGCGATATGTCGAGGTGAATCTTTGGGCTAGGTTTGCAATCTGGGCGCCCAGCGGCGAGGCGTTTGGCGCCCGCACATCAACCCAATGGACAAATTCATGAAACAAATTTCGGCAAAATTTGCCAGCGTCCTTGTTGTCAGGGTCGGAAAAATTTATTTGAATAACGCCCGATGATATATCATTCAAATCATGTTTCATGCACATTATTTCCGTTTTGGTTGACGACTTGACCGGGATGGGCGGAATATCAATACCGTTGGATTTGAACGTTTTTATTAATTCATTCACCAATGTTTGGGCAAAGTTTAATTTCTGGAAACGCGACATGGTGTCAAATTTGATTAATTGGTCGCGCATGTCGGGTTGCGATAAAATATCAATATACTCATTCGACAACAGATAATTAAATTCAAACAGTTTTTGTTCCGATAATCGTTGGGTGGCCGCCATTAAAACCCAGCGCTTGACCAATTTTTCTTTGCGAGGGCCTATTCCCAATAATTCGTATGGGTGCAATTTGCTGTGGCGGCGCGGCAGTTGCCTGTTGGCCGCGGCCGCGATGCGCGATAACTCAGGGTCAAAGGTGGAATAGGGCCCCGCAATATAATCCCGGTCCGGATTTTCGTCAATCTCGTCATTATATGGTTCGAAATTATAATTGGACATGGCGCATCTCCTTTGGCCTTGATTATAACATACTTTTTTCATGGTGTCCCGTTTATTAATCATATGCCTGTTTCGGGGGGGGATAGGAACTTCTTCTTAGAAATAATACTTGAATTAAATCAAGAATTCAATCATAATAAGAATATTCGATTTGAATAAATGCGTTTTTGGGGGGGTGTTATGAACAATGATGCAATTTGGCAAGCGATTGAAGATTTGGCTGCCATGCGGCGGATATCTTGTTCCCGCTTGGCGCAATTGGGCGGGTTGGATGCGACAACATTTAATAAAAGCAAGCGTTTTACCCCCGATGGAAAACCCCGTTGGCCGTCTTTGTCCAGTGTGGCCAAAGTTTTACGAGCGACCGGCACCACGTGGGAGGAATTTGTTCGCCTGATTCCGCGTGATGACGCGTAAAAATACCCGCAGATGCGGGTTTTTCATTCGTTGCAATCATAAATAAATTCGTCTGGCATTCGGTATAAATTACCACTGAGGGCGTCGACAGTAATCGGCGCAATCCCCAATATAAATCCGGGAAAGACATCCAAGAAAAAGGCCGGTGAATTCAGGCGGCGTTGGACCGTTAAAATGTCGCATGTCGGATTTTCACTAAGTAATTGAATTGTATCGCGGCTGCGGATGGTCAGTGACGCATCTGGGCGGATTTTGACGCGCCCCATGTCGCCCGTCGCAAATATCATATCGCTGGAATTGTTGCGGATGGTGACGTCATGATTCGACCCGATGCCCATCGTTCCGCATCCGGTTAATATCAATGCCAGCCCCAGAATCAATTGCTTCATTTTTATACCTTGGGTTATTTTTGGTCCAGGAAATTATGCCGCATGGGTAAAATTTAATCAATGGATTATATTTCCGATTGCGGGATTTTTTTGTATTTTCTATAATCACGATATGTCAAAAGTACCAGATTTATTTGTCCGGGCGGAACACGCCGAATTGTTGAAAAAATTAAACGAATGGGACATCGCGTATCATCAAAATGACGCCCCCGTGGTGGATGATGCGACGTATGATGCGGCAAAATCACGCGCCTTGGAAATCGAGGCGGAATATACCGAACTGGCTGCGAATGGTGCATCAACGCATGTGGGGGCGGCCGTGTCGGAAAAGTTCAAATCGTTTCCGCACAGTGTGCCGATGCTGTCGATTTCCGACGTTTTTAACGAGGATGAAGTCGCCGATTGGTTTAAAAAATTGGCGGACCCAGATGTCTTTATTGAATTAAAGGTTGATGGCGTGTCATATGCCGCGCGGTATGAAAACGGGGTTTTGTTGCGGGCGTTGACGCGGGGCAGTGGGACCATCGGCGAAGACATCACCGCCAATTTGATGACAATTGATGATATCCCCAAAAAATTAACCGGCGATTATCCCGATGTTATCGAAGTGCGTGGCGAAGTGTATATGTTACGCGACGATTTTATGGCGCTGAATGCCGCAGCAGCCGAAAGGGGGGACAAGGTCTTTGCCAATCCGCGAAATGCGGCGGCGGGGTCACTGCGCCAATTAAATCCGGCCGTTACGGCAACGCGGCGACTGTCGGCGTTTGCGTACACGTATGGTGATTTGTCCCGGCGCGATTGGGCAACGCAAAGTGAATACTTTGACCGATTGAAATCGTGGGGATTTAAAACGACCGCCCCGTGGGCGCGCCGCGTGGATACCATGGACGGGATTCAGGGGGCATACAACGACATTATGTTACATCGTGCAGACATTCCGTTTGATATCGACGGATTGGTGTTAAAGGTCAATAATGTCGATTTACAGGAAAAAATGGGCGCGCGGTCAAACAGCCCCCGGTGGGAAGTGGCCTATAAATTCCCGGCGGCGCGGGCGATAACAACTCTGCGGGGGATTACAATCCAAGTCGGGCGTACGGGCGTCCTGACGCCGGTGGCGGAATTGGAACCGATTAATATTGGCGGGGTGTTGGTGTCGCGGGCGACGTTGCATAACGCAGATGAAATTGAACGGTTGGGCGTCAATGTTGGTGACCGTGTTATTGTCCAGCGGGCGGGTGATGTCATCCCCCAGATTGTGGGCGTGGCAATGGATGCCCCCGATGTTCCAACATTTCAATTCCCCGATACGTGTCCGGTCTGTGGCGGGGCCGTTGTACGCGATGCCGGCATGGTGGCGCGCCGGTGCGTTAATACGTTGGGATGTCCGGCCCAGCGGTTGGGTGAATTGGAACACTTTGTTTCACGCAAGGGGTTTGATATCGACGGTCTGGGGACGCGGCAATTGGAATTGTTTGTGGAACGTGGTTGGATTAAAACCCCGGCTGATATTTTCCGGTTAATCCAAAATCATGGTGATGAAATTCGTCAGATGGATGGCTTTGGCGACAAATCGGTGGCGAATTTGGACGCGGCCATCAATCGGGCGCGCGATGTCGATTTGCACCGGGTGTTATATTCCCTGGGGATTCCCGAAGTGGGCGAGGTCACGTCGAAAATCCTGGCCCGGGCGTTCGGCAATTTGGATGCGGTGCGTGCGGCGCGTGATGTTCAATTGAAACAGGTTGATGGCATCGGCGACGTGATGGCGGACGAAATCGTATCGTTTTTTGGTGATGCGCATAATGCGGCGGCCTTGGACGATTTGTTAACCCAGATAAACGTACGCGATGCCCAAATTGTCGCCCCGGTGGCCGATGGCCCGTTTGTCGGCAAACGCGTGGTGTTGACCGGGACATTGTCCAATCATACGCGGGACGCGGCCAAAGAAATCTTGGAACGTATGGGCGCCAAAGTGCAGGGCAGTGTATCGGCCAAAACCGATATTGTTATCGCCGGCGCGGACGCGGGCAGCAAACTGGCCAAGGCCGAGGCGTTGGGGGTTGCCGTCTGGGACGAAGCGATGTTTGATGCCGCCATTGCCTAGTAATAACAATTATCGGCGTATGTAAATTTTCCCGATGCATCGGAACCGGTGTGACCCGCAGGGATAAAGCATTTTGAAATGCTGTTGGTGCCGGTGTTGTCGATTGGGTTGTTCTGGCTGAGGCCGCCATTGGGGCATGCGGTACATCCGCCAGACAAACTGGTTGGGGTTCCATAGGAACCATTGGGGCATCGGAAATGGACAACAGGTTCACAGGTATATTCACTGGTGCATCGGCCGCCTTCGCGCATTTCGTTATCGACACCGTTGTTTTGCCATTCAACTTGGGTCGTACACCATGATTCATCGCACGTACACAGATTAATTGCGGCACAAATGTTTTGCATATCCATTTGACTGGTTTTGCCCGTGTAATAATTGATTGAAACCAATTCAGATATTGATTGACCGAATTCCCTTACAATGGGTGCGGTGTCCGGGTATTGGTCCTTGAATTGATTCATCGCGAACAGATTGCCTTCCGCCACCTGGGAAAAACTTCCGCGCTCATTAAGAACTATCAGCATGGCCATACAGTGTGAGCAATAGTAATCATCTACGGCGGCGGCATGCACACCCAGCGGTACCAATGCCGCATGCAAACCGACGGTTAGATTAGGCATAAAGTCGGAGGAAAAAAATGCGGAAATCTGGGATTTTTTTACTGGGAATATTGTCGTATGCAACCGTCCCTTTGGATTAGGCATAGGTTCATATGCCCCAACACCGTGGATTATACCAGGTTGCGCCGTTTTTCGCAAGGGGGATTTTTTATCTCTGGTTTGGTTTGGGGAACTTAAGAACCGTTGTCAGTTTTTTCTGCACTTATTACGCAGGCCGTGGTACATCAGGCTGTTCAACACCCGCCGCGGGATGACCATCCGACCGCCCTCGATACGGCCGAGTTCTTCTAAACTAAGCCGCAGCGCCTGGGCGGCGTCCATGCGGTTGATGCGATTCATGCGCCGACCATGGCGCATTGCGCCACCGATTAAACGTGTTTCATTCGATATCACTGGCATCGTTTTACCCCCAAATTAAAAAATCCGCCGTGATGAAGGGCGGTTGGAGGTTGATAACTACAATAGTATAGTGTCGTTTATTCTAATATATCACGACCCTCCAACCATTGTTGGAGCAAACTATTGGAGGTTATCACACCTCACATCGGTAATCGGCCGATGCGTCCCTATTATATTCTAATAATGGGGGATTGGCAAGGGGGAAATAAAAAACCCGGTTGCCCGGGTTGTGCGCGACCAAAGTTCACGCAAATGGTTCATGACCACGTTTTTATTTTTTCGCAGTCGATTTTTTGACCGTTTTTTTCGCAGCGTTTTTTTTGACCGGCTTTTCAGCGGCGACCTTTTTGACCGGCGATTTTTTGACCGCTGTGGATGCCGCGCGCCGTTTTTCGTGGGCCGCCGCACCCTTTTGCACAGCAACGCTGGCGCCGTCCTTGGTTTCCTTAATCTCTTTCTTGAAGATATTAATACCATTGGCCAGGTTTTTCATCAAGCCCGGGATTTTATTATGCCCGAACAAAATCAAAACCAAGACGACAATTAAAACAATTTCCCAAAAACCTGCTCGCATTCTATATCTCCTTATTTTGCGACATAACAATCCAAACCGTCTGACTTTGCGTTACGGCAAAATCCGTTTGCCGCGTTGTTATCCGCAAATGCGATACGCAACCGATAGGTTGTATTTCCGTTTGGCAAGACCGCCGCCAGAATCACAAACTGTTGCCCTTGGAACAATCCGGCATGACCGGCACGGATTTTACGTTCGGCATTTTCCGCCGCGGCGCGTGTGCTGTATGAACCAAACTGGACATACCAGGCGTTCTTCGGTGCAACCTGGGGCTTGGGCGCGGGCTTTTTCGGGGCCGGCTTGGCCACCTTGGCCGGTTTTGCCGGCGTCGGCTGGGTCGACGCGCGTTCAGGTTTATTCGGGTCAAAGGTTACATTGCGACGTTCCGGAACAACACGCACGGGAACGCCCGGCGTCGGCTGGGTCGCGGCACGCACCGGTGCGTCCGACGGTTCAACGTCCACCGATGCCGGTTTCGGTGCCGGCATCGGCGCCGGTACAGCAGGCATCACAGGCGCCGCCACCTGGGTCGGGGCCGGCACGGGGACGGTGTCAACCGTGACAATTTCCGGTGCATCCAAATCAATTTCAATTGATGATGACGAATCGGAACCAATCACGCGAATGATTACAAATGTCGCCAAAATAATCACCAGTAACGTCACCCCCAACAACAGCCACGGCTTTTTCGGCCGGGGCGCTGCAAACGGTGTTGCATCCGGCAGCGTATCCAGCGACGCATCATCATCCAAGTCCAATAAATCCAAATTGTCGTCGTTTTCCATAACGTCCCCCATTTTAATGTGTTACGGATATTATATCATAAAAAAAGCCGGAACCCAAGCGAATATCCATCAACAAAAAAATGCGGACAAAATTGCCCGCATCGTTATTATTTCGGCATCTGGCCAAAGTTCGGCGGCACAATCAATTTGTGGTTTTGTTCCACAATCGGTTCAACTTCGCATTTGTTTCCGCACGCCCCCAGGGCCATTACCGCCAACATGGCAATCACTATTTTTTTCATTGTTCAATCCCCCTGATGCCCAAAACATTACCACGAAACACGGGGCGACGCAACGGCTATCGTTCATCACCCCGGATTATATTCTATTGCGGCATTTTAACCGCGTCGGCCATTTCACGCACAAACGCATCCAGCGCAACAGTTTCCTGATGTTCCACACCCAAACGACGCAGTGTGACGGTTTTGTCGGCGGCCTCTTTATCGCCAACAACGGCAATAATCGGTGTCTTGGCCAACGAATGTTCGCGGATTTTATAGTTCACCTTTTCATCACGCAGGTCGGTGTCAACATGCACACCGGCCGCCCGCAGGGCATCCGCCACCGCGACGGCATAATCGCGCTGCTTTTCCGAAATGGGCGTCACAACAACCGGGGTCGGCGACAACCACAGCGGCAGATTCCCGCCGGTCGATTCCAGTAACACACCCATAAAGCGTTCCACCGACCCCAACATCGCACGATGCAGCATAATCGGCCGATGCTTTTCCCCGTCTTCGCCGACATAGGACAAATCAAAGCGTTCCGGCAAATTCATATCCAGTTGGACGGTTCCACACTGCCACACACGGCCCATGGAATCTTTTAAATAATTGTCAATCTTGGGTCCATAAAACGCGGCATCCCCCGGCGCGATTTCGTATTCAATACCGTTCGCGTCCAAGGCATGCTTTAACGCGGCTTCGGCCCGATCCCAAATTTCGTCCGACCCGATGCGGAATTCCGATTCTTTGCGGGTGGCCAATTTCATGGTGATTTGGTCAAAGCCGAATTTTGCGTAAATATCCTTGATAAAGCGCAGAATCTTGACAACTTCGGTTTCCAATTGTTCTTCGGTACAGAAAATATGGGCATCGTCCTGGGTGAATTCACGCACGCGCATTAATCCCGACAGACCGCCGGCCGCCTCGTACCGATTAACCTTGCCAAATTCGGCCAGATACATCGGCAAGTCTTTGTACGATTTGATGCCTTGGCCAAAGACCAACATTCCCCCCGGGCATGACATTGGCTTGACACAAAATGTCTTGCCGTCCTGGGTCTTGCCCGAATAATTGTGTTCGCCGTATTTGGCCCAGTGGCCCGACCGTTCCCACAAACACCGATCCATCACCGCCGGGGTGCAAATTTCCAGGTAACCGGCCTGTTCCTGGCGCATACGGACATAGTCAATCAGACGGCGATACATCCGATACCCCTTGTCATGCCAGAACACGGCGCCGGGCGCATATTCGGGTTCAAAATGGAACAAGTCCATATCGCGCCCCAGTTTGCGGTTGTCACGCGCGGCGGCCTCTTCCATCATTTTCAGATGCGCGGCCAATTCTTCGGCCGATGCAAAGGCATCGACATAAATGCGCTGTAACATTTTGTTTTTCGAATCACCCTTCCAATACGCACCGGCGACGCTGCGGATTTTAAACCCGTCACGCGGTAATTCTTTGGATGATGCAACGTGCGGACCACGGCACAAATCGGTAAAGTCCCGAAACGTATACACCGACAACGCATCGCCTGCCGCGTCGTATTCGTTTAACCATTCCATCTTGTACGGCTGGTTGGCGAATAATTCCTTGGCTTCGTCCAGGCTAACATTCCGCTGGGCAAAGGCGCCATCGGATTTAATCAAGGCACGCATTTCCTTTTCAATTTTTTCAAAGTCTTCTTCACTAAAACGGTGTTCGGTATCAAAATCATAGTAAAACCCGTTTTCAATCGCCGGGCCGCCGGCAAATTTAACGTCGGGGTACAATTTCTGGACCGCGGCCGCCATGACGTGCGCCAACGAATGACGAATGGTTTCAATTGGATATGACATAATAAAAGTCCTTCTGATTATTAAACTTATTTCTGATTGATGATTATATTGATAAATGCGGCAATCCGCAACATAGAAATTACACCCCCGCGGGGGTCGTCGTCGTCGTTGTCAAAACGAAAAACAAATGTTTCATGGTAATTATCATAGCGCGCATTTGGTCAATATTCAATAAAAAAATGCCCCGACGGGGGCATATGTCTTTAAAAATCAATAATACATCCGAACAGCACGGCGAAAAAGAAACACACCGTTCCGCCAATCACGAACAGATGCCACACCGCGTGCGAAAACTTCATCCGCCGCCACAGATAAAAAATCACCCCCAGCGAATATGACAATCCGCCCGCCAGAATAAACCACATTCCGCGCGCAGAAATATGACGCAACATCGCCGGCAGGATAAAGATTAATGTCCACCCCATAATCAGATACAGGCCGACCATCCATTTGGGCTGTTGCTTGGGGTTTCTGATTTTCATGATGGCGCCAAATATCACAATGGCCCACAAAATGCCGAACACGGTCCACCCCAGGCCGCCGCGCAAATTCACCAAACAAAACGGTGTGTATGTCCCCGCAATCAGGGCATAGATGGCGACGCTGTCCCAAACTTCGAAAAAGCATTCGCTTTTCTGGCCAATCATGGCGTGGCACATGGTCGACCCGAAATACAGCGTGAACATCGTCAACCCAAATACAGCACACGACACAATCGCCCAGGTGTTATGGGTTAATGCGGCAAAGGCCTCTAGTAAAACCAGGGCCGCCATCGCAATCCCAATACCAATTCCGTGGATCAAAATGTTCAAGACTTCTTCGGATTTAGTGCTGGGGCGTTCCCAGCGAAATAACCCCGTCGCCCGCAACATTTTCAACAACCCCATCGCGTGCGAGTCATTTTTCACAGCCTTTAATTTTGTCTTGACCTGTTTTTTTGTCTTTGGTTTGGTCATTTGATTAATTCCTCTATTCTGTTGCGGACGCGCGCATCGCCCATTACTGACATCATCGAATACAAATCCGGTGTGTTTGTTCGGCCCGACAACGCCACGCGCAGATTCATCGCCACATCGCCGTTTTTAATGCCGCATTTTTCGGCAATGGCGACAATTTTGGTCCACCAGGTGTCTTTGTCGTCGGCCGGGTTATACACCGCCAAAAATTCGCGCAACGCATCCCGGTTATAGTCAAATTCTGTGTTCGGCACATGCAATTCGTCCCAGAAAAAAGCCACAGTTTCCAGTGTCTGGCGCCATGTAACAAAATCCTTGCGGATGCGTTTGGGATTGTCGCGTTCTATGCCTAAAACAGCCCCCAAGTATTCGGTATCCGCCACCTGCATCCGGTGATTATCGTCGCCAAATTCATTAGCCCATGCGGCAACGCGTCGCACCAATTCCGGCACCGGTAACGATGCAATGAATTCCTTGGCCCACCATTCCAGTTTCTTCATATCGAACAGCGCGCCCGACATCGGAATCTTTTTCGGCCGCATTTCATAATCCCAAATGGTGTGCGCCTGGCCTTTGGATTTGGCCTCTTCATATCCAGACGCCGCGATATTAAACAGATATTCCATCACCGCCTCGGTCGGCCACCCATCCATCATGAAAAACGCCACGTTGGATTCGGGGTCTTTGCGTTTGGACAACTTGCGCTGTTTGCCTGTGTCGCTGTCAATCTTGTCAATGGTCGACGTGTGAATATACATTGGCGGCGTCCATTCCATCATGCGGAACAATGCCACATGCAGCGGGAATGACGGCAGCCATTCTTCACCGCGCACCACGTGCGTCGTACGCATAAAGTGGTCATCGACCAGGTGTGCAAAATGATACGTCGGCAACCCGTCATTGGATTTGATTAAAACCAAATCTTCGTTGTTTTCAGGAAACGCAATGGACCCACGCACCATGTCTTTGCAAAATATTTTATTTTCCGGATTGCCGGTTGAATACAGCCGGATGGTTGGTATATGCCCCGCATCCAGGTGCGCCGTTATTTCATCATCGGTCAAATCCCGGTCACGCGCAAATTCGCCATAAATCCCGGTGGCAAAGCCCGCCGCCTTTTGCCCTTCGCGAATGCGTTCCATATCATCGGCAGTTAAAAAGCACGGATACGCGCGGCCCACGGCCAACAAATGGGCCACCACACTGTGATAAATGTCGCGACGTTCCGATTGATAGTATGGACCGTATTGCGGGTCATTGATATATTTTAATCCGAATTTATCCATTGATTCATTGATGATGCGGACGGCGTCAGCCACTTCGCGCTTGGTGTCTGTATCTTCGATACGCAACATAAAGACACCGCCTGATTGCGCGGCCAATTTACAATCGATTAATGCACCATAGAGTCCGCCCAGGTGCATAAACCCGGTCGGACTGGGGGCAAAACGCGTCACACACGCACCATCCGGCAAATTGCGGGGCGGAAATTTCTGCTCCAATTCATCCAGCGTGTATTTGGGCGCGCCGCCCAAAATTCGTGTAATTAAATCCGGCGATAGTCCTTGTCTCATCTTTTACCCTTGTATTCTAATCCCACGCATTTTATACTAAATATATGGAAAAACAAGAAATAAGAACTTTTGGCCGCCGGCATGGGAAAAAATTATCCGCCCGGAAAACAGAACTAATTAACCGCGTCCTGCCGCAATTGGCACCGGCGGGGGAATGTCCGGGCCGGCGCATATTGGAAATCGGATTTGGGGCCGGTGAACATGTGCGCGCCCTGGCGTCCGCGAACCCCGACGCAGAAATTATTGGGGCCGAACCCTTTGTCAACGGGGTGGCCGCGTTGTTGTCGGCCATGACCGACGTGACGACAAACGCTGTTCTGGACGAATACAAACGTATCCGCATTTGGCCGGATGACGTGCGCATCCTGCTGCGCGACGCGGCGTATACGTTTGATGAAATATGGGTCTTGCATCCAGACCCCTGGCCCAAGGCGAAACATGAAAAGCGCCGATTGCTTAGCGCCCAGTTTTTATCGTTATTGGGGCAACATCTGCGTGACGGGGGCCGAATTATAATCGGCACCGACCACTGGGAATATTTTGATTGGATTTCAGCCCAGGTGGAAAACACCACGCTGCGCGTGCAACCGGGCGATTTTAACATTATCGAAACCCGGTATCAAAACAAAAACATGGCCGAAACCGACGCCCCGCGGTATATGGTTTTGGGAAACTAAATCCCGATAAAGAACCGCGCGCGCGACGCCAGTTCCGGGCGCATTTTCTGAATCAGGCGCCATGTCTGTTCCATACGGACAAAATCATTGTCAAACGCAATCTGGATGCCACCGGTAAACACATCGCCCCATGTATCCAGCATTCCGTAAATCCGTCCGACAAAGTCGGGCAAATCCCCCCCTGCCCGCAGCATTAAATTATCCGCCCGAATTTCGGCGGCCCGCGTCAAAATATGCAGCCATCGGTTTGTGTCAACATCGGCAATGTCCACGCCCAAAACCAATTCTTTGTTAAAAAACAAATCGTCCCGAATGGGCCGAATTCCATCAATGAATGAATTAAAATTATCCCGTGTTAACAAAATCTGGGCGGCGGCGGCCCCATGTTTAAAGGCGGTATTAATCGCGACTGCGGTCCCTGACACATCACCATTGGTGGCCACGCGTGCATAAATCCCAATGGGCGTTGATTCCACCCACGGCCACAACGTCGCGACATCCGAACCGGCACACGACACCGCATCAATGCCACGCGCAGAGGCCGCCGCCGCCACACCGGCCAGGTCACTGGCATCAGTAATATCGTTGGAAATCAGTCCGGTTTTGGTTTCAGATAAAAAATTGGCGCTATCAATCATTTGCTTTTTACTTTATCATAAATATGATACAATTAAAAACAAATGAAACGACAAATTGATTCTATTTTACTGGGGGCGCTGTGGCTGATTGCGTGGGCGCTGGGGACCAGTTTCTGGTTCAATACCCAATTTGGATTTAATATTTTTTCTGCGGCGCATTGGAATTATTTGGCGGCGCTTCAGTCATCGGGGACATCGGTCCGGACACTGTTTTACGTATCGCTGATTCTGGCGGCGGTGATTGCCGTGGGGGGCATGTACCTGCTGATTGCGCCACGGCGGCGACGCATTCGGATTATGCGCACATCCCAAAACACAGCGGCCACCGAAACACCTAAAAATGAACCCGACGCGTCGACTATCGATTTGCCGGTGGCCGAACCCGAACCGACCCAACCGGCCAATGCGACCCAACCGGCCGACACGCGGCCCCAAATGGCACGCCCGCCGCGATTGAACCTGGGGGGGATGGTAACAACGCCGGCACCGGCACCCGCGCCCGCCCCGGCAACAATGCCCATGGCCGACACCCAACCCGCGCCAAAACCGTCGGATTTTGCCGATATCAAAAAAATATTTACCGACGCCGGATATGTTGTCAAAGACGCGCCACGTATTGCGGGTCTGCGCCCGGCACTGTTTGCGATTGGCGGGAACGAAACATTATGGATGGGCGCGGTCGACACGCCCGCCGAACGCATGGCGGCCGCGGTCGACCGTTTGAACGGCGTCTTTACAGACACACTGGACGATATCAAGATTAATATTCATGCCTTTGTCATTGGGACGGGCGGCGAATCGAACGACACTGTTATGAAATTTGATTCAATTAACGCCCTGGGGGATTATGTGGCGGCGCATCCGGCCATTGAAATAACCCCCGAATCCAGCGATGACTTTGACGCATACAGTGAATATATCGACACCGTTGCAAATTATTTAAACAAGGTCTAAGGCAAAGGTTCCATCCATGGAATTAACAAAAACATCTGCTGAACAACGCTTGGCCAATCTGGGGATGGATGACATGCCGGTGATGGAATTTTTCCCAACACCGGCGCCCATTGCGCCCGATTGGTTTTCAAAATATCGAACTGTGCGGCGGGAATTTGTCCGCAGCCTGACCGATTCGATTGAAGAATTGGCCTTTTTAAATCTATCCCAGAATGATTTTACCGATTTGATAATGGGGCGGCGCATGCCCAACAACCTGTGTGTGCGCATGCGTGTGCCGTTGGCATGGGGCGGGAAACTGGAATTTTCAAACATGTTTTTATGCCGCACCTTTCCACACAGCCATAATTTAGACCAATTTATCATTGAACAAAACGGGAATAAAAAAATATGGTTGCCGACGCCGGCTAAAAAGATTTATGTCCCGGCACACATGGCCACCAATGGTCCAGGCGGCAATGCAACCGAAGACCGCCTGGCCCAGATGGCGGCCCAAATCGCAGCATCGCGCGGTATGGAATAATATGGGGGACGCATTATGACCCAAAACGAATTTTTATCGGTGATAAAATCGCACGGCGGCGCCATTGGGGCGGCGGCCGACGCCACGACGGTGCAATTGGCCAATGTTCATTTGACCCAAATGCGGGCGGCCATGCTGGCCCCTTTTATACGGGAACTTTATGCCACAACCGGTGGCATTCAATTGGGATGCGCCGCCATTTTCGGTCCGGCCGAATGCGCCATGGGGCCGGGATACCCATTGCCCAGCATTGTGGACATTAATCGCGCAATCGCATCCATTGATGATATGCGTGGCAAAACTGTCTTTGCCCGAAATAATTTGTTTTGGTTTGCCTTTGATGCGTTTGGGGTTTGCTATATGCTAGATAACCTGACGCTGAAACCGTTGCGCAAATACGATGACCCGTATCGGGCCATGACCGACTGTATGGCGGTGGGCCAACTGTAACGATGAAAAAGATATCTGTTTCTTTGTCCGGACACCAGACCAGCATTTCGCTGGAACCCGAATTTATCGACGCCCTGAACAAAATTGCCGCGACCCGCGGCGTGTCCGTGGCGGCAATTATCGGTGAAATTGATGCGGCGCGCGGCACGCGCAATTTGTCATCGGTCGTGCGCGTATGGATTTTGCGCGCATCGATGGAATAATCCCAACCGCCACGATTAACCAGTTATCCGTATATCATATATTTTTTTACCCGCCCGCCCCTTTGATTGGGGAAATTTTTAATGATTGCTTAATCACCATAGACGCATTCGTCGTCGACAATGATTTCATAGGTCCCGGTGGTATCGGTGGCGTCCACGGTAACAATATCGCCAACTGGCATGGCACGACACGATGCCATACCCGTTTGACTGAAATCGGCATACCAATGGAATCCATTGGCATTGGGGGTCGATTGAACCATTTCACTCCAACTGGGTACAGATGCCGCATAAAATCCACATTCGGCGTGACCCGTTTGATAATCAATGGCATAACATGGGGCGCACAGGGCTGATAAATCACCAATTGAATTCTGGCGGGCATAGCCCTCGACCGGGTTTGTTCTTTTGTAATAACCATCGCCACACCCCGCAGAGACATAATAAATTTCATAATCCGGTGCGATACCTGTGTATATGGTCAGACCGGATGGTAACGTCGACCAATTCTTAAAAAAAATAACATTGGACGAATTGCAATAGGCAGCCGTACCATATTTGGCCGGATTCTTACATATTTCTGGGCCTGCGTATCCGGATGAAACGCTTACTTGGGGGCCTGTCAGGTCATTTTTGTAAATTTTATAAATTGTTCCATTGGCTTGACCACTGCCCACCAGCG
>CAXHMP010000018.1:0-18545 GCA_964017835.1 uncultured Alphaproteobacteria bacterium
AAGATATTCAAACCATGGATATCCGGGGCAATAATGCGAAGGGAACCCTGCGCGACGGAACACCATACCGGGCAACGATTGCATACGACCCGGATTTGCTGGAACGGTTTTCGGCCGCCGGCGCCGCGGTCAGTATTGATGATTCCAAGACCTGGGTGGATTACCTGGGGATGTGGGTGCCGATTTTAATGGGACTGCTATTCATATGGTGGTTATTCCGCGGGATGCGGGGCGGTGCGGGCGGCATGTCGCGCGCATTGGTGAATCAAAACCCGACAAAAATCACCACAGGCAAGCCCAAGACCACGTTCAAAGACGTTGCCGGCATCAATTCGGAAAAGCAGGAATTGATGGAGGTGGTTGATTTCCTGAAAAACAAGGACAAGTTCAAGGCTGTTGGCGCACGCGTGCCGCGTGGGGTCCTGCTGTCGGGAAATCCCGGGACGGGTAAAACATTGTTGGCGCGCGCCATCGCGGGCGAGGCAAACGTCCCCTTTTTCGCCGCATCCGGCAGTGATTTTTCCGGCATCATCGTGGGCCTGGGGGTTGCGAAAATCAAAGAAATCTTTGAAATGGCCCGCCGCAGTGCGCCGTGTATTTTGTTCATCGACGAAATCGACGCCATCGGCCAACGCCGCAGCCAACATTCCTTTAACGACCAGGACCGTGAACAAACCCTGAATCAATTGCTGATTGAAATGGATGGCTTTTCAAACGACACCGGGATTATCGTCATCGGCGCGACGAACCGGCCCGACATGCTGGACGGGGCGTTGTTGCGGCCCGGGCGCTTTGACCGCCAGGTGTACATTGACCTGCCCGATTTGTCGGGACGGCGTGAAATCCTGGATTTGTATGTCAAAAAGGTCAAGGTGGCGGACAATGTGAATTTACAGGACCTGGCCCGTGGGACAACCGGATTTTCGGGTGCGGATTTGGAAAATCTGTTGAACGAAGCCGCCCTGCACGCCGTGCGCGCCGGACGCCAGGAAATCGCCCCCGACGACGTGGAAGAGGCACGGGACAAAATCCTGATGGGGCCACGCAAGATTCGCAAAATGCGTCCCGAAGACATTAAACTGACCGCCTATCACGAAGCGGGCCATGCCTTTGTCAGCCAAATGTTCGCAGACGTCACCGACCCTATTCACAAGGCGACGATTGTCCCGCGCGGCCGGGCCCTGGGGATGGTCCAGCATTTGCCCATTGATGACAAAGTGTCCATGACCATTGCCGAGGTACGCGCCCAGTTGGCCGTGTCCCTGGCGGGACGCGCGGCCGAAGAGGTATTCTTTGGCCCGGATAAAATCACCACCGGCGCCGAAAGCGATATCGCCATGGCGACGCGGTTGGCACGGTATTCCATAACGGTGGCGGGACTGTCGCCCAAAATTGGGCTGGCGGCGATTAACCAATCCGGCACCCTGTCGGGGCGCGGGGCGCTGGAAAACGCGTCGGAAAAAACCGCCCAGATGGTTGACGACGAAATCCGTGTCTGGATGGATACCGCCCACCGCGAAGCGATGGATTTGTTGCGTAAAAACAAGGCAACCGTTACCCGTCTGGCCGAAGAATTGTTGGCGCGCGAAACCCTGACGGGTGACGAAATCAAGGCGATTATTGCCGGCAAAAAATCCAAAAGCCGCGCAGCCGATGCGAAAAAATCGACCCAGAAGAAAGCGACCAAATCCACCCGCCAGGCGACGCGTAAAAAATGACACCAAAATTTGAAATTTTGACGATGGCCCCTGAAAATACAAACTCTGTCTTAATGACAGTGGGGACGGACGCGGTGATTTTTGACGCGTGGGGACGCGCGGATGCATGGGATGAATTGCTGCGAACACGTGGTTTGACCCTGCGCGCGATATATACGACGCACGGTCACACAGACCACATGTCGGCCGCGCCCGAATTGGCGTCGCGCCACCGGGTACCATGGTATTTGAATCCGGCCGACCGGAATCTGATGGAATGGGGGAACGGATTGCTGGAATACTTTGGATTGCCGGCCATCAACCCAACCACGGAAACGGTTGATTTGCCATGTGGTGAATTTGAGTTGTTGCCGGGCGTGTGGACAGATGTTGTGGCATGTCCGGGGCATACACCGGGTGGCGTGGCGTTTTATTTCCGCGATGCCGGCATCATGATTATTGGCGACACGTTATTTCCCAACGGGGTTGGTCGATGGGACTTGCCCGGCGGGGATGAACAGACTCTGCGTGCGACAATTGCGCGTCTGGGCGACATGAATTTACCGGATGAAACGTTTGTTATTCCGGGACACGGGTTTGGATGCACGTGGGGCGAAATGCGCCACACGAACCCATACCTGCGCACCGGACACGGATGCGGTTGCGGCGGGTCGCACGGCGACACATGTCAATGCGGCGGTACGCATGCCGATGGCGATTGTTGCCACGGGAACGAAACATGCAAATAACCAAAATCGGGCGTTCATCGCCCGTTTCTATTTATAATAACAAGCGGTCGTGTATGTATAAACACCCGATGTGTCGGAACCACCCGTTTTATAACATTGGGTAATGGATGTCGCGCCCCGGACACTGTTGCCATTATCGGGACACGCAGGACACGACGATCCGGACTTATATGTTCCACTGGGGCATTTGCCATCATCATAACATGTTGTGGCATATTGTTGCGTGGTGCATCCGGGAACAGATATCAAAACTTCGGTCAAGACACCTTTTCTGCATGATGTGCATGATGCAACCTGGTATCCGTTATAGCAATGGGGAAGTTCTGATGCGGAGCAGTTGGAAATACCGCTGACATGGGGTTCGGAACCGCTGCATAATTGTGCCTGGGTACATGAAACAGGTTCGGCCACCGCCGCACCCAACCCGACGGTTGGATTAGGCATAAAGTCGGAGGATAAAAAATGCGGAAATCGGGGATTTTTATTTTGGGATTATTGTCGTATGTAATCGTCCCTTTGGATTAGGCATAGTTAAATTCGTCCCAACGCCGCGAATTATACCACGTTGGGGATTTTTTCGCAATGATTTTATTTTCGAAAAACCATCACGCGTTCGATGCCACCCAGGTCGCGTTCCGTACGGTCGAATGCCCATCCGGCGTGTTCAAATATCTGGCGCACCCCGGCCACCTGGCCCATACCGATTTCCAGATAAATCCGCCCGCCGTCACACATCCAATCCCGCGCGCGGCGGGCAATCGCATCATACGCCCCATAACCATTTTGATTGGCATACAATGCCATCGCCGGGTCATGGCGGGCGCCGTCATCCACCCGCACATCGCCACGCGCGATGTACGGCGGATTGGATACGATGATATCAAACGGGGCAACGCGCCATGGGCGATTAAAACTGCGCCACCCGATACGCACCCGGTCGGCAATCCCCAACGCCCGCATATTACGCCGCGCCACGCGCACGGCGCCATATGATTTGTCAATGCCAATACCCGATACCCCTGGGATATTCGTGACCAACGCCCCCAAAATACACCCTGTGCCGGTTCCAATATCCAATATGCGTTTTTTTCCCACCGGTTTATCGCCCAAGACCGCCGAAACCAGTGTTTCTGTATCCGGGCGCGGGTCCAATGTGAATCTGTTCGTATAAAACGGCAGTGCATAAAACCATTTTTCATGAATGATTTTCGCCACCGGCACGCCGCGCCGCAATTGGCGGGACATGCGCCACACAGCGGCCCGCGTCAGTTTCGGCCGTGCCGATGTAATAATACGCGCGGCGCGAATACCGCCCGCATCGCGTAAAATTTCGAAGGCTTGATTTATTTGCATGAACCCATTATAATCTGTGACATGGAAAAAGCAAAAAATATTCTGGTATCCCGGGCGTTATTACGCGCTTTGGTGGGATTGGCGGTGATTTTGACGGTCTTGGCGGCGGCATTATTGTTGACGCGTGGTACGGGTCGGGATGCGATTGATTCACCCACCCTATCCGATTGCCGGGCGGTTGTATCGGTCGCACCGGGGGATTCGCTGTCGCGGTTACTGTCGGCCCAGGGCATCAGTGCGCGCGACATTGACGCAATCGCCGTTGTTTTAAAGAAAGAGGCCGGGATTTCCACCCTGCGGGCGGATAACGACAAAATCGAATTTCGTCGGTCGTCCGATGATGCGCCGGTTTCCCAAATTATCCTGATTCCCGGTCCCTGGCGCCAGGTCGAAGTTACAGACACCGGCAACGGTTCCTGGCAATGCCGCAATATCGATATTGAACGCGACACGCGTGTGGTTTATCGGGCGGGTGAAATTCTGGACGGGGACAGTTTTTATCTGGCGGGCAATCGCGCGGGTATTCCGGCCGGCATCTTGGCCGATGTGTATGATTTATTGGCGTTTGAAATGGACTTTGAACGTGATGTTCGCGCAGGTCAGAAATTTTCCGTCGTGTACGAAGAAAATTATCAAAACGGGACCAAGGTGGATAACGGACGCGTCCTGGCGGTGTCGTTCCAGGCGTTGCGCGGTCCTGTTAAAATGTATCGATTCCGCCGGGGTGACGGCACCACCGGATATTATGACGAAGATGGCAATGGCGCGATTAAGTCCCTAAAACGCACCCCCATCAATAATGCCCGCGTCACCAGCAGTTTTAATCTGCGGCGCAAACACCCGGTTTTGGGATATACCCGCGCGCACAAAGGCGTTGATTTCCGTGCATCCACGGGAACACCGATTCCAGCCGCCGGCGCCGGACGCGTGGTTGCGCGTTCATATAACAAAGGCCACGGAAACTATGTTAAAATTCGTCATAACGGGTCATACGAAACATTGTATGCGCATATGTCCCGTTTTGCCAAAGGCGTTGTCGTCGGCACCAATGTTCGCCAGGGTCAAACCATCGGCTATGTTGGGTCCACCGGAATGTCGACCGGTCCGCATTTACATTATGAAATCATCAAGAATGGCAAGCATGTCAATCCCATGACGGTCAAATTGCCCGCCATCAGCAACCTGGGGGCGGCCGACAAAGAACGATTTTTGAAATATCGTGCGGTTATGGATGGGGCGATTGACCAATTGGCCCAGCGCCCAGATTTATTTATTCAAATGTAACGCCACGGGGGGGATTACCGTCCCCCCGGAAATTTAGCGTAATTCTTTAATGCCGAATTCAAACATGACTTGGCCGCACTGAGTTTATTTGTTACATAAATTCCCGGCGCAATCAGATTGTTTTGTGCATCTGTTTCGTTATCGCGGGTCATGGCAAAGCCCATCATTTTACTTTCTGAATCCAGATAAACAAACATCCCCCGTTGATGTTTATTAACCGCATTTGCATCCGCGGCCACATCATAATTGGTCACAATTTGTTTGCATTTGCGCGCCAGACCGGGCATACACTGGAACACCGGAATCGTGGCGCATTTTCTTGTATTGGAAATATTTTTGATTAATTCTTCGGTCCCGGTCAACGACGAATACCCATTGGCCTTGTAAAAGGCTTTTGAATTTTGACGCGTAACCAAATCGCAGTATTTTACCCGCAGCGCCAATGCCCGTTCCGACATCCGTAACAGTGTACCGCCAATTTTCATACGTTGATATTCAGGCAGAACGTACAAATCGCGGATAAATCCAATACCGCCTTCGATATCGCCGCGGGCAAAGGCAATCATTTCTGCCCCGTCCCACGCCCCAAAGGCAAAGTTAAAATCCTTTTTACGCCAATCCTTGCGATATTCATTCATCGCATTGTCGCGCAAATCTGATGTCCAAACCATTTTGCCGTCATTTTCGGTGGCAACGGCCCGAATATGGACAAAATCTTGCCAGATACCGGGAACGGCTTGATTAAAAATTGGAAAAAATTGAATATCTGCCATGATTATCCCCTGCTGTTATTCACAGACTAAAAATAGTACAAATATTAAAAATGTCAATGCATTTTATAAAATAAATTTACACTTGCAAATTAAAAGCAAAGAACATATAATAAGCGCGCTTGGGGCATAGTTTAATGGTAGAACTCCGGACTCTGACTCCGTCAGTATTGGTTCGAATCCAGTTGCCCCAACCAAAATTCAAGCGCCCCCTGGGGGCGTTTTAATTTTGGTGGGTTTTCAGGAGGCAGAACCAATTGGTTCGAAAACAAGTAGACAAGACAAACGCAGTGCAGTCGAGTCGTCACGGTTTCCCTGCAGCCGGCGCTATTGCGCCGTGCGAAGGAATCAGTTGCCCCAACCAAAGTTTCAAAACTTGCCCACCGGGGCAAGTTTTCTTTTGTTTTGTAATACTTTTGTAAAGTTCGAAAGTTAGAGTTTAGAAAATTATAATTTTTTTGAACTTTCGAACTTTTTATATTATAGTTGAATATATAAAACGAGTTTAAAGTGATTATAACAATATGTGGCAGTTTGAAATTCCAACAAGAAATGGTAATCATCGCACAAAAGATGACTTTCTTGGGACATTGTGTAATTACGCCTATTTTTCAAATATCATCTAATTCAAAATATACAGATGAACAACTACAAAAATTAAAAATAGCACATTTAAGAAAAATAGAAATTTCTGATGCCATATTAGTTGTAAATATAAATAACTATATAGGTGAATCTACGCGTTTAGAGATTGAATATGCAAAAGAACACTGTAAACAGATTTTGTATTACACAGATCTTATACAAGAATTAGAAAAATAATTTCTCTTTTATTTCTTTTATCTCTCGTCCAATCTCTATCAATTCTGTTCGCAAATTGCACAGACAGCACAACCAAAATTCAAGCGCCCCCTGGGGGCGTTTTAATTTTGGTGGGGCGCGGCGCGGGGTATTTTCAATTGGACATAATGCTTTTCATCCTATAAAATAATCCCAAAATATTTAATTTTGTGGAGGTCCCATATGCGTCGCAAAAAATTATCACGTCTGTTTTTTATAACCGCAATTGTCTTTATCACAATGGCGTTCGGATTATTCGTCGTGCATACCTATTTCGGGGCAGATTTTCTGCGGCCAACACAAAACCTGTTACCACCGGCGTCGCATTTCTTGAATGATGACGCACGGGAATTTAATGTTGCGGTTATGTCCGACACCGGTTCCCACAACCATGTTATCGAACGCATCATCGACACGGCCCGAACATCGGACAACCGGCCGGACTTTATCATGTATCTGGGGGATTTGGTTTCGGACCGACGGCCGGCAAACTTTTATTGGATGTTTATGGAAATGGGACGCCATCTGGACGGATTACCGTTTTACATGATTCCGGGAAATCACGACATTGAAAAATATGGCAATATTGACAAGCGTTATTACCGCGCGGTTGTGGGACCAACCTATTACTGGTTTGGATATGGCAATACGCTGTTTATCGCGATGGATTCGTCTGACATTATTGAAAACGAACAATTTGAATGGCTGGACGAAACATTGGATTACATTCGGCCGCTGTTCCGCAACTGTATCCTGTTTGGGCATATGCCACCCAAAAACGTTGCGGGCGCGGAACGTCACCGCATGTCAGACGCCGACGCAGACAAATTTGAATCCATTATCCGCGGCCACAAAATCAACGCGATGATATTTGGTCATGTTCATTATTTTTCCGCCGATACCTTTGCCGGCATTCCGATGTACACTGTCCCGTCATCGGGCCAAACACCCCGGTTCAACGATTTGGGAAAATATGGTTATGTTAATTTAAAAATCAATCGCAATGATATCCAGATTGAACCGCACTATGTCGAATTTTCCGGCCCCAAGCGCGAGTATCTGGAGGCGTGGATTATCCGATACGTCTTTACCCAGCGTTTGCGTGAAATCATAAACATCATATTAATCGCAACGGCGGTTTTCACCATTGCGGGCATCATTGCGCGTCAATATGAACGTAAAAATTAACGTCACGGCGGCGTGTCCCATGATGATATTTATCCTGTGGTGATGGGTGTACGTCATTGCCTATAATCCCCCCAAGGCATCCAAAGGGGGGATTTTTATGAAATATTCACTGTTGATTGGTATTGGAATCTTGAACACTGTTTTGAATGGGACCGCCAACGCATGCACTGGCATCACGCTAAAGGCACGCGACAATTCAATTGTTGTGGCCCGCACCATGGATTGGTCCCGCGAAGAAGTGGATAATATGTACGTTATTGTCCCGCGCGAACATGTGATGAAATCATTGCTGCCCGATGGGACAAACGATGGTCTGGCATTCACCAGTCGATTTGGCTTTGCCGGATTTGCCGTGGAACAACCGGAATTTATCATCGACGGCACGAACGAAGCCGGCCTGTCGGCGGCATTGTTTTACTTTCCCGCCTATGGCGATTATGTTGAATACGACCCCGAATACCGCGACACGTCTTTGGCCGATTTCCAGGTTGTCCCCTGGATTTTATCCCGATTTTCCACCATCGACCAGGTCAAAGAAGCCATCAAAGATGTCCGCATCATCAATGTCGACCCGCGCATGGAAACGGTCCATTGGCGTATTATGGAACCGTCCGGCCGCCAAGTTGTGCTGGAAATCGTGAACGGTGTGCCGAATTTTTACGATAATGAAATCGGTGTTTTAACAAATGCACCGGGGTTTGAATGGATGACAACAAATCTGAATAACTATGTCAATTTAAAACCCGGCACAGCGGGACCCACATCCATGAAAACACCCACCGGTGAAATGACCCTGCGGGCCTTTGGCTCGGGCAGCGGGCTGCGTGGATTGCCCGGCGACATGACGCCCCCGTCGCGATTTGTCCGTGCGGCGTTCTTTCAATCCTATACTCTGGCGCGCGACATCGGGTACCAGGCGGTTTTACAGGCGTTTCATTTGTTGAATTCGTTCGATGTCCCCGCCGGCATTCAATTCCCCGTGGGCCAAAGCCCGAACGACATAGCGGCCGCCACCCAGTGGACCGCCGCCACCGATTTAACGCATCGGATTATTTATTATCACACGATGTATAACCGCACGGTGCGGGCCATCGAAATGGACAAAATTGATTTTGCAAATGTAAAATTTCAATCCCATCCGCTGGACCAAACCAAATCGGAAACAGTTATTCCTGTGCGCATTAATTAAATGAAAACGCCCCGCCATGGGGCGTTTTAACAAACAAAAATACCTGATTCAATGACCACTGAACCAGGCATCCACTTTTCTCTTGCTCCACGTCGATATTATACCTTAAAGCAAACGTATTAACAATGGATTTTTTTAGACCGATTTGATATAAAATCAATATGCAAAAATACGATGTCATCATTATCGGCGCCGGCGCAGCCGGATTAACCGCCGCGCGCGAATGCGCCATGGCGGGACGACGCACGGCAATTGTGGATATGGGGGACGCCCCGGCGCGCAAAGTCGCCGTTTCCGGTGGCGGCCGATGCAATATAACAAACATGGCCGCCGCACGTGACCGATACTTTGGCGACAACCCGGACTTTGTGCGGTCGGCATTGGCCGCGGTGCGCCCCGACGATATTTTAAACTGGGCCGCGCGGCATCATCTGGGACTAAATGAAAAGGCGCCGGGTCAATATTTCTGTGACAATGGCGCGGCGGCGGTTGTGCGTGCATTGACCGATGATATCGTTAACGTCAAAATATATCGAAATACCCCGGTGCGTGATGTTGATAAAGACGGCGATGTTTTTATCGTACACACCCCTAACGGCGACATGGCGGCAGATAATCTGATTGTTGCAACTGGCGGCATATCCTATGCCAATTTGGGTGTATCGGATTTAGGTTATCGGGTCGCGAAAAAGTTCGGCCATAAAATTGTTCCGCCCCGCCCCGGCCTGGTCGCATTGGACACCGATGCGTTCCCAACTGAACTGGCCGGGATATCGATTGATGTCGCCATACATATCGGACGACGCAACTGCGTTACCGACGCGATGATGTTCCGTCATCATGGCATCGGCGGACCGGCGGCATACCGGGCGTCGCTGTATGACCTGGGCGGGGGAATCATCATCGATATGATGCCGGGTGGGGATGCATTACAATTGTTGCGCGATGCAAAAAAATCAACGCCGCGGCGGGGACTGGCATCCGTGTTGGGACAATTATTTCCGTCCCGCATGGCCGCATGGCTGTGCAATAACGAAACCCGCAATATTGCAGACATTCGGGACATCATACTGGTACAAATTGCCGATAAAATACATAAATTTTTCATCCCATCCGACCATATAAAACGCGCCGCATTCACCGGGGCCGAGGTCACGTGCGGCGGCATTTCAACCACCGACATTTCATCCAAGACAATGGAATCAAAACTGTGTTCGGGATTGTTTTTCGCCGGCGAAGTTTTGGACATCACGGGTGATTTGGGGGGCTTTAATTTACATTGGGCATGGGCCAGCGGCACCGTCGCCGGCCGCAATGCGTGCGGGATATAAACCTGTCCCATTTTCATGATGGCGCCGTATAATATGATGGATAAATATGGGGCTGACAATGACAGAAATAACATTCACCACATCTGACAACAAAAAATTAGTTTGTACGTTATGGGACCGTGTGACCCGGCCCCGCGGCATTATCCAAATTATTCACGGCATGGATGAATACATCGACCGCTATGACCGCTTTGCCCGATTTATGAACGCGCATGGATACATCGTCTTTGGCGACGACCACCGCGCGCATGGCCGCACCGCCGGACGTGATAAAATCGGCATAACAGACGGTGACACGGACCTGTTTGATGCGACGGTGGCTGATGAATTGGAAATTATGGAATATTTACGCGGGCGCTTTAACCTGCCCTTGATATTATTCGGCCACAGTTACGGCAGTTTTATCACCCAATCCATCATCACCCAGACCAGTGCGCATTCCGGCGTCTGTCTGTCAGGAACGGCGATGTACCCGCGCCCGATGTTATGGGCGGCAAACGCCGCCGCGGCATTGGGAAAAAAATGGCGCGGGGCCGATGCACCGGCGCATTTCCTGGAACGATTTTCACCCATACGGTCGCGTCACAATGGTCCCGACCCGTTGACCCGCGACACGCGTATCAGTGCCGACGCCGCACGCGACCCCATGCGCGGCCACACATTTTCATACGGATTTTATCATGCGATGTTTAAAAACCTGATGCACATGCGGCGGTGGGCCAACCCCGATATCCCGATGCTGATTATCGGCGGGGACGATGACGCCGTCGGGGGGCGGGGCAAATATGCAACGCGCCTGTATCGTTTCTATCAACGCGCGGGCGTTCACGATGTATCGCTGATTTTATACCCCGGGGCGCGCCATGAATTGTTGATGGAGATTAATTACACCGATGTTCACCAGGACATATTAAACTTTGCCGACAACGCCTTGAAAAATGCCCAATGCGTCAACCGATGCAGCATCACCATTGACACCGAAAATACAGATTAAAAAACAGTGGGTTAAAAAAACGGGGGCCAAATGCCCCCCGTTTTTTATCAGCGCTATTTCGCAGTCGCGGCAATATCAGCCGCAATTTGGGCGGCCATTTTGTCCACCATGCGGCCCACGGCCATGGCATAATCACCGTACGTATCCCCCGCGTGGCTTGTGAAATTTACCGTACGCGGACGGGGCGTCACGCCGTCACTGGCAATGGCATAGGACGCGCGCAACCGCGCCAATCCCCCCAACGCACCATCCAGTTGATAGATTTCAACAAAAACACTGTAATCCCCGCCTGGGCCGGCAAAGTTTGCATCCTTGACAGATGCAGAGGGCAACCGCGTTGTCAAATCTGATATTATCTGACGCTGGGTCATGGGGGCCAATCCTTCGGCCCAGCGGTTATCCTGGGACACATAGACATTGACACCATTGGTGGTTACCATTTGGGTCCGGTCGATGTATTCGGCCACACGCACACGCGCAACGTCCACTGTGATGGGGCGGGTATCTTGGGTCACACATTCCCCGCCGTCATGGGTGGCACAATTGGAATCCGGGACGAATGTATAAAACGATGCGTCCGGACTGTGACCGACGCATGCGGCGCCCAACAAAGCCCAAGACAAGGCAATATATGGTTTCATCTTATTTTCCTTTGATTAAAGATTCAGGATGCTGTTCCAAATAATCCGCCAGGTTGCGGATGGAATTGGCCGCACGACTGACGTCGGATACGGCCTGGTTGAAATTATTCAGCGTGGCGGCGGATTTTTTTGCCAAATCGCGACTGATGCCGACCGCCGGGGCCAACACGTTTTTCAATTCCGCCAGCGTTCGGTTCAGATTTTCGACCACTTCTTTTAACGGGATATCTTGGACATTGGCCGACAATTCCCCCAGTGACGACAGCGCCGTTGGAATTTCAATAATCCCGTCGTCGGGTTCTGCACCCGTCAAAGTTGTCTTGGCCGGTTTCATATCCAACTCAATCATCAATTGCCCGGTCAGCAAATTCTGGTTAATCAATCGCGCATGCAGACCGCGCGCAATCAGGGCGTTGACCACCTGCTCTTCGTCCCAGATTCGATTGCCGCCATTCGATATCATTTTTTCAATATTGTTAAACGTGACGTAAACCGGAATGGTAAATTTGTGCGTCTGGATATCGGGAACGATTTCGATTTTGGCAACCTTGCCCACTTCGACCCCGTTCAAGACAACCGGCGACCCGATGGACAATCCCTTAATCGATTCATGAAAATACATCACGTACAAATCGCGGTCACGCCCACGTATGCCCAACCCCAGCCCCAACGCGACAATCACCACAAACGTGATAATCCCCGCCAGGATAAAGGCCCCGATTTTCTTTTTATTCGGTTGATTCATCATTGTTTTCCCCTGGTTAAAAAGTGTTTGACTGCGTCCGTTTCCGGCCGGCGCAGCATATCGTGCGGATTACCGCGCGCGCCGATAGTGCGCGTCGCACAGTCTAAAAATATTGAATTTGTTCCGACCGCAAATATTGATTCCAATTCATGCGACACGATGACGATGGTCGTCCCCAGACTGCGGTTGATTTCCAAAATCAAATCGTCCAGCGCCCGCGACGACACCGGGTCCAGCCCGGCCGACGGTTCGTCAAAGAAAACGATTTCCGGGTCCAGCGCCAATGCCCGCGCCAGGCCCGCCCGCTTGCGCATGCCGCCGGACAGTTGCGCGGGGTACAAATCCGCCGCCGTCCCCAGTCCCACCAGCGCCAGTTTCATATCCACAATATCCCGAATGACTTCGTCCGAATAATTCGTATATTGCCGCAGCGGCAACGCCACGTTTTCCCCAACCGTCATGGATGTCAACAGCGCCCCGCCCTGGAACAATACGCCCATGCGCCGCATCATTAAATTCCGCACGCGCGGGGTGGCGGACGTAAAACTGTGACCGCCGATTTTAATGTCACCCCCCATTGGTGCAACCAATCCCGTCATGGCGCGCAACAGCGTGCTTTTGCCACAGCCACTGCCGCCCATGATGAAAAAGATATCGCCCCGGTTGACGTCAAAGGTCAAATCCTGCATCACCGGAACCCCGTCATATCCGACGGTCAAATTCGAAACGCGAATAAAGGGCGTGTCCGTGCGTGTTTTCATATGCCAATAACCTCGAATAAAAATGTAATCAGGCCGGTTGCGACCACCATCCATACAATGGACATGACCACCGCCCGCGTTGTGGCAACGCCCACCGCCGTGGCGTTACGGCCGCAATTAATCCCGTAATAACATCCGCACAGCGCGATAATAAGGCCATAGACAAACCCATGAAAAATCCCGACCAGGAAATTTTGCATCCCCAAGGCGTCCATCGTGTACGACACATATTCCGCCACCGGAATTTGGAACATCAAAACGCCCACCAGCATCCCGCCCAGCACCGCCATAAAATCCGCAACCAGCGTCAATATCGGCATCGACACCGCCATGGCAATCACCCGCGGCAAAACCAAAAAATCCACCCGGCTGATGCCCATCACCCGCAGGGCGTCCAGTTCTTCGTTCACCTGCATCGTGCCGATGGCGGCGGCATACGCCGCGCCCGTGCGCCCCGCCATAATGATGCCGGTCATCATCGCACCCATGATGCGGATGGATGCAATCGCAACCAGGCTGGCGACATAAACCTGGGCGCCGAATAATTTCAACTGGGCCGCACCAACAAAGGCCAGAATCAACCCGATTAAAAAACTGATTAACGATACGATTAAAATGGCGCGCGGCCCAACATCGTCAAACGCAAACCACCAATCGACACGGCGCGTCTGGGCCGTGCCGCGCATCATGCGGCCGACCGACACCCACACCAATCCAATAAATTCAAACCCGCGCACCGCCGCGCGCCACGCGCGCCAGCCCCAGTCCCCCACGCGTTCAACAAACCCCGGCGCCGGGTTGGGTACGGGACGCGCCAAATTGTCCGGCGTCATCAATGCGATTAATTTACGCACACTGGGCGGCATATCGACCCAGCGGGCCGTTATCCCACGCGCCGCCGCCGTCCGCATCACCGCCCGCGCAAACACCAACAGCGATGAATCCCATGCGCCCAAATTGCGGCCGGACACAATAATCTCGGTAATTTTTTCGTTTGATGCCCCGCGCGGCACACGCGGATATTGACGATGCCAATCGCCCGAAATACCAATCGTCAATCTGCGCCCGTCAACAACGGCTTTTAATTCCACGTCCCGCCCACTTGTCTAATTCATCGCCAGTCTAGCGCATTTTCATCCCCTGACGCAAGGGGTGTTTGCACCCAACAAATAAAAATCCGCGCGGGGCGGATTTTTATTTGCCTTTTAAAATGCGGGCCTTGTTCTTGTCCCATTCGCGGCGCTTAATCGTTTCGCGTTTGTCGATCTTGTTCTTGCCGTAACCGATGCCCAACAACACCTTAATCCGGCCGCGATGGTTAAAGTAGAGTTTCAACGGCACAATCGTCGCGCCCCGTTCCTGTAATTTGCCAACCATGCGATTGATTTGCGACCGGTGCAGCAACAGTTGCCGCGGCCGGCGTTCATCAAAGTTCACATACCGCGCCGCCGTCGGCAGTTTTTGAATTTCCACCCCCGCCAGAAACAGGTTATCCCCGCGCCGCTGGACAAAGCCGTCAACAATCGTCACCAGACCGTATCGGATGGACTTTACCTCGGCCCCGGTCAGGGCAACGCCGGCCTCAATCGTGTCATCAATGGCGTAATTAAACCGCGCCTTGCGATTTTCAGAAACCTGACCTGATTTAATTAACTGTCGTGCCATGGGTGAAATTTTTCCCTAAAACGTCATCAGGCTGATTTGCCCGGGGTTGTTTTCCGACGGCCGCATTTTAAAGAAATACCACGCCGCACCCGCGACCAATAATCCCGCCGCCACCGATATCATGACGATTTCGCCGGTCTTGTTATGCTTTTTCGCGGACGTACGCACGTCACAATTTCCATCCAGACATGGATTTGTCGGCAAATTGTCATAGTTTGGAATATCACCGTCGGGACGCGGCGAAATACGGTCCGCCATGGCCGGTCCAACCAACGCCACCACAAACATTAACGATACAAATAATTTCTTCATGACGTCCCCCTTTGGTTTCTGTTATTTCATCATAGCCGCGCGCGGTCCGCAACACAAGCCTTTATTTTCGGATACAGCGCGCATGTATTTTCAACCAATTGCGACGCCAATGTGTCCAGGTCCACGCCCCGTACATCGGCCAACACGCGGGCGGTTTCCACGACCATGGCGGATTCGCACGTTTTCCCGCGGTATGGCACCGGCGCGCAGTATGGCGCATCGGTTTCAATCACAATTCGGTCCATCGGCACGCGGGCGAACGTATCACGGATGTCACCCGCGTTTTTAAAAGTCAAAATCCCACTGGCCGAAATATAAAACCCGCGGTCCAGCATCGCGCGCGCCAATTCCCACGACCCGGTAAAGCAATGCAACACCCCCGTCACATCATGCGCGCGCAAAATATCCATGGTGTCGGCATCGGCGTCACGCGTATGAATGGCCACTGGCAAATTTGCGCGCCCTGCGATATTCAGTTGCATTTCAAACAATTTAATCTGGGCGTCGCGCGTGTCACGCCCATAATGGTAATCCAGGCCGATTTCCCCCACCCCCACAACGCGTGGATGCGCCAACACATCGGGCGTCAGGACGGCCGCCGCGTCTGTGTCGGAATATTCGGGATGAATCCCCACCGTACAAAATATATTGTCATGCGCCGCCGCCAATTCCAGCGCGGGCCGCACGTCCGTCGCATCCGCACAGGCGCACACCATGGCCCCAACATTGGCCGCGGCCGCGTGCGCCATCACGTCGCCCAGGTTATCGATAACGCGACCATTATCGCCGATTAAATGACAGTGGGTGTCTATAAACATTTTTTGATTTCAGATATGATTTTAAAAACGCTGATTTCCGGTTCCAGATAAATGCGGTTCATGTCGGCAATCGCATGCGTCACCACCGGGTACAAATCTGCCAGGCCGAAATTCGCCACCGCATCCAGCAAGATGCCGTGCAATGCCGCATCGGGCGCAATTTTTTTCGCCATGGCCATCATGTCGGCCGCATTCGCGCGCGGATTTTCCAACATCGCGACCAAATCGGCATACACCGCGTCCCCGCCTGATTTTTTCAGGTTGGCGATTTTACCAAAACTGCCGTTCGCCAAACGTAGCGTCGCCGTACTGACATCTTCGCCGGGTAAAAATTTCGCACACAATTCGCGCAGTTCCGATATCGTCAGCGGATGCATTTTTTCCACCCGCGCCCGTGACCGCACCGTCGGCAGGACATTTGACAATTGATGCACCACCAATAAAAACAAGGTCTTGGCCGGTGGTTCTTCTAACAACTTTAAAATCGCGTTCGATGCGGCGGTGTTCAATTCGTCCACAGAATCAATCAGCACCACCCGCCAATCGCCAGACATCGACGACATCTGCATCTTTTCAATCATGGCGCGCACGGTATAGACCGATATCACCTTGCCGTCCGATTTGACTTTGCCATCCTTGTCGATATTGCGGGCCAAATCGATGATAAAGAAATCCCCGACATTGCCATAGACCATACGGGCGATTTTATGCGCCAATGTCGCCTTGCCAATGCCGCGCGGTCCCGACAACATCCAAACCGGATGAATTGCATGCGCATCACGGTTGGCCCACGCATCCATAAACGTGCGCAGCGTTTCCGCGTGTCCGACCAGGGTATCGTTATCCATCGGGTCCGGAAAGTTAAAGGTAGGCGTCTTTTTCGGTGCCATTATCGTCCCCCGAAAATAACGCCAATATTTTTAATCAATCGACCGAACAGTTGTGTTTTGCCGACACGTTCGGCGGCAACCAGTGGCGCACGTGCAACGACGCGACCATCCACCTCGGCCAGGATTTCGCCAATCTGTTGTCCCGCGGCAATGGGTGCCGGCACAGGGTCGTCATACCGCGCCAAGAGGCGGATGTTCCCGCGTGTCGACGTCTTGGGCAACGTCACCGCAAAGGGTTTGGTCACGGTCGCCGTCACCGTTGCCGCCCGCCCGTACCAGACGGGAATCTGGGCAACCTTGGCACCCGGGCGATAAAATACCGTGGTCGTGGTGTTGGCGTATCCGTATTCCAGCAATTTTTTCATTTCCGCCGCCAGCGCATCGTGTCCCGTGACCCGCAGACCGTTTATCACGCCAATCAACCGCCGCCCGCCGATATTGGCCGACGCCACCATGCCGTACCCGCCGTCGTCGGTATGCCCGGTCTTTAACCCGTCGGCGCCCGGCATTGTGAACAGCAATTTATTGTAATTCAGCGTATGCGTCCGCCCCCATTCATGACACCAATTGGATTCATATTCGCCAAATTCAAAGCGACGCGTCGCAAACATCGGGTACAAATTCGGATGCTGGTCAATGACATACCGCGCCAATGTGGCCAATTCCCGACTGGTCATCAAATTGTTCGGATTGGGCAGCCCCGACGCATTGCCAAACGTCGACAACGGCATGCCGATTTGGCGGGCTTTGTCCTGCATCATGGCGGTAAAGGCCGGTTCTGACCCCGCCAATTTTTCTGCAACAACGACCGATGCATCGCCCCCCGATAATACAATCAGTCCCAAAATCAAATCCCGCACCGTCACCGATTGCCCGGCGACCAGGCAAATCTTGCTGGCGGGCGCCCAGATGGGATTGTTATAGTCTGCATTTTCACTGACCGGAAAACGGTCATCCAATTTAACGCGCCCCGCCCCGATTTCATCAAACAGAACGGCCAGCGTCATTAATTTAATCATCGATGACGGCGGCATTAACGTATCGGCGTTTTTGGCCACAATGTCCATACCGGAATCATAGTCAATTAAAAATGCGGATTTGGCGCGCGTACGAAAGTCCGCATGCGCCGCGGTTGATATCAGGGCCAATAACAGGGCAAATAATTTCTTTTTCATGATAAGGGGATGCTAGCAGTTAAAAACAGACTTGCCAACTGATTTTTTATATCCATGCGGAACTTTTCCTTGCATTACAGGCACAACACCTTTATAATCCGGGCGTTTGGACAAAAAAACACTATGCCTAATTCAAAGGACCG
>CAXHMP010000019.1:0-18089 GCA_964017835.1 uncultured Alphaproteobacteria bacterium
TACAGGCCGTATTCGCCCCGCCGGCACAGGCCTGTGGCGATAACGGCGTCCTGTTTGGCGTTGGCGAATTTGTTGGCAATAATGTTGCCGCGCGGCGCGTACCCGATGCGGTATTTTTTTATCATGTCATCATCAAAGCCACGCCCCCGGATATAGGCCAGGGCATGGGCGCCTGCATCAGAAAACAGCGCCGATTGGTACATTTTGGTCGCGGCCTCGGTAATCGAAGTATAGGATTCTTCGGCGGCAATTTGCGTGGCGGATTTGGGTTTGTAATCGGGCATTTTGACGCCCGCCATGTCGGCCAGTTCCTTTAATGCCTCGCGAAATTCCATGTTGTTGGTTTTCATGGTGAACGAAATAATGTCGCCATGTTCCCCGCACCCGAAACAGTGATAAAATCCCTTTTCTTCGTTCACGGAAAAACTGGGCGTTTTTTCATTATGAAATGGACAGCATCCCCAATAATTTTGACCCTTGCGCGTCAGCGGCACGCGGCGGCCCACCACGTCCACAATGGACAGACGCATGCGCAATTCGTCGGTAAAGTTGTTGTTGTATGTGGCCATTATTTCTTTTTGGTGAATTTGCGGGCGGCGGGCTTTTTATTATTGATTAATTCGATGGCCGTTTCCAAATCGGGTTGGGATTTCACCGAAACATTGACTTTGTTGGACGAAATGTACGCGCCATAGCGGCCGGTCGGATAATAATAAATCATTTTGCCCGTTGCCGGATTTTCGCCGATGGGGGTGGGGTCGGCCTTTTTCGGACCCGATGTCAACAATTCGCGCGCCACGTCCAGCGTGATGGTGTCGGCCGTGTATTGTTTGGCGGCCGCGTTTTTTGATCCATCGGTCACATACGGGCCAAAGCGCCCAACCCGGAATGAAATCCCGTCGCCCAAATCAACGGCGGCATTTGCCGGCTTTTCCCGGCCTTTTTCATCGTTTTGCAGGGCCGCGGCATCGGATGCCGCATCGGTCAGACGCATGGTGTAATTGCATGTTGGATAATTGGCACAGCCCACAAACGGGCCGTACTTGGATAATTTCACCCCCAGTTTTCCGCCGCATTGCGGGCATTTATCGTCACCTGCGGGGAATAAATGGTTGTGCATGATTGAATTAATCTGGTCGATGATTTCGGTCGTTTTGATGTCGCGCGCGCCGTCAATCATCTGTTTCGTGGGCGTCCAAAAACCGGTTAATGCCGGTATTTTTTGGGTCTTGCCGTTCGACACGTCGTCCAGGGTATCTTCGGTCTTGGCGGTAAAGTTCACATCCACCAAATCGGCAAAGTATTTGGCCAGGTATGCCGCAATCACCCATCCGCCTGGCGTCGGGTGGAATCGGCGCTGTTTATCCTGTTCCACATAGGCCCGGTCCACGATGGTGGACATAATGGTTGCATACGTTGACGGGCGGCCGATGCCCAGTTCTTCGAGTTTTTTAACCAGGGACGCTTCGGTATAACGGGCGGGCGGCTGGGTAAAATGCTGGTCCGGGGTCAGGGTTGTGATGGTGATGGCGTCCCCCACGTTCAGCGGTGGCAACTTGGCGTCCACGCCATCGTCATCGTCGTCGCGGTCTTCGATATAAACGGTCATAAACCCGTCAAAGGTGCGCGTTGTGCCGACCGCATGAAACACGGCCGTTTTGTCATTGGTGCGCACGTCGACGGACACACTGTCGAATTCGGCGTTTGTCATCTGGCACGCGATGGCGCGTTTCCAGATTAAATCGTATAATTTCGCCTCGTCGCCGGAAAGTGTTGGCGTCGCCCCGTCAAAGTGCGTGGGACGAATGGCTTCGTGCGCTTCCTGGGCGTTTTTGGACTTGGTCACATAAACGTTGGGGCGCGCCGGCACGAATTTATCCCCATATGTACGCGTGATATAGGCGCGGATTTGGTCCACCGCGTCGGCCGACAAATTCGTCGCGTCCGTTCGCATATAGGTAATTAACCCCTGTTCATACAGTTTTTGCGCCGCGCCCATCGTGCGCTTGGATGAAAAATAGAGTTTGCGCGCCGCCTCTTGTTGCAGGGTCGACGTTGTGAACGGTGCGGCCGGTTTGCGGGATACTTTCTTTTTTTCAATATTGTCAACAAATGCGGCAATTGGTACCTGTAATTTTTCCAGGATTTTATCCATGTGCAATTTGCTGCCGATGGTCATTTTTTCAATTTTTTCGCCGTCAAACTGGGACAGCATGGCGTCAAATGCGCCCGGATTTTTATCACACGCCGCGGTCAGCGACCAATATTCGGTGGGTTTGAAGGCTTCTATCTCACGCTCGCGGTCAACAACCAATTTCACTGCAACCGACTGGACACGACCCGCAGATTTGCCCAGGTTGCGCCGCCACAACAGGGGCGAAATCCCAAATCCAATCAGGTAATCCAACGCGCGCCGCACCAAATACGCATCAACCAGGTTCTGGTCAATTTCACGCGGGTTTTCAATCGCGGCCATCACAGCCTTTTTTGTAATTTCGTGGAACGCCACGCGATAGACACGTTTGCCGTTCAATAATTTTTTCGCCGTCAAAATATCCAACAGATGCCATGCAATGGCTTCGCCCTCGCGGTCAGGGTCCGATGCCAAATAGACCGCGTCGGCCTTTTTCAATTCATCGGTAATTAATTTAATCTGTTTTTCCTTGCCCGGCATAATTTGCCAGCGCATGGCAAAGTCGTTTTCGGTATCAACACTGCCGTTTTCAGGAACCAAATCACGCACGTGTCCCACCGACGCAATAACGCGCCACCCGGCCCCCAGGTATTTTTCAATGGTCTTGGCCTTGGACGGGGATTCGACGATAAGCAGATTCATTTTAACTTCCTTTGGCGGATAATTGCTGGTCTTTGTGAATATGGGCGTTTTGGCACAGGCCGAATCCAAACATCAGCGACAGCAGACTGCTGCCACCGAACGACATCAGGGGCAGTGGCACCCCGACCGTCGGCATCAGTCCCAAAACCATCGAAATATTTATAAAATAATAAATGAAAAAGTTCAACATAAAACCAAAGCAGATTAATTGTCCAAACCGGTTGCGGCATGTTTTCGCACACCAAAACAAAACCATCACAATAATCGCATACAGCGTCAACAGGCCAAACGCGCCCACAAATCCGAATTCTTCACCCAGCATGGTAAAGATAAAATCCGTCTGCTTTTCCGGCAGGAATGACTGTTGGGATTGACTGCCCATCATATACCCTTTGCCCAGCATGCCGCCCGACCCGAACGCAATCTTGGCCTGGTTGATTTGGTATCCGGCGCCGCGGGCGTCTTGGTCCGGGTTTAAAAATGTAATAATACGCTGGCGCTGGTAATCATGCAGACCGCCAAACCACACAACCGGCGCGGCGCACAGGGCCAAAACCGCCCCAATCAGGAACCATTTCTTGTTCGCGCCCACAATATAAAACACGCCGACCGTAATCATGCCCAATGACAATGCAGTACCCAGGTCCGGCTGCATCACAATTAATCCAAACGGCACCAGCAGCATTGCCGCCGGCACCAGATAATTTTTAAACTGGGACAATTCCACCGAATTCATCCATGCGAAATAGCGCGCCAATGCCAGCACCAGCGCAATCTTGATAAATTCCGACGGCTGGACATGAATAATCCCCAGGTTCAGCCACCGCTGCGCCCCCATGCCGGTGTGGCCCACAAACGTCACCAGCACAATCATAACCAGGGCCACCGCGTAAATCAGATACGCCGATTTAATCCATGTCTTGATGTTGAAAAAGGCGGCCACGAAAAACACCGCAAACCCCATCAGGATTTTTACCGCCTGGGACAGGGCAAAGGGCCGCCATGCGCCGCCGCCCGCCGAATACAGCACAATAATGGATATCGCCAGCACCAGGCACATCGGAATAAACAGACCCCACGAAAAGCGCGATAGTTTTTCAGGAAAACTCATCATCGATGCGTTGGATACACGGGTGTGACGCGCCATTTTACTTTTCCCCCAATGCTGTTTTTAGTGCGCTTGCTGCGGTTTGGGCGGCCGGTCCCGCCGATCCGGAATGTTCGGTAATCACACAGACCGCGTATTTGGGATTTTTTGTCGGTGCATACGCGATAAACAATCCATGGTCGCGCATGTTCCATTTCAATTGTTCGTTGGTCAACACCCCACTGAGGCGTTCGGCGCGGGAAATATTACGCACCTGGGACGTGCCGGTTTTGCCGCCCATACGCGCCCCGCCGACGTTGATGGCGGCGCCACTGGCGGTGCCGCCCCGTTTGGTGACCTGGTCCATGCCGTTTAAAACGGCGCGAACGTTTTTCGTCTGCAGCCCCAGTTTTTCAAACGTGGGCGCCGGCCCCGCAATCAATCGCGGCACCACACGGCGGTTGGACGCCACGCGCGCCGTCATCACCGCCAATTGCAGGCAGTTGGTTAAAATAAATCCCTGGCCGATGCCGGAAATAATCGTGTCCCCGTGGACCCAGCGGTGGCCGATATGTTTTTCCTTCCAATATCTGTCGGGAACGACGCCCGCCATTTCGCGCGATAAAACGTCATCCATGTATTTTTCCGTCAGCCCCAGTTTTACCGCCATCGCGCGGATTGAATCAATCCCGATGCGCAGGGCCATCTGGTAAAAATATATGTCGCACGAATGCTTTAACGCGTCGGCCAAATCCATGGGGCCATGCCCCGCCCGTTTCCAGCAATGGTACCGTCGGTCACCGTATTCCCAGTGGCCCGGGCATGAAATCTTTTCCGATGCGGTCGCGGCGCCCGCCTCTAACGCGGCCAGGGCAACCACAATTTTGAACGTGGAACCGGGGGGGTATAATCCTTCGACCGCCTTGTTCATAAAGGGCTTGGCCGGGTCGCGGCGCAGCGTTGCGATATATTCATCCCCATCGTCGTCGCCAAAGGCCCCGGGATTATAACTGGGGGCGGACGCCATGGCCAATACGTCGCCGGTCGCAATGTCCAACACCACCCCGCACCCCGACCGATGTGTCATCAGGGCGTCATACAATGTTTTCTGCACATCCATACGGATGGTGGTGTGAACGTCGTCGCCGGGTTTGGGGTCGATACGCTGGGACTTGTCTTCGCCGGTGACGCGTCCGACGGCGTTGGTAATCATCACCGTCTGGCCGGGGACGCCGGACAGTTCCCGGTTAAACTTTTTTTCCATGCCGGTTATGCCGGTGGCGGCAAAGGCGGCCGTCCGACCCCCGCGGTCAGGTGTTCCAACGTATCCAAAAATCTGGGCGCCGGCCGGCCCCAGTTCATAACTGCGGCCGTATCCACTGCGTACATGCAGACCGGGTCGGTTTTTCGCCTGGACCGCGGCCAGTGTTTTCCAATCCAATTTGTCGCTGATTAGTGTCGGTTGAAA
Organism: uncultured Alphaproteobacteria bacterium; assembly: GCA_964017835.1. Taxonomy (GTDB): domain Bacteria; phylum Pseudomonadota; class Alphaproteobacteria; order Rs-D84; family Rs-D84; genus Enterousia. Next base: position 5,392 of record CAXHMP010000019.1, read on the forward strand.
CCGCGGCTGTTTCTTTATTTTGGCACGAATGCGTTTGACGGCCCGGTCGCGCAGCTTTAAATCCGCCGCCACGTCGGTGATTAATGCGTCGATATCATCAGCCTCTTCGGGAATGACATAGACGCGATAGACCGGCACATCACGCGTAATGATGCCGCCCTGCGCCCCCAGGATTTTGCCCCGCTGGGGGAAATCGGGCCGCACGCGCAGGGAATTGTTTTCGCTTTTCTTTTTATAATCCTGGTAATTAAACACCTGCATCTGCAGCATCCGCAGCACCAGTGCCGATGTCAGCACCGCCCCCCCTGTCAAAAACAGGGCCGATCGGCGGTCAAAGGTGCGGGCGACTTCGTTATCAATCATGACGCACCCTTTGGATAATGGCGGTTATTGGGGTGTACAGCGCCGATGCCCAGAACACCAGCCAGACCGTCCGGGCCAGGTTCGACATGTCCGTGCGCATAAAAAACAGCACCAGCATCGCGCCCCCAAACGTGGCCACAAACGCCCGAAATGCGCCCCCGTCCCACCGCGTCAAATCAATGTAATTTTGAAACCCGTACGCGGCATAGAGCGCGCAGTACATCGCCGTCCAATACAAAACCGTGTTGGATTTATAATCAATTAAAAAGCATACCAACAACCCAAACGGCATAAACCAGCGCACCGGCCGCACAAACGTGCAATAGAAAATCGGTATCAGCGCCAAAACACCGCCCGGGTTCCAAAACGGCGCAGACAGCCGCCACAGGACCAGCGTTGTTGCAAACGGAAATACGGCCCGAAAAATTCCTATCCAGGCGGTCTTCATTTATATTCCGCCCCGTTGTTGAATTCCAAAACCATAACCGATGCGTCGCGCGTCGGATTGGCAACAATAACCCCGTTGCCCGATGAATCAATTTCACCCACGGCAATGTCCGCCGGCAAGACGCCGCCAATATTGCTGGTGACCAATTTCATCCCGGCCTTAGGAATAAATTCGGGTTGACTCAAGAATTCCAGACGGGGCGTCGCTGACCCGTTTCCGGATACAAAACCATAAACTTCGGTCCCGGCAATGCGGACGGCAATATTGCTGTCGGCGTCCCCCAGGGCGCGTACACGGGCAAACTTGGCCCCGGCATCAATAACGGTTCCAATCAGACGCCCGTCAAACGCCACGACCGCCATGGCGGGACGCACGCCATGTGTTGTTCCACGATTAATGGCCACGGTATTGTGGTGAAACGCCCGGTTATCCGATGTGACATCGGCAATGATGGTGCGCGTCGGCATGGTGCGCGCCACCCCCAATTCGTGCGACAGCCGCGCGTTTTCGTCCATGGCGATACCGGCCGCAACGGCGGTGCGTTGGGCCGCCGCGACGGCGGCGCGCAATTCTTCGTTTTCCGCGCGCAGGGCCGACATGTCCCGAATATTTTCCGCCGTGCGGCCCACAACCCGCACCGGCCAGGTCAGCACATCCCCCACCGCCGTCGCCACCGGCACAACCACATGCGACAGGGCATTCATCAGATGATAATCAGGCTTGGCAATCATCACGTAAATAAACAGCACCGGCAGCATTGCCGCCGCCGCCGCCGATTTTACCAACGCATACACCCGGGAAGATAATTTATTCTGGCTCATCGCGCCTTAGTCTAGCCCTTTATTAGGAAACATTCAATAAAAACTTGATTTTTTCAATTAATATGCCACAATGACGCGGTGTTATGGTCCAAAATGGCAAGGCATTGCCATCCGGATCAACCAAAAAAAGGATAGAAAATGCCAAAGTTGAAAACAAAATCGTACCTGAAAAAGCGTGCGTCGATGACCGCGACCGGCAAGATCCGCGTCGCCAGAAACGCCCACAAAAAACTGCTGCGTAAAAAGTCCAAGCGTGCAAACAACGCCGGGTCCAAGCCGCAGTATCTGAACGAAAACATGGTGCCGCAGGCGAAAATCCTGGCCCCATATGGTTTGAAATAAGCAAGGGGGTCGTATTATGGCAAGAGTTAAACGCGGAACAACCGTCAAACAGAAACACAATAAAATTCTGGCGCGTGCCAAGGGTTACCTGGGCCGTCATCATTCCACCTATCGCGCGGCGCGTGAAAAGACCGAAAAAGCGGGTCAGTACGCCTATCGTGATCGGCGCGTGAAAAAACGCGACTTCCGGTCCTTGTGGATTGTGCGTATCAACGCCGCTGTGCGTGTGCATGGCCTGACATACAGCCAGTTCATGAACGGCTTGAAAAAGGCGGGCATTGCGCTGGACCGCAAAGTCTTGGCCGAAATGGCCTATGCGTCGGATGCCAATTTTGAAAAATTGGTGGATGCCGCCAAACGATTTACCACCGCCGAATCTAAATAAGCCTTGGCGGCAGGTTTTGTTTTGTTATAATAAAGGCCGTTTTTTGACGGCTTTTATTTGTTTTGCATGGGGGAAATAATGCTGGATAAAATTAAGCAGATTAAATCGTTGGACGAATTGACGGCGCTGTATGCCGATGTGTTTGGTAAAAACGGGACAATGACCGCGAAATTGCGCGATATGAAAAATCTGGATGCGGATGCGCGCGCGGCACTGAATGTGGAAAATGCCGCCCTGCGCGAGGCATTTAAAGTGCGTCAGGGCGAATTAGAAACCGCCGCGTTAATGGAAAAATTGGCATCCGAACGGGTGGACGTCACATTGGGGGCCGAACCCGAACGGCGTGGCGCCCTGCACCCGCTGACCCAATCGCTGCGCGAAATTTCCGGAATTTTGGAATCGTTTGGATATAGCCTCTCTACCGGACCCGAGGTCGAAGACGACTGGCACAACTTTACCGCATTGAACACGCCCATGCACCATCCGGCCCGCGATATGCAGGACACGTTCTTTCTGCCCAACGGCAACGTCATGCGCACCCAGACGTCGGCCATCCAGATTCGCGCCATGGAAACCGACGGCGTGCCGATCAAGATTTTCGGCATTGGCGCCACATACCGCAAGGAAATGGATGCCACCCATTCGCCGATGTTCCATCAAATCGAAGGGCTGTATATCGACAAAAACATCACCATGCGGGATTTGATTGCGGATGTGCGCGCGTTCTTGGCCCGGTTCTTTGAAATGGACAATGTCGAACTGCGCATTCGGCCGTCGTACTTTCCCTTTACCGAACCCAGCATTGAAATTGATATGAAATGGCGCGGGGACAAATGGCTGGAAATCATGGGGGCTGGGATGGTGCATCCCGATGTCCTGCGAAACTGTGGGATTGACCCGGACGTGTACCAGGGATTTGCCTTTGGATTTGGGTGGGACCGTCTGGCGATGTTGAAATACGGCCTGGACGACATCCGCAAATTCTATGACGGCGATGTGCGCTGGATTGGCAACAACGGTTTTTAATTTCAAGGGGATTGAACAATGAAATGGACATATGATTGGCTGACCGATTATTTGGATACGACCGCGACGCCGGAACAAATCGCGGCGACGCTGACGCGTATCGGACTCGAGGTGGATGACCTAAACGCGCCCATGCCCCCGATTGCGGCGAAAATTGTTGAATGCGCCCCCCATCCCGACAGTGACCATTTGCATGTGCTGATGGTGGATGACGGGACCGGCACCCTGCGCCAGGTGGTCTGTGGTGCGCCGAACGCCCGGGCAGGAATGCTGTCCGCGTTGGCGCGGCCTGGATGCGTTGTGGGCGGCATGGAAATTAAACCCGGCAAACTGCGCGGCGTTCTGTCCGACGGCATGATGTGCAGTGCGCGTGAACTGGGGATTGGCGACGACCATGACGGTATTGTCGAATTGCCGGCAAACACCGCCGTGGGTACCGTGCTGGTACCCGCCCCCGCCGTGTTCGAGGCATCCATTACCCCCAATCGTCCCGATTATCTGTCGGTGTCGGGGATTGCGCGTGATTTGGCGGCGGCGGGTCTGGGGACATATCGGGCGAAATCCGCCCCGCATTTGTTCCAGGTTAAATCCGACCGCGCGGTTCGGATTGAAACGGATGCGTGTCCGACGTACCGGTTCTGTGAAATCCGGGGGATTAAAAACGGGCCGTCCGTGGCGTCGGTCGCGCGCCGTTTGGCCGCGATTGGGATTAACCCCAAAAACGCGCCGATTGATGCGACCAATTATATCTGTTACGACATGGGCCAGCCGATGCACTGTTTCGATGCGGACCAGATTCATGGCGATATTATCGTTCGTGCCGCGCGCCCGGGCGAAGAATTTATCGACCTGTTCGGGACACGTCACGAATTAACAGATGCCGACATGGTGATTGCCGACGCGGACGGCATTTTGGCCGTGGCGGGCGTTATTGGCGGCGCGCGGGCGATGACAACCGATAATACCACGAATATTATTTTGGAAAGCGCGTATTTCGACCCAGTCGCGGTCCGCAAAACGGCCAAGCGCATGGGCCTGTCGACCGATGCGTCATACCGGTATGAACGCGGCATTGACCCCACGATAACGGGACCGGCCCTGGCCACGGCGGCGCATATGATTATGGATGCGTGCGGCGGCGATATTGCCGGATGCGGTTTTGCCGGACACGCCGTCACCCCAAACGTCAAGATTGAATACACGCCCGACATGTTACAGACACTGGCCGGGATTGATATGCCCGCCGCGCAACAGATGGAAATTCTAAAAGCATTGGACTTTGTGGTGATGGCGCACGGCAACACATGGACCGTCTATCCCCCGTCGGCGCGCGTGGACGTTCAAATCCCCCAGCATATTGTGTCGGAATTGCTGCGGATGCATGGATACGACCAAATCGCGGCAATGGGCGCCATTCGGGCGGCCAATACGTTGTGCGCCGCGACCCAGATTCCGCATTTGAAAACCAAAGAATTATTGGCGGCGCGTGGATTACTGGAAACTGTGTCGTTCGGGTTTGGCAACGCCGCCGCCGAAGAATTATTGACAGACCGGCCGGTTATTAAAATCGCCAACCCCATCACGGCAGATTTGGACACGGCGCGCAACACACTGATGGGCAATGTTTTGAACGCCGCCGCCGCCAATGAAAAGCGCGGATACGGCGACGTCAATATCTTTGAACTGGGGACGGTTTTTGACGGGGACACCCCCGGGGACCAGCATACGCAGTTGGTCATCCTGCGCATGGGGGTGACGTCGCCCCGTCATTGGATGCGGCGCAACCGGGATGTGGACGTTTTCGATGTGAAATCGGATGTGATGGCATTGATGCAGGGGGCAAATGTCCGTATTGATGCGTCAAATCCGCCGCGCTGGGCGCATCCGTACCGGTATGGGGCGGTGTATATGGGCAACAAAAAAATTGCCGAATTTGGTGAAATTCATCCCATGGTGCGCCGCGCGTGGAAGATTAAAAATCGCGTCTATGTCGCTGTGGTCGATGATGTAACGGCATTGCCCGCGCGGCGCAAGCGCGTCCAGACGCCCATCACGGAATTTCAACCGATTACCCGTGACTTTGCCTTTATCACCGATGTGGCGCGTGATGCGTCCCAATTGGTTGCGGCGGCTTTATCGGCGGACAAGCGGATAACCGACGTCACCGTCTTTGACGCGTTTGACATGGGTGATGGGAAAAAGTCAATCGCGCTGACGATAACCATTATTCCGCACGAAAATATGTCGGATGCGGATTTGACCGCAATCCAGAACGCCGTGATTGACCGTGTCGCGACCAAGTGCGACGCCCAAATCCGGGACAAGTAAGGGCTGTGTCCCAAATACCGTGCTGGGAAACTGGCACGGTATTTTTTTGGCGGATTGACTTTATTTTTAAAAGTTTAGTTGTTATAGTCATCCTATGGCGAAAAAATCAGACCCAGTTATTCATGTTATCGAATTGGACTTGCGCGATGGGCGGTTTCAAAGCGGTGTTTTGCGTTACCTGGACATATTGCGCGACCATTATCCGGAAAATATCCGTACCATGCGGATTCTGGGGGTCTTTTCACCCGACATCCGGGATGTCCGGATTGAATCTGATGGGGATGATGTTGTGTTTTCCTATCCATTGGGATTTCCGGCGGCATCGATTTTTGATGCGGTGTTCGCCTTTGTGGCGCCGCGCCTGGCGTCGATGAAAAATATCATTGTCAAAAGCAACTGTCTGGGGGCCGAACCCTTGGCGTATATGATACGGGCGCGAATCTATTGCCGGACGATGGCGGTGTTGCATTGTTTGCCGACCGCGGGCGCGCCGGCGATGCCGGGGGTGGACCCGTTGTTTAATATGGATTACGTTGTATCGGTTTGTGATGCGGCGTGTTCATGGCTGGACCAGATTAAAAACACCCGGCCCCGCGTGGTTATTCCCAATGGGATTGACCGGCCGGCATTGCGCAATCGACGTAAATCCGACGATGTTTTTCGTTTTATTTTCCCCGGGGGTTTTGCCCAGCACAAGGGATTTGCCAAAATTATCCCCGCCATTGCCCAGGTTGCCGCCCAGCACAAGATAGAAGTTACCGTCGTCGGTGGCGGCGCGCCGGACGATGCCATGCGGCAACAGATGGCGAATCTGCCGATTAAACGGGTGGGGTTGGCCAAGCCGGCCGATATGGATGCGTTGTATGCGATGGCTGATGCGGTATTGATTGCGTCCCAGTCCGAAGCATGCAGTTTCGCCGGGATTGAGGCGATGGCCAACAACCTGCCGGTGGTGATGACCAATGCGGCGGGCCTGTGCGAAATGTTTGGCGATGCGGCGATGACGGTCCCCATGACGGATAAATTCGAGATTGACACCGATGCCTATGCCCGGGCGATGACGCAATTGATTACATCGTCGCGCACGCGCATGCGCCTGGCGGTGGCGGGGTATGCACGATATCTGTCGCGCTATACCGCGAAAAAGATGACGGCGGCGACGGTTGATTTGTATCGGCGCCTGGTGGCGGCGGGCGGCCCAGATTAGTATTGCAATCGGTAAAATGTTTGCTATAATCAGGCGTGTTTTGGGTGTTTAGCTCAGTTGATTAGAGCATCTGCTTTACACGCAGAGGGTCAGGGGTTTGAGTCCCTTAACACCCACCAAAAATAAACCGGGCGTGTCCCGGGTTTATTTTTGCCGGGGGTGTGGGACGAAAACCCCGACAAAGGGGTTTGACCAAGAGTCGTTGAGAACAAGTGCATCTGCACGCCGTTCGAAACGCAACGAATGCCGCACAGCCGCGGCGCATATCATGCGCCGGGCGAGCGAGTCCCTTAACACCCACCAAAAATCAAACGCCCCATCGGGGTGTTTTTTTGCACCAAAATTCATTCAATTTTATCCAAATTTTCCTAATTTCGAATCGGTGATGAAAATTTAATAAATTCTTACCACTTTGTTTTTACATTGTTTTTATTTGTTATTAATTTTTTGATAAAAACATATTGACAATAATATAATTATAATGTTATTATCATTTTGTAATTAACAAAAGGCAACACGATGAAATTATTTAAAACGGGTTTGACGGTCATGCGGGCGCAACCGTTTCATGCGGGTCATGAAATGATTGTCCGCCGTATGTTGGACGAATGTGACGCGGTCATTGTGATATTGGGCAGCGCCCAAGAATCCGGCACCGTCAAAAATCCGTTTGATGTCGCGACGCGCATGGAATTTATCCGCCGCGTCTTTGGCGCCGAATGCCGCGGGGGACGCATTAACGTCGGGGCGTTGGCGGATTTAGGCAATGCGGATGCCTGGGCTAAATACGTTTTGGACGCGGTCTGGGCCAATTGGCGTGTTGTGCCGGATGCCTATTACTGTGGCGGCGAAGTTGACGGACCGCGTTTTGCGGCGGCGGGATTAAACCTGTGCAATATCGACCGAGACGTCATTGACGTATCCGCGACCGCAATTCGTAATGCGCTGCGTGCGGGGGACGTGTCCGCCCTAAAGTTTATTCATCCGAATAACCGCGCCACCGTCATGACATTAAATCAAAAGCAACATTAACCAACCAAAATACAAGAAAAACCAAGGGATAAAATCATGAAAAAAAATATCAACGACCTGTATAAAATTGCCGAACAAATCACAGACCCGGATTTGCGTCAGAAATATCTGGACATCCTGGGGGACAGTACGCCTGAGAAACTGTGGATGGACAAATATCATCTGACCATGGCCCAGACGTCGTTTTTGGCGGGCAACGCGATGGATAATTCGGTGTCGGAAATGTTTATTCGTAAAAACCCGTTCGGGGGTGGATACACCGTTGCGGCGGGGCTGGGCGAATTGCTGGAATGGTTGTCAGATTGGGGGTACTCGGATGCCGCGCTGGGGTGGCTGGGGACACAGCGCAATGCGGATGGATCGACCACCTTTACGCCTGAATTCCTGGAATTTTTACGGACCAGCACGTTAAGTTTGACCATCGACGCCGTGCCCGAGGGTGAATTGGTGTTCCCCCATGAACCCATTGTTCGCGTCGCCGGCCCCCAGTGGCAGGTGGATGTCATCGAATCCGCCATCTTGAACGCCATCAATTCGGCCAGTCTGATTGCCACCAAGGCGGCCCGTATCCAGCATGCCGCCGGGCTGCGGCCGGTGATGGAATTCGGTCTGCGCCGCGCCCAGGATATGTTTGGGGTCCATGCGACGCGGGCAGCGGCGGTGGGCGGTGTTCTGACAACGTCAAATGCCGATGCGGCGCGTAAGTATAATCTGGGGTGGGTGGGGACCCATGCGCACAGTTTTGTGATGAAGCACGACACAGAAATAGAGGCGTTTGAAAACTGGCTGCGGCACAATCCGGGCAATGCAACGGTTTTGGTCGATACATACGACACCATTGGCGGGGTGAAAAACGCAATAGAAGCATCCCGCCGCACGGGTGTTCGTTTGGGCGGTATTCGCTTGGATTCGGGCGATTTGGCGCATTTGTCCATTACCGCGCGCCAATTGCTGGATACGGCCGGCATGACGGATTGCAAAATTGTGGCCAGCAACGATTTGGATGAATATACCATTGAATCCCTGCGGGGCCAAGGCGCGCGGATTGACGTCTATGCGGTGGGAACAAACCTGGTCACGGCTGCGGACCAACCGGCGTTGGGGGGTGTTTACAAACTGAAAAGAATTGGCGACATCGACAAAATCAAGATTTCGGGGGACGTGATTAAACACACCATTCCCGGGGCGACCGAAACGGTTCGCATGCTGGACGCGATGGGAAATTTTAACGGTGACGTCATCACCCGTGCGGGTTTTGTCAGCCAAAGCGCCGGTGAACTGGAATTTCCCATCATTTCGGTTGATACGGCGACCAACAAGGCCAAGACGTTCGCCGCCGGCACACGGTTTTACAAACCGTTAAGCCGGGTGGTGACAAACGGCGCGGTCGATATGAACGCGGCGCACCGCCCAATTTCGGACATCGCGGCCGACACGATGCGCAACCTGCAGCGATTAGATGCGGCGCACAAACGTCTGAAAAATCCGCACGTTTATGTCGCGGGATTGGAAAAGGGGTTGTTTATGCAGCGCCTGGAAATGACACTGAACGTCAACACACGATAAAAAACACAAAATCAAAAAGGATGATGAAATGACACAAAAAATATTACACATTGTCGACATGCAGTATGACTTTGTGGCGTCGGATGGCAAATTGGCGGTGACGGGCGCATCTGGTTTAATCCAGCCGGCCAACGACTTTCTGCATCGGGAACAGATGGATTTGGTCATTGCCACATTTGACACCCATGATGCCAAAACCTATGTCACCTCGGCCGAGGGCAAGATGTTCCCGCCCCACTGTATCCGTGGAACGCGTGGATGGGAATCGGTTTTGGATTTGCCAAAAAATACCGTGCGCGTCATGAAAAACCAATTTGATGTCTGGGCCGCGCCGGAGGCAATGACCCGGGCATTGGGCCACATCAAACCCGCCGGGGCCGGGGTTTATGTTATGGGCGTCGCCAGTGATTTTTGCGTCAAATACGCGATTGCAGGATACCTGGCGCGGGGATACAGCGTGACCGTGTTGGCGGATTTGTGCCGCGGGATTGAACGCCAAATCGATGACGTTGTGCATGAATTTAATCATCAAAAACTGCGCCTGGCGCATTCGCGGGCGTTGACGAAACAAAGGGGGAAATAAAAATGAAAAATATAAATCTGGTCAAAGAAAATCTGGTCGCCGATTTACGTGAATTTGTGCAAAGCCGGGGATTTCACGATGTCGTGTTCGGGCTGTCCGGCGGGATGGATTCGGCGCTGGTGCTGGCGCTGGCGGCCGAGGCCCTGGGGGCGCGGCACGTTCACACGTACATGATGGCGACCGAAAATACATCCCAACTCAGCATTGATTTGGCCGCCCAATGCGCGCAAAATTTCGGCAATCCGCACGGCTTTATCGATATCGGTCCGCGGGTGGATGCGGCGATTAAAACCCTGCCCCATGTGCCGCGCCGCCGCGTGACGATTGAAAACATTCAATCCCGGGCGCGGGCCGACGTGTGCATGGCGCTGTCGAATGAAAATGACTGGATGGTGTTGGCCTGTGGCAACAAGTCCGAGGCCGCCATCGGATACTGCACCCTGTATGGGGACACGTGCGGGGCGGTCATGCCGCTGGGGGACCTATACAAGACCGAGGTTTATCAGATTGCCGACTTGTATCCGCAAATTCCGCGTGGTATCATTGCCCGCGCGCCCAGTGCGGAACTGTCCCCGAATCAACGGGATACCGACGCCATGCCAGATTACAGCGTTCTGGACCCGATGTTGCAGAAAATGGCATCCGGGGCGGCGCCGACAACAGACATCGAACGCCAGATTTGGGACAAATATCGCGCCGTGGCGTTTAAACGCGCGCAGATGCCGCCGGTCTTGAAGGTCAGAGGAAATTAAACAATGCGAATGAATTATTGGAAACATTTTAAAAAGATTTGGACGCATAAATACTATGTGTTCTGTGAATGCTGGGAATACGGCCTGGTGTGGCAGGGATTAACCCATGACCTGTCGAAATTTCGCCCCAGTGAATTTCGCCTGGCGCGGTTTTATGCGGGTCTTGAATCGCCCATTAACGTGGAAAAACGTCAATCGGGATACAGCCTGTCGTGGGTCCAGCACACCAACCGGAACAAACATCACTGGGAATACTGGGTCGACCGCAGCGACGGCAAATTATTGCCGATACCCGAAAAATATGTCAAAGAAATGGTTTGTGACACGATTGCGGCGTCGCGGGCGTATAACGGCAAAAATTGGCGCCCGGAAATGGTTTTAGACTATATGGATAATCGCAGCAGTTGGCCCCAGTCTGTCAAAGATTTGACAAGACCGCTGATTCTTGCGAAAATACAAAAGTATTATCACAAGGAGAAATGATGACCCGCCCTGCCCCATCTTTCGCGTCCGAGGCCGAATTTTTGGCATCATATGACCCGGCGGCATTTGACCGGCCATCGGTGACGGCGGACGTACTGATTTTTTCCGTGTCCAACCGCGGGGCCGAAAACTGGCGCCGCGCGCCCCAAAAATCGTTCAGTGTTTTGCTGGTTCGCCGTGATGGGTATCCGCAAATGGGCAAATGGAATCTGCCCGGGGGATTTGTGGGGATTGATGAAACGTCACTGGATGCGGCGCACCGCGTGCTGCGCGATGAAACGGGCGCGGGGGGACGGATTCATTTGGAACAACTCTTTACATTCGATGCGGTGGCGCGTGATCCGCGCATGCGGGTGTTTTCAATCGCATACATGGCGTTGGTGGACAAGACCCAGTTGGAATACGCGGGTGGCCGTGATGCCCAATGGTTTGACATCGATTATTCGGATGGGGTTCTGCGGCTGCACGCCGGTGACATCATGCTGGGGGCGGATGATTTGGCCTTTGACCATGCCGACATTATCCGGATGGGCATTGACCGGCTGCGCGGGAAAATTGAATACACAGACATTGTCTTTGACATGATGCCGGCCGAATTTACGCTGGGCGAATTGCAACAGGTCTATGAAATCATCCTGGGGCGCAAATTAATTCCGGCTGCGTTTCGGCGCACCATTGCCCCGCGGGTGGTCGACACCGGCAAAATGCGCACCGGTGCGGGCCATCGGCCGTCGGCGCTGTTTTCCCGGCGCCCGGGGGAAGCCGGTCAGTCGAATTAACCCATCACCGCCAATTGGCGGTTTCTTTTTTTGCCGAAACGTGGTATAGTTTCCCCAGAAGCCATGATGTTGGTTTCGGGGTTGTTAGAAGCCCATATCTGTTCGGTGCGTTTTGCATCGTTAAATTGATGTTTCGGCGCGATTGCGTCGATGTCATCCCTGGCCTTGTTGGTCGGGGGGCTGTTGGTTATACAAGACGTTTATACGGAAAACCACAGGGTCATTTAACAGATATGATTTCTAAACTCCCCGGCCGTCATTTATTGGCGGCATTTTGTTTAATTGGTTGTGTATGATGAAGGTCTGGTTGGGGTTGATTTTATCGCTGACGCCGTGGGGCGCGGGCTTTGGCAATGTTATCGCCATCAGCGCCCAAACCATGCGACAATGTGCGTCATACCTGGATATTTCCCAATTCCGACAATGCTGTTTGGCCCCTGATAATTATGATAACATTGGTAAAATATACACGGACGCCGAAATTGATGAAATGCGTCGCCAAGACACCCGGGATTGTTTGAACTTTCCGGGGGGGATTCCCCGTTTGTCCGACACGGGAAACCTGTGCGTGGTGTGGAATTTG
>CAXHMP010000020.1:0-5957 GCA_964017835.1 uncultured Alphaproteobacteria bacterium
ACAGCGCTATTTCTTGTAATAGTTTCTAACCTCCAACCGCCCTTCATCACGGCGGATTTTTTAATTTTTGGGGAAAATGGAAATGCCAGTAATTTCGAATGAAACCAGATTGATTGGCGGTGCAATGCGCCATGGCCGCCGCATGAACCGCATCAGCCGCCTGGACGCCGCGCGGGCGCTGCGGCTTAGTTTGGAGGAATTGGGCCGTATCGAGGGTGGGCGCATGGTCATCCCGCGCCGCGTGTTGAACAGCCTGATTTGCCGCGGCCTGCGTAATAAGTGCAAAAAAAAACTGACAACGGTTCTTAAGTTCCCCAAACCAGACCAGAAATAAAAAATCCCCCTTGCGAAAAACGCCTCAATGCGGTATAATCTGTGCGTTTGGATAAGAAACCTATGCCTAATCCAAAGGGACGATTCCATACGACAACATTCCCAAAATAAAAATCCCAGATTTCTGCATCTTTTTCCCTCTGATTTTATGCCTAATCCAAACCTCGGTTTGGGTGCGGCGATTTTACCTCGGGGCGCTGATGCCGTGCAAATTTGTGCTGCGCACCCATGTACCGATGATGAGTGGATGCATTATTGTGGTGTGTCCAGTGCTGGGGCGATGGGGGCATGCACCGTTGATTCAAGTTGTTACGCCACCTGTAAGTGTACAAACCCCGGATATATATTTCGTATTGGTTATGGATGCGTATGCAATCCCGGGTATTATGACCGGCTGCTCGAATGCGTAAAATGTCCGGCGGATTCGAATGGCATCCCGGTCAGTTCAAACGCCACGCCGACCAAAATCACCCATTGTTATGCAGAATCAAACAGACCTGTCACAGATAAAAGCGGCACCTGGGTCTATGTCGACAATTGTTATTATTCGAATTAGACCGTATTGACGATAAAATTCCTAATAAAAATAATCAAAGGCGGATATATTCCGCATTCTGGTCAGATTCTGCGGCAAGGTGTGCCGGTTTGCCCAAAGCCCATATGGCTCCGAGCGATTTTTATACACTTTTGGATAAAATGTTTGTATACTGTCCTGTGCGATGAAATTGGAATCAGATGGAATCTTAATCGACCTGCGGCCGTTTGGTGAACGTGATGCCTTGGCGCGTATTTTCACGCGCGATTATGGGGTTTTGTGCGGCATGATGCGGGGCGCCGCCGTGGCTCGTAAAAACCGACCCATGGTGGGCCAGGGTGGGGCGGCGACATGGAACGCACGGCTGGATTCACAATTGGGGGCATTTCATTGGGAATCGGTGCGTAACCTGGCGGCGCCACTGATGGCATCGCCGGTGCGTCTGGGGGCGATGAATGCCGCGTTTGGCTTGATTGCGGCGTTGTTGCCGGAACGGGAAAAATACGACGTGCTGTTTCATGATACGATGCGTTTGGTGGCGCAATTGACGGATATGGGGACGTCGGCGGATGAATCCTATCTGGCGTGGGAAATCGAATTGTTGCGTGAATTGGGCTATGCGTTGGATTTATCGCATTGCGCATCATGCGGAACGCGGCAAGATTTAATTTATCTGTCGCCGCGCACGGGGCGCGCGGTGTGTGCATCATGCGGCGAACCGTATGCGGCGCGTCTGTACCGATTGCCGTTGACGATGGATGTGACGGGGCGTTTCTTAAGCGCCGCGTGCAATAATCAGGGAATTGGTCTGCCGCTGGCGCGACAAATGTTGCGGTTTTGACTTTAAATTTGATGATTGTGTCACGCCACAAGAATAATTTCGCTTGCGCTTTATTTCACAATCCAGTATGATTTAAACGTTCAACAGAAAAGGAGAAAAATATGACTTGGACAATATTGGTTCTGGTCTTGGCGATTGCCTTGTATTTGTTCGGCGGCATGCTGTTCAAGGGCGATAGCAAGAAACCGACGGCCGGGACAAAATTGGCGCAACAGATTGTTCGCGTTGTGGCCATTATCTTTATCGCAGGTGGTGTATGCCGCTTGGTGATGCCGTACTATCTGACGACTGTCAACCCGATGATTGTCCAGGAAATGGTCACCGGTATGCAGGCCCAGCAGAATGCGGAAAAAAACAAAATTATCCGTAAATATGTTCGTTCGAACATGGACAAAATGACGGCTGATGCGCCGATTTGGGGCAACAAAGACGCCAAATACACCATCTTTTTGTGGTCTGATTATTCCTGCCCGTATTGCCGTCGCGTTCACAATGAACTGGCCCGCGTTATGGACAGCCGTGACGATGTCCGCGTTGTGTTGAAAAACTTCTCGATTCACGGACCGTTGTCTGATGCGCCGGCCAAGGCTGTTATCGCTGCGAAATTGCAGGGTGATGACAAAGCGGCCGCGTTGGACAAATTGCTGATGAACCGCGAATATTACACCCAGGCGGATTTGAAAGATCAATCCAAGGTCGCTGAAAAAGTTCATGCAAACGTCATGAAATTGGCCAAAGAAGCCGGTCTGGATACCAAGAAATTGGAAGAAGACATGTCCAGCGATGCCGTCGCGCGTGAATTGATTAATGTTCGCGATTTGGCCCAGCGCTTTGAAATCAGCGGTACACCGTACCTGATTATCGGCGAAGAAGCCTTCCCGGGTGCGATTCCCTATGACCAGATTATCCGTGCATTGAACTAAATCAATATCGGATAAGAAAATCCCCCCGCATCCGCCGATGGAAATGAATCATTTCCGTTTGCCGGATGCGGGGGATTTTTTATATCTTGTTTAAATTTTTTTCATTGCGCGTCACAGGTGATTTGGTGTAAATTATGGGCATGAAAAAATTAATCTTTCTGTTTGCGGTCTTGGTGGCGGGATGCACATTCCAGACCAAGCATCGCGGTTATGTTTTTCCCATGGATTTGGATGCGGCCGTTGCCGATATTCGAACGACGAACGCGTTGCTGGATAAAATCGGCAGTCCCCAGGTCAAAACCATTTACGGTGACGAAGTCTGGATTTATTACGGGGCGGATGAAAACATGCGCGGCCCTTTGCCGGTGACATATGGAAATCGTACGGTTTTATTGGCGTGGGTGCGTGGGAATCGTGTGACACGGATTCAGGTCTTGCGCGATGCGGATTTGCCCAACGTCAAAATTGCAGACGGTGAAACACCCATCCCGGCGGCAATTGAACTGAACGCAATCGAAGAATTATTTAACAATATCGGCCGGTTTTCGCCTGCCGGACTGGGACAGTAATTTTTACCATTGATTAAAATGTCAAAACAGGGTAAAATGAACGTGCATAAGGAAAGAGAGTTTTCTATGAAGATTCAAAATGTGTTGGCCGTTTTTTGCGTCTTTGGGGCGATTTGCATGACTGGTATTGCACAGGGTGCAGATGACAAGTTTTTATCCTGTGGGGTGGGCTATGTGTTGACATCGCACAGTAAAATTGACGGAATTAACGCCGCTGAATGCCAAAAATTATGGTGCCGTGATTTGGAAAACGGTAAATCAATGGGGAATGCCAAATCCCCGGCCAGCGGATATCAAAACACATCTGCGCCGGTCCAATTGTGCGACTCCGATAATAATTGTATTGAATGCTTTGGTGACCGCAAATGGTGCAGTGGCGAAGTCACGGGCCGCTGGAACCCGGAATATGGGGCCTATACCCGGAATGGGGCGGATAACGGGACATATGTGTCGTATCAAAAGGGCGGCTGTTATGCATGGCGCCTGGAAAAACCCAATTGTCCATCCGGCCAAACGGCGATTTTACAGGGCGGCCAATGGGTTTGCGCTTTGCCGACATCTGTATCAACGGGGGCGGACCGCGGGTCCAGTCTGCGTCGTACCGGGACAATGCGCCGAATTCGGTAATAAAACGCCCCATGTGGGGCGTTTTATTTTTTATCCATGGATTTGTTTTTTGCTTTGTTTTGTGGTATAATACCGGGGTCAGAGGGAATGACAACCGTAAAAGGTGCATTATGCCAAGTAAAAAAACAGAATTTAAAACCGGCCAGTATGTTGTTTATCCGACCCAGGGCGTTGGAAAGTTATTACGTATCGAAGAACAAACCATCGCGGACCAGCGTGTTAAATTATTGGTCATTGATTTTGAACGTAATCACATGACATTGCGTGTACCATTGGAACGTGCGGAAATTTCAGGGCTGCGTCCGTTAATTACGTCAAAGAAAATGGACGAAGCCATTGCGTCCGCCAAAGGCAAGGCCGGTGCCAAGCGTATGATTTGGGCGCGTCGGGCCGCCCAGTACGAAGAGAATATTAATTCGGGCGACCCCATGAAACTGGCCGAGGTTGTACGCGACCTGCAACGGCGCAGCGCGGCCGATACAATGACATTTTCGGCGCGGCAATTATATATGCGTGCCTTGGAACGTATGGCCCAGGAATTTGCCGTCTTGCATAAAATTGATTTGGATGCGGCATCGGAAAAAATCGAAGATATTTTGGGCGTGCCAAAGGAAATTGATTTAAACGCCGTTGATACAGACGACGAAGAAACCGAAGAAGAAACGGAATAAAAAAATCCCCCGGCACCGCCGGGGATTTTTTATAAGGGATAAGTTATAAATTATCAGGTACAAGGAATTGGCCAGGGATTGTTTAAATTTCTGATTTGCTTTGGTTCTGTTCTTAATATTCCAGGTTCTTGCGCACTTTCTTGTCATCCCGGCAATGAATTTGAAAAACAATTAATAATTGTGTTTCAAAGAACGGAATTCACTGTGTTCCCCAGAATTTGAATTCTGGGGGTTTAAGTATTCCCAAGAATTTGTCGTATGTTGAACACAATGGACCCCGTCCTTCGACGGGGTGACGACTTAAGATAACCGCGGGGTCCAGAGGCGGGGATTTTTTGCAAGGCTGATTTCTGACTTCTGATTTGATTTCTTAATCTCCTGGGGACTTAAAAACTCCTGTCATTGCGAGCAAGGTCGTCCATCGTGCGAACGATGGTGACCGCAGCGTGGCAATCTAGTATAAATATGCATATATCCTTATTATTTACTGGATTGCCACGGGCGCCGGCCCCGCGTTGCTCTGCCGGCTCCCTCGCAATGACAATGATACTTAAGAGCCTGCGGGATAAAGAACAGAACCAAAACAATCAAGAACTCAGAAGTCAGAAATCAAACCATTTGACTGGCATATGGGTTTTGTAACCCAGGTGGCAAGGCACGGGTTGGGTTATTGTTTGTAATATATTTTATTAACGATTGGCAAAGAAAATGAGCCAGCATTATCTTTGAACACAGTATCGCCATTTACGAAACACTTCGTTATTGCCTCCGCACCATCATCAGAGGTGGTTCCAGCAGGACAGTCATGCGACCCACTGGCATCACAATACTGGCCTTTTTTACACTTAACAAATTGTGTGACACACTGAATTACCCATTTATCTGGGGGTAAATCAGCAGTTGAAGAAGAAAATACTTGTTCTGCCAAATTTGCTAAAGGGTCACCTTCTTTTTTATTAACTGTTTTGCCGTTTGTAGCCGAACAGGCCCATTGGTCAAAAACATAACCTTGTGGCTTATAGGAATAAGTATATTTTAACAATGTATCGCAGTCACCTGTATGACAGTCTTTTATAACCCAAGTACTCTGAGAGTTGTCTAAATATTTAATTTTATATTCAATCTTAAACCGTGGGGTCCATTGGGCATAAAATGTTGTAAGATCTTTTAAAGAATTATCTGTCCAAAAAGTTGATGAGGAAAATGTTGGGGAGTAGTTAGGTTCAAATATTTTTTTGCCACCCGTAGATTCGGTATAAACACCCTTGAAAGAATAAAAATTCCTGTCGATAAATTTGGGAGCGCAAGAAGACATCAGAAAGTTGTCTTTTGGGAAAAATGATGAGGTATTATCACAAGAATAACCATCTTGATAACGGATACGTAATCTCAATGACCTCTGGCCTGTTGAATCATTCCGATCAATTTTTATGTTTTTTTCTTGGATTAAACAGCTTC
>CAXHMP010000020.1:6273-17965 GCA_964017835.1 uncultured Alphaproteobacteria bacterium
GCAACCCGCATGGGAATTGGTGGATAATAAAAACGTGAATAAAGAAATAAAGACGAGTTTATATTTTTTCATCATAAAATGATGATAAAAAAATCAGGGGACTTAGGCAACAAAAAAATCCGGCCAAATTGGCCGGATTTTTAACGCTGTTTGTTACGTTGTGATTCGTAAAAAACGCCCAATTTAAAATCAAATCCAAAATCAGCCAACCAGGCACTGTCAATCTGATGCTGTTTATAGATTTCGGGATTGGTGTCATCCATGGCGACACCAAACAAGGTGTTGCGGCCCGAAAATTTATAACGATTTTCTTCTTTGGCGGTATTAATCAAACGTTCAACCCCCAGAGTACGCAATTCTGTCGTATTAATACCAGCACCCCAGCCCAAATCATCACTTTCCAAGATAACCCGGCGAATGTTTGCAGAATCAGCCGAACGGCCGATTTGTTCAATCACTTCGGGTTTGCCAAACAGAAAATCATTAAAGGTATAAACGGCTGTGTCGCGTTCCGGAACAATCGGATCGTCATTTTCTTTGTTACAGCCGAACGAGGCGGCGACCAACGCCAATGTCGTTAACGGCTTGGCCAATTTATAGGAAACTTTTTTTGTGAAACGCATCTGGTGACTCCTTTGCTGCGTATGTTTTGTATTCACTTAATAATATATTTCAAAAATCACAATTTGTCAAGTTTTTTTGTGAGGTGTTACCTGGGAATCTATTCCGGGTTTTGCTCACCCCCATCACCACCACCGGAATCTGGAGTCGGACGGGTTATTCTAACCTGCCAACGCATAGGGGGCGGAGTCTCACAATCGTTAGGGGTGACAGAGTCATCCGTGTCGGGATTTATGACATTTCCTTTTCTTCTTTTCTTTTGCCAGCCGCTGCTTGTATATACGCAATATTCATGATTAGCATTAAACTTTGCGGTGTTAAAGTAATTATAAATTTTCAACCTTTCGTTATTGATTGCGCCCTCATTATATGTTGGTTCCAGATAATATACTGAATTGCTGGAACCTCGGCCGGTTAGAGTTGAAACTATGATATAATTACCTTTACATTCAATTGTGTTCCCACTGGGGAATGTGTTGCTTACGGTTCTTTTTTCATCCCCCATTGTCCCCAGGCAGAATAAATAATGATTATCATCATATTTTGCAACATATTTGACCATATTTGAGGTTGTGCTGTCGCTGATAGCATCCTTAGACTTATCGTCGTTGCCCAAATTATCGGGAAAACAAAATGTGGCTGTGACTTGTGAGTTTAGTTTGTTTGGATAATAAGCATCCCCGTATGATATATAAATCTCTGTACTCCCGGTGGTGCAACAGTTATATCCAAGCGTATCTTGTTCATAGCCTTGGGTGCCTGGAGAAAAGTTATCTTGTTCTTGACAACAATTTTGAAGCGTAGGTTTCTCTGTGCCAGAACCCGATGTATCAATATCGATACGATTGTCTTCCAGACAGATGCGTTCTTCTTTTATGCTCAGCTTTTCCCTGGAAACGCATTGCATCCCGCCGTTGTCATTCATTATACTCATATATCCAGGACCGCATGTTGTATCGCGGCAACTTTCATCGTCATCACTGGTTCCGGTGTTTTTTGCAAACCAGGCCAACAATGTATCTGCGTTACCGTTTTTGCCGGTGATAATTTTGTTATGTGCGTTTCCTTCTGACAAGTCTGTGGTTGGTTCAAATTCGCAATTGCCCCAAATCTGTTCCGCCAAACGGCATGACATGCATGCGTCCGAAAAGTTGCCGTCTTCGTTTTTTTCCCGACATTTGTCGTAACAGATGTCATTAATGCAGTTTTTGTTTTCGTCATTAAATGTACACCACTCGGGTTCAGACGTTTTATCACCAGATACGGCCGCTACCAGGGAGTCCATATCGGAAACCATAGCAGCCTTGCCTTTGGCGGACAGGGGGGCCGACAGAGTGTACTCTTCGCCGTACAGGGCTTTATAATAAGAACCAATATCGCCATTAAGTTTGGCATACAACCGGTCATAGATGCGTTTGATGGAATCGTTACCCGCATTTTGGACACAGGCCAGAACCTCGGGCCAGCAGGCCGTCCGGTTAATAATGGATTTGCGGTTAATGGACGTATCGATATTTTCACACAGGCCAAAGTTACCCGAAATTGATTTGCACGACTGGATGATGCAGTTGCGTCCAACCTCGCGACAGGTTTTCATTATCGTGTCATATGTCGTATCGGTCGCGATGTCGGTCATACCCGTTTCCCAATCGTTGGTATCCGCCCCCCCGGTGGCATTCAACAGGGCGGTGCATGCCTCTTTGACCGAAGAACACATTTCGTTGACCGTTTTGTCCGCCGATACACCGAAAATAGACAGTGCGCGCGCGTCAAAGTCCGACAATGATTCCGATGTCTTGGTCAAACATTGCGTGGTCAATTTTGTACAGCTTTGGCGCATGTCTTCCAGTTTATCTTCCTGGGCCAATTTAATTTGGGCCAGGGCGTCTTCGATAAATTCATTCCAGACGGTGTCGGCGACGTCCTGGCAATTTTCCATGGCCGGTTCCAAATACTTCTTTTTTGAATTTAAATAGGTGACAAATTTGCTGTTGCCCGGTGCATCCGTCCATTTCATCGTACCCGATGGCCGCGTCAGCAAATTACCCAAATCCGCCAGGTGGATGGTCAAGAATGCCTCGCCCGTTGAAGGATCGATATATTGCCCCGTTGTATCCAGACACTTACCCAGGTTTTCACCGCAGACCGACGAATCGGACAGCATGGTCAGCATTTTCTTTTTACAGGTCAAAATATCATCCGAATTGCGTTTTTGGTACACGTCCAGGCGCGACATGTCCAGCAGGGCGCTGCCTTCGCGGATTTTTTCAATGGCCAGGTCGTTTTGTGTTTCGTACGATTTGGATACGGTGTTGCAGTCCTGTTCAATCATCATCAGATAACCGCTGATGGCCAAATCCAGGGCGTCGTCATCACATACCTCGGTCGCCATTTCACGACAAACCGGCAGCGCCGCGTTGTACAGGGCGGTGCCTTCTTTGGCGACGGTGTCCGCCCCCAGCATCGAATCGATATTATCAAACGCTGCATCCGTATTCAGCGTCAGCGATATCGCCGTCAGGTCACGGTCCAAGCCCGCATCAGCCGAGTTCTTTTTTAATTTGGCCGCAATTTCGTCCAGCATCTTTTTTGATGCCGATGTATCCTGTTGCTGGAACGCCAATTCACCCTCGGTCGCGGTATACAGGGCATCGGCGTCTTCTTTGTCCATGTTGACCGTCAACAGACGTTGATTGAAATCCAACATTTTATCTTCGATTTGCCCCAGGCGTTTTTTGATGCTGTCGAAATCGTGCAGGCGTGCCGAACAGGCGCAACGTTTTAACTGGCTGTCTTTGTTCGCGCAAAATTCATCCATACATTCGTAATAAATGGTGCGGCATTTTTTATAGTCTTTGCCGGTGACCTGGGCGATGGCGTCGGTATCCAGTGCCGCCGCGCGCGAAATGCGTGACGCCGATGCTGCCGCACGTGCCGCCGTGGTACTGGACGCCGCGCGTGATGATGTGGCGCCGTTGCGTGTCGTGGAAATCGCTGCGCGGGCCGTGGCGGTCCCTGTCGCCTTGGTTGTGGCGCCCGCCCGTGACGGTGTTGTGGCACTGCGTCCGCGCGATGTCGTGGATGTGGCCGTTGTCGGGGTGCGCACGACTGTGCGGGCCGGTACGGCGGTGCGTGTTTGAACCGCATTGTCGCGCGGGGACACGGCCGGCGTGCGCGTGGCGGTGCGGGATTCAACGTTTGTCGGGGTCACACTGCGCCCGGTCGTGGACGCCGCCGTGCCGCGTGATGCCGATGTCATGGCGGCCGGTGTGCGTCCGGTTGTCAATGTTGTTGCAGTAGAGGCCGATGATGTGGTGTTCCCCCGTGATGTGGCGGGCGACGCGACGACACGCCGCGCGGCACGCGCAGCCGATGTTTCTGTATCCGTTGCCGCGGGCAAACCCAACGGCACCAGGCACGCGATGAAAAAAATCAAGAGCCTTTTCATTCCTTATATAAGAGATGTTAGCAAAATTATAAAAATCGGGGCAAGCGGAAAAATCAGAAATTATATGGTGCGAGTAAGGAGATTTGAACTCCTATGGACTTGCGTCCACTACCACCTCAAGGTAGCGCGTCTACCGGTTCCGCCATACTCGCCAGGCATATGCGGGAATTTATCCCGTCGCCGTATGTGGAAAATATTACAAGAAGCATTTTCTTTTTCAACAATTTTATGATAAAATAGGGCGTAATGAAAGACAGGATTGGATAATGAAAGGATTGTCAAAATTTTTAATTGTGGGGACTGTGGCGGCAATGACGCCGGCGGCCCATGCGGCGGGAACGTACTATACCGGCGGGTACCAGTCGCCTCAAACGCGTTACGCCCAGACCGGTTATGCCGCCCAGCAGCGTGGCTATGCCCAGAATACAGGGTATCAAAATTCCGGATATTACAACCGTAATGCGATGACCCAAAATGGGTACAGCGCCCCGCGTAACAATACCACTGCGTCTGCGCGAAATGGCAACGTGGCGCAAAATACCAACAAAGCGGCCAAGTCCAAAAAACAACAGGGATTTACCCTGGACGCCGGTATCACGCATGAAACGGCCCAATGGCGCTTTGAAATGAAGGAATCGGGCAGTATTCTGCACTATGACGATGTGTCGTGGAACGTTCTGGACGTGACGGGTGGATATAATTTCAATGTTGGTAATACGGCGCTGGCGGTGACGGCGGGATTAAAATACGGGATGCAGTGGGGCGATTCGTCCATGGTTGACGACGATATCACCAACGGCGGGTATTTCATCACCCGGTGGGTGGACCAAAACAACAACGTTATTGGCGAACAGGTGGGACACAGTTTGTCAGTTGGCACCAGCAAGGGCGGCAATATGTTGGGCTTTAACCTGGGGGTTGGATTGCCAGAATTCTTTAAGTGGGGCAATGCACGCATCACGCCGTCGGTCGGGTTCCGGTATTTGAAATATAAATTGGAAACGGAAAAGAATTACGGTCTGTCGGTGGATACGGCGGCATGTTTCGTGGTTGATGGCGGTGAAGTTCAATGCGATCCGATTATCATCTTTTATGATGCGGCCGGTAACGAATCGGTTATTTGGCGCGCGAATACGGATGAAAAGCTGCCAATTCATGGCGGCGCGACAAATGTAGGCACGGCGGGAACGTATTATTATGAACAGCCCGGGACCAGCCATTCGTACGAAGTGGCATGGTCGGGACCCTATGTCGCGTTGGATTTTGATTATGCGATTAACACGAACA
This sequence comes from uncultured Alphaproteobacteria bacterium, assembly GCA_964017835.1. Classification (GTDB taxonomy): domain Bacteria; phylum Pseudomonadota; class Alphaproteobacteria; order Rs-D84; family Rs-D84; genus Enterousia. The sequence goes on from CAXHMP010000020.1 coordinate 11,630, forward strand.
ACGCCGTGAATGCGCGTGTGGAATTGGGATTGCCCGGATATAATGCCGAAGGCGACCAGCCGTACCGTTTCGATTGGGCGCATCCGAAAAGTGTCGAAGATTCAGCCGGTATCGGTTCGGCCATTCACTTTGGAATGGGGGCGAATTGGATGACCGCGTTAAGCAGCCGTGTGTCATTGACAGTCGGGCTGACGTATGATTATTACACGGTCAGTGATGCGGATGCCAAATCTTATCTGAACGAATCTTATTACACCACGATTTACAACGACCATCTGAAACAGTGGCAGGATGCCGGCAAGACCGAGGCGGACATGTTAAATCCGGAAACAGGCGACCCGGTTGCGATTAATATCGACAAACTGGAAAAAGAATGCCCGGGATGGGTTTGTTCGGCAAATGGTGAAATAGAATCGTTTTACAAATCGATGGGAATTCGTGTGGGATTGAACGCGCGGTTCTGATAAATGATGTGTGGGGCGGCATAAATGAAAAGCAAAATTGTGCGATATATGGCGGCGACGATGTTGTGTCTGGCGGGTGGGATGCCCGCCGGATGGGCGCGTCAATTGACATCAACGGCATCCGTAAATGTCACCAGTGACACCGCCGCCACGGCCAAAAATATGGCCATCAGCGAAGCGCGCCGTCAAATTGTCCGCGATGTTTTGGGCCAGTATGCCGATACCGGGCAACTTGATGCCTTGATTCAATCGACCGAAGATGCTGATTTAACCAATCTGATTGCGTCATCGGGGATTGATAATGAACAACTGTCGGCGACGACGTATTCGGCAAATATTACAATGACACTGGAACGGGATGCCGCACGTTCTTGGCTGGATGCAGCCGGTGTGATGAATTGGTTGGGCGATTTGTCATCAACCGATATGTCGGTTGTGGTGATTGCTGTGCCGGGTGGATTGGCCGATTGGATTGCGGTTTCGGGCGTGGCACGCAATATGGGCGTTGAATTAAATACGCGTCGCATTATGCCGCGTCAAATTGTTGCCGAAATTTCTGCGGCATCGCGTGCCGGGTTTACCGCCGCCATGCGTGATGCCGGGTGGCGATATTCCGACGATGACGGGATATTGCGTCTGTGGCCGGCGTCGTCCCAGGCAGGTATGTAAATTTTTTTTGATGGGGTATTGTTGTGAAGCGCATCTCTTTCGTTTTTGCTATGACGTTGGCGCCGGTTGTGGCATTTGGCGCGGACACAGACGGTGCCGCACCCAAAAAGCCCCAGGAAACCGAACTGTTCCTGACTATTCGGCGTATCGGATTGGAATGGTCCAAGACCAAGGTTACCCATGCGGCGCAATATACTGACTCTCCAATCCAGGCGCTAAAGGCGACCAGCCAGGATTTTATCAAAGCCATTGCTGATATGGTTCTGGAGTACAAGAAAGACAAATTCAAATGGGACAACAGCCTGTTTATGGAATATGGCGAAACGACGTTAAAGCCATACGACGGGCCGTCTACGTCGGACGAAAATGCCGACAAGATTTTATTGTCCAGCGATTTGTCCTATGCCCGATGGGAATTTGGTGGGTTTAAATTTGGGCCAACGGTCGGGGGGCAATATGAAACCGAATTTGCGGGCGACCCGCGGCAAAATCTGGTCCGTGCCAATGCCGGGATTTCATTGTTTGACCATCCGATTATCAAAAATTTGTATTTGTCGGGCGTGTATGAATACGACTTTACCGATGCCGCCGAACAAAACAGTAAATATGGCGCAGAATTTGGATGGCGTGTTGAATACAAAATTCGCGAAGGTGTCAAATTGTCCACCAACGGATATTATCGCGAATATTTGGGATATTCCCGGTATGTGTCGACGGATTTGGAACGGGATTTAAGCGCGGTTTTGCGGTTGGATACAAACCTGTGGGGCAAATTCACTATGGGTCCGTATGTGCAATATCGTCTGGCCAAGGCGCGTGGCGCCGACGTATACGGCAGCAATTTTATCATGGGCATTTCATTTAATTATATCACCCGATTTGGGCTGATTAACGCGGACTAATGTTTTTGCATGATTGAAATCGGTGCGTATGGCCAGATATGGTGCCGGCCGGCCAAAATGTGGTCTGAAATCAAAGATGGTCGGCCCAGATTTGAAAAATTAAGCGATGAATAAAGCAAAGCGGGACGACACAGCCCCGCTGTTTTTATCTTGTGGAGAGAGAAAAGTACAAGACTGCGAACGTCCCATTAAATAAAAAACCGCCAAAGTCAGATTTGGTGGTTGGAGCTTTACAACAATCGAGTGAATTGCGTGCTTTATTCAATATATTCGGCACACTCCAACCTTGGGCTGGATGTTTTTATGCCAGTGTATTCCTGGCGCACTCTATGGATTGTAAAGTCCAGTAACAACAACCCGTTGTTACAATTCTAATTATATATGAATTTTTATCATTTGCTAGGAAAAATTTCATAGGATTATTCTGCTAAAATTATTGACTGATTACAATTACTTATCGGATAAAATTTATCATATTTTTTGTTAAAAAATTATAGGAAAGTTCTCTTATAATTAGAATTTAAAAGGGGCAAAATTGAAATTTTTTTATGTCGATTCGGGCCGGTTTGCGGGTACTGTTTGTGGGGATACTTTTTCTCTTTACTCAATCAAACGAAAAACGTATAATAATGGCAAAGAAGACAAGGGGAAAAGCATGAAAACCAAATCTTGTGCGTTGCATTCCATATTGGCGCGTCTGATGATGACGGCGTCTTGTGCGGCGTTGGCGGCATGTGCCGGGATGAACGGCGATGGCATGTCGTACGGACCGATGTCGACACCGACGGTCGATTATGTGGAATCCCTGGACGTGTACAGCGCCCCGCACCAGGATTCGTTTTTAAATCAATTGGCGATGAATTATCGGTCGTACGCCATTTATAATGCCCGCACCAGTGGATATCCCGAAATGGGCGAAATGTTCGCGCAAAAGGCAGTGGCTGCATTCTCGGGCGAGGTACCGTTCCCCGAAAGTTTGGATAACTGGGGCATTGGCGATGAACAAACGCGCTTTGAATTGCACAACGCCTATAATGATTTGTTGGACCAATTGAAAAATGACGCGGCCGATAATAATCCAGAATTGGCGGCCGAAGCCCAGGCAAAATTTGATTGCTGGTTGTCGGCAACCGCATCCGGCCAGGTGGCAACCGCCGCCGAATGCCGCGCACGCTTTAACCGGGCGCTGACCGCGCTGCGTGATTGCACCGGGGGCAAGGTGGTGGCGAAAAAGCAAGCCACGTCGACGAAAAACGCCGCCGCGAACGAAACGGCATCCCGTACGGTTAAATCCGATGAACAATATTATCCCGATACCCGCAACATGCACGCCATGACAAACACCAGTCCGGCGCGCGAAGGCTTGATTATTGTCAATAATGTCAATATTCCCGAACATTTGATTAATCCGGTCCCGGTCCAGCCGATGGTCTTTAACCAAAACATCTATGGCGGGGACAAGACCATTACCAACAGCAATAACAGCATTGGCAATGGTGGTGATTGCATTGGTGAAACGTGTCCGGATGTGGAACCTGTTGCCGAAGATGCGGCCCCGGTCGATGAAATCCCGATGATTGGTGACGAATTGGTCACCCGTGAAGAGTTTATTAATATGATGATGGCCATGCGGTCCGAATTGGCGGCAATTAACGCCCGCCTGGACCAGATTCAGGCCGCCGCCGGGGAAAAGACCATGATCAAGGTTCAACAGATTCCCTTGGAACCGAAACAGCATGTGATGGAAGAAATCTTTGAAATACGTTTCGATTTCAATCAATCGACCATCAAGCCCGAATACCAGGAATTGATTAAAAAATTGGCCACCGCAACCCAGAATAATAAAAATATCAAGGTTTCGGTTGTCGGTCACACCGATACCATGGGGACAAAAAATTATAACTATGCCCTGGGGGGACGTCGTGCCGAAGCGGTGCAAAAAATGCTGATTCAATACGGTATTCCTGCGTCCCAGATTGTCGCGGTTTCTGCCGGCGAAGAAGATTTAAAGGTTCCAACACCCGATGGCGTTGCCAATGCGGAAAACCGCCGTGTCCGGGTTGTCAAAGAAGTACATTATACCGAACAGCCCAAGGCGGCGCCGATGGCCATCGCGGTCGAAGAATATTCGGTCAATGACTGTGGAATGTATGGGTGTAATTAAAGGACAGGGCAGGGATAACTTTGGTCTTGACAAAATAATATTAAGGCTATATAATCATCCCGTGTCAGAGAGATGTTTTTATAAGAGGCATTGAATATGACGAATAAAGTGAATAAATTTAAGACAGGCGGCGCATCTTTGAATCCGGCGGAAACATCTGCCACATATCGGGGCAAAATGGCCCAGGCCGTGAATCTGGTTGAAATGTTTGAATCGCACGGTTTGAAATTGACAGAAATGGAAACTTTTGCCGCGGCCGCCCGCCAAGGCGAAAAATAAAAAAATCCCCGCCGCCGGCGGGGATTTTTTTATGACCCACGTCACCGGCGGATTATTGATAGTAACATCGCCCCAGGTGATAAACATACGCGCCGGTGGAATCCGTGCCGTCGGCGGGGGCGGCAATATAACATCGCCCAATTCCCAAATGCCCGTCACCATCGGTGTTGCCCGCGTTGGGGCAATGTGTGCAAGATGTAGTGTCGGTCCCCACGCGGTAGAAACCCCGCATGCAATAATTACATATGGTATTGGTTGTATAGAAATTTTCCGATAGGTTTGTTGAACTGCCATCCAAAACCATTGATGCCGTGCTATTTGGACACATCAGGCAATAACCCGCCCCGGCATCTTTGACATATTTGGCAAAAGGTGGGCATTTTATTTTGGCCAGGGATACCCCCTCTAACTTGGGACCATCGTTATATGAAAAATTGATGCATGCCCATCCCATGAAAGCCGTGCCGTCACCCAAATATTGGGACAGGTGTTTAACAGGCGCGGGGTCAAATGTCAAAATAGTTTTATCCGGCAGAATCAAACGTCCTTCGGTCGGGTTGACATCTACTGCTAACATACCGCATACTTGTGCGCCCCAGGTACTAGACAACCCAACGTTTGGATTAGGCATAAACCAAAGGGGAAAAAGATGCAGAAATCCGGGATTTTGTTTTTGGGAATATTGTCGTATGGAATCGTTCCTTTGGATTAGGCATAGGTTCCAATCCGTCAACGCCCCGGATTATACCGCATACACGCATTTTGTGCAAGGGGGATTTTGATTTATGATTTCTGACTTCTGATTTGTTTGGTTCTGTTCTTAACTTCCCTGGCTCTTAAAAACTTCTGTCATTGCGAGCAAGGGCGTCCATCACCTTTGTGATGGCGACCGCAGCGTGGCAATCTAGTATAAATATGCATATATCCTTATTATTTACTGGATTGCCACGGGCGCCGGCTCCGCGTTGCTCTGCCGGCACCCTCGCAATGACAATGAGGCTTAAGTTCCGGGAAACTTAAGAACCGTTTTCATCCCTTTTACACTTATTGCGCAGGCCGTGGTACATCAGGCTGTTTAGCACGCGGCGGGGGATGACCATCCGGCCGCCCTCTATCAACCCTAATTCCCCCAAGGTCACATTCAGCGCCCGCGCGGCATCCATGCGGCTGATGCGGTTCATGCGGCGCCCATGGCGCATCGCCCCGCCGATTAGCCGTGTTTCATTCGATATCACTGGCATCGTTTTACCCCCAAATTAAAAAATCCGCCGTGATGAAGGGCGGTTGGAGGTTGATAACTACAATAGTATAGTGTCGTTTATTCTAATATATCACGACCCTCCAACCATTGTTGGAGCAAACTATTGGAGGTTATCACACCTCACATCGGGTATCACCCGGTGCGTTCTTAGTATATTCTAATTACGGGGAAATCGCAAGGGGATTTTAAAATACCGCCCCGTCCAGGACAATGAAATAGGTTGTTTTTCCCGCAACATCACGCTATGCTGATTATATCCGGACGCAGGATTTGGAACCCGGATACAGTATAAACACAACAAAGGTCATTATTAATGATTAAAAACATATACCAAATGCTGCACCAGGCGTGCATGACGAACAAAGACCGAATTTTCTTTGTCCGCCAGGGCGAAACCTATGCGCAATTGTTAACCAAGATTAAACAGCGGGCCGTGACCCTGGCCAATCGGTTCCAGGTGAAAAAGGGCGATGTCGTCGCGATTTTGTCCGGCAATACGCCCGAATTTATCAAATCGTACTTTGCCATCCTGTCCCAGGGGGCGCGCGTTTTGATGCTGGATACGGGGCTGTCGGCGGATGAACACCGCAATATGAT